>CAYFQH010000040.1:17641-18704 GCA_964345215.1 uncultured Oscillospiraceae bacterium | reverse complement strand
TGCAATTTGTTTTAATGTACGATCTACAATGGAAAATAACACAAAAAAACATACCTGAAGAACTATTAACGCCTCATGAAAAATCTATGTATAAAGCAATGCTCCTAGGGCTACTCCAATATATTGACGACGATGTAATCATGCAGCAACGACATATCTATACTGAACACAAGTCATTTTTGTTAGCAAAAAAGCATCAATCTTTGCCATCTCCACTCCAATGGAAAAATGATGTTCTTTTTGCCCATGGTGCTATTATTTGTGCGCAAGCCACGCACTTTCCCTTGAGAATTTCATTTTTGACCTTAAATCAAGATTCATTAATCATAGAAGGATGGATACCGCATTATCTTTATATCGAAAAAGAAACTCCTTGTTTAATGGGAAAAACTAATGGGGCATGGCACGAGGCACAGCTTATCCCCCTAGTTCCTTCAGGCAAATCAATCGGAGAAGAAGTTTATCATAAAACCGGCTTCCGTCTGGAGATACCACTTGCTAAAACTACCGAAGCCGTTGTACAATTTTTTCGCAAAACACCTTTTGGTTATATGCGTATCTCGAATATAAAATTTGAGCATTTTTTTCCCATAAACATCCAACTAAGAAATGCTTACCTATATCAATCAAACTGGCTTTTACAGTATCGCAATAGTGCATTTCAAATAAAGCATCTGGATCAATTTGACATGCAATATGAGCTCCGCCTTTTAAAAGAAATATGGGGACAAGACCGTATAAAAAGCCTCAAGCCAATTTTATTTAGACTAGCACACCATGCTTTAAAGAGATTTAAGAAAAAACCTATTTGGTTAATTTCCGACCGCCTTTCTATTGCCGACGACAATGGAGAAGCTTTTTTTGAGTATATAAGAAAGTACCATTCAAAAGAAATTAACGCTTATTTTGTATTAAGTAAAAAAAGTCCCGATTATAAGCGGCTAAAAAAAATGGGGCCTGTTGTCAATCCATCTTCTTCTTTTCACAAGTTGCTCTCCTTGCTTTGTGATTATAATCTGTCTTCTCAAGCACCTGTGGTAAATAGTAGTATGAATCCTTTATT
>CAYFQH010000040.1:4072-17541 GCA_964345215.1 uncultured Oscillospiraceae bacterium | reverse complement strand
ACATAATTGAATATATAAAAACCGATTGCCAGCTAAAAGAAAAATACAGTGCTCGCATCAACAATTTTTTTGCTTATGGTGACCAGAGCAATTGCCAGCGCGTCTATCAAAAAATCATAAATATGGACTAAATAAACAACAACAAAAGCTTTTAATACTATTCTTGTCTTTAATTGGCTAGTTTATTGGATTTTAAATATTGCTAATCAAATACATCTATGATTTATAAATTTGGTCTTTGTTTCTGCTAAAAAATGTTCTTTTTATGGGAAAAATACTGCTTTTTTCCATGGTGATGGCAACCATTAAAGGAAGTGTAGCCATTATAGGTAGCATATACCTGGTTTCCCCATTAACAGGTGAAAAAACACAACCAAGCAGCAATAACAGCAACGGTAAGTTTGCTAGCAATATACGCGCGTTTTTTTTCCGCCATCCTTGCCCTATGCATATAAAGAGAATCCATGAATAAAAGCCCGGATTTAGTAGATAATAGAAAAAAGGGAGTTTTTTCCACAAAGCCTGGTAGTTTTTGATTGCACTTCTTAATGCCGGGGGCGAAGTGTTGTATAGATTATATACGTTATCTCTTGGCTCAGCAATGCTTAATCTAAAAACACCACGGCCAATTGTTTCAGGATAAAAGTAGTCGTAAGAGTTTGCAATGATGGCCTGAATATATGCATCTGGGTGCTTGAAAAAAAGCCGGGCCCATTGTTTCATAAAAGCAGGTAATTTTTCCGGATCTCCACGATAAGTGTCTTTCACATCATCAACAAGCCTGCTGTTGTAAACCTTTGCAATAGAGTCATAATCCAAAACACTATCAATGATGGCTATCTCTTCTTCTGAAAGCTCATCGCCATATAGTTTGCAATATAGGGCCGTTTGCTGAAAAGGAATACTGAACGTATCTTTTTCACTAGCCGGAAGAACACCCAAGGCTGGGAATAAAAGGTAATTGATTGCAAAAAAACCAAAAAGAAAACAACATACTGTAATGGTTGTTCTTTTGAATAACTTAGTCCTATAGTGTAAAAGCAGCAGGGGAAGAAAAGAAATGATCAGGATATAGAACCCTGTTTTTCTTGTTAGTGCTGTTAAAAGAGCGCTTATAAGCATAAAAAAGTAGTTGCGTTTTTTTAATTTTTCATTAGAAATAACATATATAAATTCGACCATGAACCAAGCAAAAAAAGCGGTATGAAGTACATCTTTCATCATATTTTGTGCTGTTGCTGCCCAAACCGGTACAACCCCATAAAACAATATAACACCTACACTCATAGCACGGGGAACTTGCATGGTTCTAATACGAGTAGAAATCATTGAAAACGAGAAAGCACATATCAAAGTCTGAACAACAATATTAAGAAAAACACCTAAATTATCATTGAAAAGAGTTCTTCCAAAATGGAAAATACTACCATAAAAAAAAGTGAGAAAAGGGGGATTGTCTGCTGCAAAATCCCGGTAACCGTAATATTGAAGTAATTGATATCTAGTGTCTGGTGCAACGCTCCCAGGGAAAAAAGCAATTATTGTAGGCAGCCAAAAAAACAATAACAGAGTAAAAACGGTTAAGAAATATTTCTTTTTATTAAAATCAGTTGGATTTTGTAATGTGTTATTATCCTTATCTAAAAAAGAATAAATTTTATCAATAAGAGTATAAAATAAAACAAGCAGACCAATAAAAAGAACCACTGTTTGAATTACTTGATAACGGCTTTGAAAGAGAAAATCCCAATTATCAAAAGCGCTATAGCTTAGGCCAAAAAGATAAAAGATCGAAAACAAGGATGAAAGTAAAAGCACTAAGGGAGAGTATTTCTTTTTCTCTAAAAAGAAAATACTATACCAATAAGAAAGAAAAAAAAGACAAAGTGTATAGGCAAGAGAGCTTCCATCAAAGGCCGTACTAAATTTTGCTAACGTAGTAAATAGAAAAAAGGAACTACCGCTAGTTAGTTTCATCGTCGCATCATGGTCGCTAATACTTACGATGATTGATAAAGATACAACGGTAAAAAAAGCTAAAAGAGGAGAAAGATAAAATAGTACAGGCTTTTTACGCTGACGAAAATCAATATTTTTCAAGTTATTACTCCTTTTTGCTTATTGTTAGCAATTATAATTTCAAATAACGTTAGCAGCTGCTTCTTTGCTTTTACAGGATAGCCCAAGAATAAAATCATTAGCAGACAACCACCTTTTAACTTCGGCATTATTGTAGCACGTTTTAACATGTGTCTTAAGGGCATTTTATATGGTCTCCTTTTATCTGCATAAACAAGTATTATATTTGCTTATACCAAAAAGTATAAATCTACACAACCGTTTAGTCCCTCCATAATAATTTGTTGGTTTGCTTATGTAAGCAAATCCAAGCAATCCAACCTTAAACCATCTTATCAATGAGCAAAGGCATTTAAATAAAGTGCACGGCAGCCTTTCGCTGGAGGGCCCCTAGCCTTACATCAAATTTCGCTCACGTTCTTCCCCCTCACCCTACCACCTTCACCCTGCTGCCCCCTGTGCGGCTTTTGGTAACGATGATTTGCTTGTCGATGGACTGTTTTAGTTCCCCCACGTGGGAGATGATGCCCACGGAGCGCTTTCCATCGTACAGGCTTTTGAGTACCCCAATGGCCTGCTGCAGGCTTTGTTCATCAAGGGAGCCAAAGCCCTCGTCAATAAACATGGTGTCAAGGCGGATGCCCCCGGCCTGCATTTGTATTTCATCAGATAACCCAAGGGCCAGACACAGGGAGGCCATAAAGGCTTCCCCCCCGGAAAGGGACTTGGCGCTGCGTACAGAGCCGTTGTAGTGGTCGATTACATCTATTTCAAGGCCGCTTTGGCTGCGGCGGTTGGCTGCCTGCTCCCTTCTTTTAAGTTCATATTGGCCGTCGGTCATTTGGTATAGGCGCAGGTTAGCCTTGTATAAAACCTCCTGCAAATACTGCATTTGCACAAAGGTTTCCAGGCTGATTTTTTCCTTGCCCTCTACATTTCCTCCAGCTACCCCATGGAGCATGTTCATCCAGCGCAGGTGTTTTTCTTTTTTCTGCCAGGCTGTAAAAACCCTTTCAATTTGCCCATGGGTTTTTTGGTTGGCTGTGCTTAGGGCGTAGAGGTTTTGATAAGCCTGGCTTTGCTTTTGAAACAAACTGTTTGTCTCTTCCATTTTAAGCTGCAAGGTCTCTGCCCTTACATCCTTTGAAAAAGCCTGGCTTTTTATTCGCTTATCAAGGGTTTCTACTTTGCTTTTCAGCTGCAGCACTTGGTCTTTTGCCTGGTCAAAAGCCTTTTGTCCCTCTTCGATTCCCCTTTCAAGGATACTGATGCGGTTTTTGGCGCTGGCATAAAGGGTCCTTCCTTCTTCTTCGTTCAAAAAAGGCAAGGCCTTTTCATCTTTTACTTGCTGGGCAGCTAAAGCAGCCCTTTGGGCCTTTAAGGCCGCCAGTTCATTTTCCAATTGGTGCAAGGCTTGCCTTTTACCTTCTAGCCCTTGGGCCAGGCTCTCTTTTTCTGCTACCAGGCTGTTTTTTTCTGCTATTTCGGCCTCCGCTTTTTTGCTTTGGTCAACCAGCCTGGCCTTTTCTTCTAAAAAGGCTGCCTGCATTTGCTTGCCAAGGGCTGGAATATTATTAATATCGCCGGTATTAAACAAAGCCTCCCCTTTTTCCGTTAGTTCTTCAATCATTTGGCTGTGCCTGGCCACAAGGGCACTGATTTCTTCGCCTTTTTGGTTCAGGCTTTTTTGATTTTCATCCCCTTTGGCCCTTTGCTCATCCAAGGTTTCTTTGGTAGGTACATTCTCTGGTAAAAGGGCTTTTTTAGGGTGATGAACAGCACCGCACACCGGGCAGGGGCTGCCTTCGATTAGGTTTTGGGCCAGTAAGCCCGCCTGGCCTTGATAAAAGGCTTTCTCCAGCTGAAGAAGCTGCTTGGCTTGTTTTTCAAATAAATCCAGTTCTCGGGCAAAGGCTGCCTGCTTTTCGCCAAGGGCTTTTTTTTCCTGATCTTGGCGCTTATATAAAAGGCCTACCTTTGCAAGGGCCTCCATACGGCGCTGATGGTCTTCCTGTTTGTTTTGAAGCGTCACAAACAAGGTCTCAATATCTTTTAGGCTCACCAGGCGCTTTTCAATCTGGTTCAGCCTTTCTTTTTCCGCCGCAATCTGCTGGGTTAACCCCTGCTGCTTGTTATCGCCGGTTTTCTCTTTTTGCAGTAGATCAAAAGCGTTCTGCCTTTGGACTTTGAGGCCTTCAAGGGTTTTTAACCCCTGTTCCAGCAGGGTTAATTTTTTCTTTTCTTCATCAATTTCAGGTTTTTGTAAAAGGGCCTCTTCCAGTTTTTGCTTTTGAATAGCCAGGCTCTCTTCTGCCTGGGTAAGGAGAAGGCTTAGCTGCCGCTGCTCCTGCACATCCTGCTCATAGGCCCTTACTTGTTCAAGTTCTTTTACCTGCTGCTCCGTTAAGGCTTTGGTCTGCTCCATTTGAAACCGAGCCTGTTCCTTCTCGGCTTCAAGTAAGGCTACATACTCCTTTAGCAGTTCCCCAGCCTGGGCCATGGCCCTCCAGTTTTGTTTAACTTGGGCATAGTCTTCATATTTTTCCTCCTGGGGCACCTCTATTTGACTGTATAAAATCCCCAGTTCTCTTAGCAGGTTCTCTTCTTCTTTTTTAAGTTGCAGGGTATCTTCCTTCACTTTTTCCTGGAGTTTTTGAAAATTTTCGGTGCGAAAGAGCTTACGAAAAATCTTGCTCCGCTCCTCAGTGGTACTAAGAAGCACCTGCAAAAATTCCCCCTGGGCAATCATGGCAATTTGCATAAACTGATTTCCGTCAATGCCCAACAATTCCTCCACCAGTCGGTTTACCCGGTTGGTGCCGCTGATGGGCTCTTGCTCCCCTTGCCAAAGGGTGGCCTCAGCCAACTGCTGGGCTGTGCCTCCGCCCCGCTTTGCCGGGCGCTGGTACTCGGGGTTGCGTACAATACGGTATTTCTCCTCTTTATGCAAAAAGGTAAAGTCGACAAAAGTGGGGCCGTCCTCGGGAGCATACTTGCTTCTGAACATATCGGGATTATCTCGGTTGGTGCCGCTGGCCCGGCCATACAGGGCAAAGGCAATGGCATCAAAAAGGGTGGTTTTGCCCGCCCCTGTATCTCCGGTGATTAAAAAAAGCCCTTGGAGGTTTTTAAAATCAATTGTACATTGCCCTGCGTAAGGGCCAAAACCACAAAGGGTTAACTGTAGCGGTTTCATTCTTCTTCCCTCCAAATGCTGTTAACAGCCCGGCTGATGTATTGGCTTTGGTTCTCCTTCAGCTCCATGCCCATTTGCTGGCAGTACAGCTGCTCAAAAAGCTTAACCGGACTTTTTCCCATAGGATTTTCGCCGGCCAGGTTTACCTGTAGAATTTGCCGCGTGCGCTTATTATCATAGTTTAACTGCATCAGTTTAGGATAAACAAAAGCAAGGCGTCCAAAGGCATTGGGCACATCCTCTTCATCGGTTAAAATAATACGGAGGTAGTCCTGCTGATCTGCGGGAGTACTTTGGTTGATAAGGGTGTCAAAAGAGCCTTTTAACTGGCGCATATCATACTGGGGCACCAAGGGAACCTGGGTATGGGTCACCTTCCCCTTTTGCTCAAAGTCAATCAAGCCCACTCCCTTTTGGTGGCTTACTTCAGAAAAGGAGTACTTAAGAGGGGAACCTGAATAGCGAACCTTTTCCATATCAATCCACTGGGGCCGGTGCAGGTGCCCCAGGGCTACATAATCAAAAGGGGCAAAGGTTTGAGCGGCAATTTGATCCAGCCCGCCTATGGAAACTTCTTCCGACTCGCTGGTCATTCCCCCCAAAACAAACTGGTGGGCTAAAAGCACATTGCGCTTTAAAGGGTCAAGGGGGATGCTGTTTATTACTGTTTCAAGGGCCCATTGGTAGCTTCCGTCTCCCTTTTGATCGGGGAAGTAATGGCGCACCTGAGCCGGTTTGATAAAGGGCAGAAGGTAGATGTTGATTTCTCCAAAAGCATCTTCAAAGGTGAGGGGTGCCAGGGTGCCGTCAAAAGCAGGAGCAATGTAAATCCCCTCTGCCGCCATCATTTTGCTGCCAAAGGCCAGCCGCCTGGATGAATCGTGATTGCCGCTGATAATAAAGACGAGGAGCCCTTCCTGGGTACAGCGATTTAAAAAACTGTCCAATAGCATCACCGCCTCTTCGGAGGGAGTGGGTTTATCGTACACATCACCGCTGATAAAAATGCCGTCTGCTTTGCTGGTAAGGGCAATGGAGAGAATTTGATCTAAAATATACTCCTGGTCCTTAATCATGGAAAACTGGTAAACTCTTTTGCCTAAATGCAAATCTGCCGTGTGTAAAAACCGCATGTTCTTTTTCCCTTCCTTCATTGTGCCTCTCTATACGGGTTCATAAGGGGTTATTGCCAGCCGATGGGCACTAAAGTCTATTTCAATTAGGGCATTTTCCAGCATATCCATACCGAGGATGCCTCTAATGTTAAAGTGATAACTAATAGGGACCATGTTTTCCATTAGAGGCACCAGGGAAAGGGTTTTTTTTCGTCCCGCCAAGATTAGCTGCTGATTTTCGGCCCAGCCTCCCAGAGCCTGCCCTTGACCACCGGCAGCGAACACTTTTTTATCCCCTTCAGCCCCCTTTTGCAGTGGATTTGTTTCATCCCTTTTGATAAAAACCGTTTGATTCGCCCCTGTGTCAAAGGCCAAAAGCTGCTTTCTTTGATTAACCCAGACATGAGCCAAGGGGAAGAAGTCGCAAAAAAGGTTTGGGGAAGTCCCTTTTTGCCGTTCATCCTCTTCTATAAGGCGAAGGGTTCCCTCTCTTGTATCCATAAGCCAAGGATATTTTTTGATTATATCAAAGCCGATAATGCCATCAATGGTCATTTGCTTTTTTTCGTTTAATGGAAATGTCAGATATTCCTCAGGTAAAACCATAACCTGCTTATTTTGAAAATGAAGGCCTCCAAAGGCAAAGTCTTTGATATGGGCTATTTTGTTATCCTTCAGCTCCTGGCCAAAGGCATTTAAGGCAAGTACTTTGGCTCCCGGCCCTGGCGGCCCTGTTTCATTCCCATAAAAGGCCTGGTTCACAATGGTGCCCATGGCCCCTGTATCAAAAAGAAAGGAACCTTTTTTACCGTTTACCCAAACGGGGAAAAACAAAAGGTTGGGAATAAGGTTTTCGCCCTGAATCCTTTTGGGTTCCTTGCTTTTTCTTACCCTGTGCCCGATATAAAAGGGCAAAAGGCTTTCAATGGCTGTTTTTTCCTCCGGCTGCTGCAGCCCCAGTGCCAAGGCTTTTAGTTTTTGGTACCTGCCCTTTGAAAAATAGCAGGAAGCCAGCAGGCTTTCGCCCCTGGCTTTTAAAAGAGGCGGATGTTCACCCTTGTAGAGGGCCTCCGCCAACCTTTGGGCCTGATGATCCCTGCCGGAAAAAAAGGCGGCCAAAATAACCTCCACCTCTTTTTGATCCATTCCCGGTTTTTGGTATTCGCTCATCCCCATGTTCCCCTTCGTCAATCCCTACAAAAAGCCCTATACCAGGCCCTTAGGCCTTATTATTAATCATTTTTTCAATTTGGGCAAAAAGCAGGTTCAAGTCCCTGCCCATATAATATTCTATGGTGCCGCTATCGACCAGGCCTGTTAAGGCCGGGTCCATGGGAATTTGCTGGCTTATGCTAATACCCAAATCCTTAGCCGTTTGCTCTGCCTTGCTTTGGCCAAAAACCTCAATTTTCTCCCCGCAGCAGGGGCATAAAACGTAGCTCATGTTCTCCACCAGGCCCAATACGGGAATATTCATCATCTCCGCCATTTTAACAGCCTTTTTTACAATCATATTCACCAGTTCCTGGGGAGTAGTAACAATCACAATGCCGTCTACCGGAATGGATTGAAAGACAGTCAGGGGCACATCCCCTGTTCCAGGCGGCATGTCGATAAACATCACATCTACATCCCCCCAAACCACCTCAGACCAAAACTGCTTTACAACCCCGCCAATCACCGGGCCCCGCCAAACAACCGGGTCTGTTTCCTCGGGCAGAATTAAATTAACGGACATCACTTCAACCCCGATAGCGCTGGTTACAGGAAACATGCCCAAATCGCTGCCGGTGGCTTTTTCGTGAATGCCAAAGGCCTTGGGTATAGAGGGGCCTGTAATATCTCCATCTAAAACAGCCGTTTTATAACCTTTCTTAGCACTCAAAACAGCCAGCAGGCTGGTGACCAGGCTTTTGCCTACGCCCCCCTTGCCGCTGACCACGCCGATGACTTTCTTAACCTGGGAATGGGGATTTAAGGCTTGCGATACCAGGCTATCCTGCCGGGAAGTACAATCCTGTTCACAACCGGCGCATTGGCCGCTACAATTTTCGCTCATTTTTTTCTCCTTGCTTCTTTGCTCGTCTTTTTTGAACACACTATTTTAATACCACAAGGCTTATTATAACATTTGCGCCCTTTTCTTTCATCTTTTTATACCAAGAATCCTGTTTTTGATTGCCATTTAACCATTGTTTTTTTATAATGGCTTTAGCCGCCTTAAAAGGAGCGTTTTGTATGTTGGTTTTTTTGCCTTTCATTATCGCCACCCTCGTTGCCCTGGGATTGACCCTGTTTTTATTTTTCAAGCGGCCCCACAGCCTTTGACTTGGCTTTTGGGCCTTTGTGTTTTTCATGTTGGGTGCAGCCACCGGGCTGCTGATAGCCGAGGTGAGCAGCCTTCTTCTTAAAAGCATGCTGCCCGCTATTTTAGTGTTTTTTTTACTTTTAATGGTTTTATTCGCCTTGTTTTTGTTTGTTATTCCCATTACCAGCGGAATCCGCCTGATTAAAAAAGAGGGTTTTTCCCTTTCCCACGCCCTCTCTCTTTTATTTGGTGTTTTATATTTTTTATACCTGGTCATCTGGCCTTTGTTATCCTTTTCAAACCCGGTGGGCAACTATCTATACAGTTTTTTATCAGGGGCAATTGTTTATTTGGCCTTTATTCTTTTTCTCTACACCCTTTCGGCTTTTTTAAACATGTTTCCCCATCACAGGCGAAGTTTTGATTACATTGTTGTCTTAGGCAGCGGTTTAATAAAGGGCAAGGTTCCGCCTCTTTTAGCCTCCCGTATACAAAAAGCCCTTGACTATGCCCACAAGCAAAATCTATCCCCCACTTTTGTTTTTTCCGGAGGCCAGGGGGCCGATGAACCCTGGCCTGAAGGGGAGGCCATGGCTAAATACGCTCTTGATAAAGGATTGCTTTCCCAGCAGATTATAAGAGAAACCCGATCGGTAAACACTTACGAAAACATTCACTTTTCGGCCCAGCTTATTTTGGCGGATTACGAAAAAAACAAAAGGGGCTCCTCACCCCGAAAAGAGCCCGAGGTTTTGGTGGTTACCAGCCGCTACCATGTGTTTAGGGCCCTGATCATTGCAAAAAAAGCAGGCCTCCGCTGGGAAGGCCTGGGCGCAAAAACCAAGTTTTATTTTTCGCTAAATGCTTTCTTGCGCGAATATATTGCTTACTTAGCCATGACAAAAAAAGTTCACCTGACCATTGGCCTTTTACTGGTTATATTATCCATTGTATTAAGTACTGCCGTTCAGCAATGGTTTTTAGCTTTATTAAAGTAGGCCTCTTTACCCTTCTAAAACCATTGTATCGGCCTTTTGGGCAATTTGCCGGTAGAGGCGGAAAAAGTTGTCTTTGCCAAAGGAGGTACAGTCCACTCTGGTTCTTTCACCGGTTGCTCTTTCCTCGGCAATGAGGTAAATGCTTTTATTCCCTTGGCTATCGGGCATTTCGTATGAGAAAAAGAACTGGTCAAAGAGAAAAGCACCGATGGTTTTGTTCCCTTTTTTGAAAATAACCTGGCTTTGGGTTACCTGACCCCTTGTTACGTGCTGCAGCACCCAGAGTTGATACAGCCCAAAGACAGCCAGCCCGCCAATAAGCGGCCACATAAGCTGCCTTGAAAAAATATACACAACAAGGCCAATGCCAGCCCCTACAAAAAGGCCAATAATTACATCTAAGACCATATTTTTTCTGCTTCGCCCGTATTTCATGATTTTCACCTTTTCCCTTTTTTGTTTATCATAAAAAAACACACAAGCCCTGTCAACCCATTGAAATGATTTGCTTTTAAACAGACCCAACAAAAAAACACCCGGCAGGGTAACCGAGTGTTTTAAGTTGAAAATATTATTTAATCAAGCTCACAGCAACAAACAAGGTGGCTGTAAGGGAGGCAATAAGGGAAACCACAGTAATTTGGGTGTTAATGGAGGGGCCTGCCGTATCCTTAAAGGGATCGCCTACGGTATCGCCAATTACGGCAGCCTTATGGGCATCGGACCCTTTGCCGCCAAAATGGCCGGCCTCGATATATTTTTTTGCATTATCCCACAAGCCCCCGGCGTTACTCATCAGCATAGCCAACAAAAGGCCTGATGTAATATTGCCTGTCAAAAAGCCGCTAATGGCATTAACCCCACCTATAAAGCCAACCAGCAAGGTGGCAATAATGGCCATCAGTCCTGCCGGAACCAGCTCCTTCAAAGCGCCTACCGTTGCAATATCGATACATTTGTCATACTCGGGTACAACCCCTTCCTTGCCCTCTTTAAGGCCGGGAATGGTATCAAACTGGCGATGGATTTCCTCTACCATCCGCTGGGCGTTGCGGTTCACCCCCATCATCAGCATAGCCGAGAACACGGCAGGAATGGCCACGCCAATGAGCATACCAAAGAAGACCGAGGGGTTCATCAAGTCAAAAACAATGGCATGGCCCAGGGCCTGTTCAACAATCTCCTGAAAGGCCCCTAACAGGGCAATCACCGTAAGACCCGCCGCCCCAATGGCAAAGCCTTTGGTAATGGCTTTGGCGGTATTGCCCGCTGCGTCCAGTTCATCGGTAATTTCAAGCACTTCATCCCCCAGGCCGCCCATTTCTGCAAGGCCCCTGGCATTATCCACAATGGGGCCATAGGCATCGTTTGAAATGATCATGCCTACAATAGACAGCATGCCAAGGGCGGCAATAGAAATGCCCAACATGGCATAACCCGGGCCCAAAGGAGCACATAGGTGGTAGGATAAAAGGGCCGCCAAGCCAATGCCGCATAAGGAGGGGAAGGAAGAAAGGAGCCCATAGCTAAAACCCGATAAAATGGTGAAAGCTGGCCCTCGCTGGCAAGCTTCTGCCACTTTTTTTACCGGGGCACGGTCATCTCCTGTAAAAAAGTCGCTGGTAAAGCCAATCACAACCCCGGCCAAAAGCCCGAGCATGGCTGCCCCCCACAAGCGCAGAGAATAGCCGCAGATTAAGAAGGCAACAAGGGTAAGCAGGGCAAAAACACCGCAGGTTAAATAGGTTCCCCCGTTTAAGGCCTTGCTGGGGTTTCCTTTTTCAGACACTTTAGAGGTGAGTACCCCAATAATGGAAGCCAGCAGCCCAAGGGCGCATACGCAAAAAAGCAGGTTGATATTTTGGGTGCCAAGGCCCAGTGCAATCACCATGGTTGCCGCAATAGAAGCTACGTTTGAATCGAACAAATCGGCGCCCATGCCTGCAACATCGCCTACATTATCACCTACATTGTCGGCAATGACGGCGGGGTTTCTCGGGTCATCTTCAGGAATGCCCAACTCCACCTTACCGGTTAGGTCTGCCGCGATGTCGGCAGTTTTGGTAAAAATGCCGCCGCCGGCTTTGGAAAAGAGGGCCAGAGAGCTGGCCCCAAAGCTAAAGGCCAAAATGATATTGTGGTTATTCGGAAATACAAGGGCCAAAAAAGCTGTGCTTAGCAGGGATGCCCCCACAACGGCCATTCCCATAACCGCGCCTCCCCGAAACCCTGCCATAAAGGCAGGTGAAAGGCCTTTTTGCGCAGCCGTGGCCGCCTTTACATTGGCAATGGTGGCAATGCTGATGCCAATCCACCCGGCCAGAGCCGACACGGTAGCCCCCATAATAAAGGAGATAACCATTAAAACGTTTTGATTCACATTGCCCTGCCAAAGGGGTTTTGGAAAAAACAGCAAAATAACAATGGCGACCGGAACCATAAAAAGGCCTAGGGCCTTATATTCCCGTTTTAAAAAGGTGAAAGCACCTTGTTTGACCAGGCTGCCAATGTCTTCCAATTTTTGATTTGCCGTTGGAAGGCTTTTTACATAGCGGTAAAAATAGCCTGCCACAACAAAAGCAAGCAAGGATACCAAAATAGAAACAATTGCCCAAAACATAGGGATACCTCCTTAGCGTATATTCATTTTTACCCAACTCTTTTTATTATAAAAATTTGCATAATATCTGTCAATACAAAAAAATGGCCGCCTGAAAAAAGGCTGCCATTTTTTTGTTTTTATTTTGTTTAGGGTAATAAGCACAAAAGGAAGGCCGATGAAGGAGGAAGGGATTTTTGCGAAGAACAAGGAAAAGACTACAGGGTTAATACCTTCATCGGGAGAACTTTTGACCCTGGTTTACCTAAAAAGAACTGCCCCGCTATCGCGGTCAACTTGTGCAGTATTTCTTTAGATTCATTTAAAGCTAAAGGTAATCTTATGGCTGGGGAGCCGGTTCCTCCGGGCCTTCTCCTTCCTGGGTTTCCTCTGCCGGGGTTTCTTCCCCTTCTGCCTGAGGGCTGTCTTCGCTTGTATCAGCCGCCTCTTCCTGGGTAGCGGGGCCGGTGATCAGATACTCTACAGTACCGCTGTCTATCTTTTCTTGAACCAGGGCGTTAAACACTTCCCCTTGTTTGGTGGAAAGAACCGATTCCCTGAGGGATTCTTTTATGGTATCGGTATACTCAACACTACCCTCTGCCAAATCCTTAACATAGTGCAAAATATGCACTCCAAAACTGCTGACCACCGGATCGCTTACATCCCCGGGTTTTTGCATTTTATCGGAAAAAGAACCGGCAACAAAAGCGCTGTCGAACAAAATAGACTCAATATTGACAGCATAGCCTTCTGTTTTGTTGGGTTCCACTGTCATGCCCGGGTCCGTTCCATAGGCCTCAACCAGGCTGGCGAAAGATTCGCCTCCTTCAAATTTTCCCATAATTTCATCTACCGTAGCCTGTACGGAGGATAGAATGGCTTGCCTGGCTTCTTCAATCTGTTCGGGGGTTACTTCATCTTCCTGAGCAGGTGCTTGGGTCTCCCCTGCATCAGCAGCAATTTCTGCTGTATTGTTTTGCTCTTCCAGCCTTGCCTGGAGCTCTTGGTAGGTTTTTAAAAGGCCTTCATCAACCTCTAAAAGAATATGGCCTACGCCCCTGTAGCCCGCAGGCCGGTAATAAGGAACCGTGCCGCTGTACTGGGCGATTTCGTAGTTATAAATGCTGTTTTCATATTCACCCTTTTGGCTTTCAACCATTTGATCAAAGGC
>CAYFQH010000040.1:0-3972 GCA_964345215.1 uncultured Oscillospiraceae bacterium | reverse complement strand
ATCCTCTCCAAAGGCTTTTGCCACCACTTCCTCGTCACTTCTTTGGTCTAAGGCCTTTTGTTCCCCTTCTTGAGCAAAAGCACCAAGAGAAACGGTAAGGGCTAAAACCAAAAGCATGATCCAAGATAAAATCTTTTTTTGTTTCATCACATGTAATCCTTTCTTTACGGCAGTGCCGTGTATTGACTTTATTATTGCATAATCTTTATTTTTGTTCAATAAAAAAAACGCTAGGAGGGTAAATGTTACATTCTGTTCATTTTTAAAGCTTTTTGGGGTAATCAAGGCCTTATTTCCTCCCTCGGACCAATAAATCTTTCTTTTTTTGTTAGGCTATTATATAATAATAATATATTTAACATTTTGGGGAACAATTTCAACGGCTCTTTCGTTTAATGAGTAGTAGAGCCTTGAATGCATGTATATGCAACCTGATTTTAGATTGGTTTTTGAAAGGAGTATCAGAGTTATGACAAACTGTCCTCGCTGTAATGCCCCGGTTTTACAAGGATATGATCATTGCACAAACTGTGGGTTGGCTTTTCAGCCTGTAAGAGGCCAGCAGCCGCCCCAAGGTGCAGTCCCACCCGCACAGGGAGGCGGCCCAGCTCCTAGTCCAGGCAAAGCCGCCCAAAATCCCGCTTATACCTTAGCGGCCAAAATTGATACTCAGGGCCTTATTTGGATGATTACAGGCATTGGGCAAATTGCCTTTGCCATTATTTGTGCCCTTTCGTATTTAATTATTTTTATCAACTGTGCCAATGCTCTAAAGGTTATCCCCCCCGACCAGGTGTCCTCTATTGCCTATTATAAGCAAAACCAACTGACGGCGGCTATTGTGATGATTGCCATGATCGGCCTTGCCTTTATCGGTTTTTTAAACTATGCCGATGGTAAAAAGCGCAAAGACAACGCTGGCTGGGTTATTGCCAACCCCAACATGGTTATGGATGAATTTTCCCCCGTTCACTCCTACCTTTCGGCCTTGGTTCGCAACCTGGCTTTTCTGCCCCTGTTAGGGCTTAACCTTTCCGGCAACTTTTTCCCTGGCCGTGTGGTTTTTGCCGGGCTGTTGGGTTTGATCGGCCTGGGCTTTTTGCTCCACATCCGCTACAAAGTGCTAAAACAGGTGCAGCCCCCAAGCCGTTAAAACATTCACCTAATTGACTTTTAAGCTCAACTGTGCTATGCTCACCTTTGAAATAAAGCAAACCCTGCTTTCATACCTTATCACGAGCGGCGGAGGGACGGGCCCGATGAAACCCAGCAACCAGCCTAGGCTAGGTGCTACATCCCGCAACCTGAAGAAAATCAGTGTTGGCAGATAAGGCAATTGACCACAAATTGTAACGCCTGCTGATTTTGCAGGCGTTTGTTTTGCTTATTATAAGGAGGAGAAAAATGCGCTATCAAATTACATCCGAATCTGTTACCGAGGGCCATCCCGATAAAATGTGCGACCAAATTTCCGATGCCATTTTGGATGCCCTGTTAGAAAAAGACCCTATGGCCCGCGTAGCCCTTGAAACCTGCGCTACCACGGGGATGATTTTGTTAATGGGGGAAGTAACCACCAATAGCTACGTAGACATGGCATCCGTTGCCCGCCAGGTGGTTTTAGACATTGGCTACAACCACTCTAAATTATATTTTGACGGCCACAGCTGCGCTGTGCTTACATCGGTGCACGAGCAGTCCCCAGATATTGCCCAGGGGGTTGACCAGGCTTTAGAGGCCAAAGGTGCCGCCGACCAGGAAACCGGCGCCGGCGACCAGGGCATGATGTTCGGTTTTGCTTGTAACGAAACAGAAGAATACATGCCCATGGCCCTGTACCTGGCCCACAAGCTAACCAAACGCCTAACGGCCCTGCGCAAAGATGGGGCCCTGCCCTGGATGCGCCCTGATGGCAAAGCCCAGGTAACCATTACTTATGAAGACCATAAGCCTGTACACATTGATGCCATTGTGGTATCGACCCAGCACAGCGACAGCATTGCCCAAAAAGAAATTGAAAGTTCCATTAAAAAAATGGTCATCGCCACTGAAATACCTAAGGAATTAATGAGCGACAAAACCAAAATTTATGTAAACCCCACCGGGCGCTTTGTTTTGGGCGGCCCCGCCGGAGACAGCGGTTTAACAGGCCGCAAAATCATTGTGGATACCTATGGGGGCTATGCCCGCCATGGGGGCGGTGCCTTTAGCGGCAAAGACCCCACCAAGGTAGACCGGTCCGCTGCCTACGCCTGCCGCTATGTAGCTAAAAACCTGGTGGCTGCCGGCCTTTGTGACCGGTGTGAAGTGGCTGTATCCTATGCCATTGGCGTTGCCCGGCCCGTAAGCTTCATGGTAGACACCAAGGGTACCGGCAAATACCCTGATGAAATACTGGAAAAACTGGTGATGGAAAACTTTGACCTGCGCCCCAATGCTATTATTGAAAAATTTCAGCTGCGCCGGCCCATTTACCGCCAAACTGCCGCCTATGGCCACTTTGGCCGCAGTGAGTTGAGCCTGCCCTGGGAGGCCCTGGATGCAGTACCTATGCTCCAGGCGGCAGCGGAAAAGATTGAGAAGGCTTAATTTATTAAAGCCGAACAAAGGATTCGCTTTGTATTCTTCCTCTTTTTTTTACATCATCCATACCCCTCTGATGCATAAGGCGACAAATAAGATCATCCCTGGTATACATTTTTTTGCTGTTCGGGTTACCGTACCGGCGGATTAATTCTGAAATCAATATTGTTTTGTTTGCACTCATTCCTCGGGTTGTTTCATCACGGTATGTTTTGATAATATGATCCACCCCATCGGTTTTTAAATTGCCGAGCCGCCACCATTCTGACGGCTCGGCAATATTTGGATAAACATCAAAATTCTCATTTACCGCAAGGGCCTTAACGTTTACAGCCATATTGGGCGGTGAATTTGTTGCAAAAAGTTCGCTGTACAACTCAGCCTCCGGTTTGCCCAGCAAGGTTATTCCATCCCGACTCCCTCTGATCATCCAATCGGGAATTTTTGCCAAATCCTCCAGTTCAAGGCGCTCCTCCTCAAGTTCATAACCGTTCCCTTCCGGAGACATACCGGCAATAAAAAATTCAAATTTTTGTCCGATGTCACGGCAACGTTCAACAAGGCGCAAATCCAGCAAAAGCTTTTTCCATTCGTTCAGTTCCCTCAAGGATCGTTTGGTAATAAATAACTGCCAACGCGGCGCAATGCCGGCGCCAAGCAAACGTTCTGTGGCTAATAAATTGTCGCGAAATGCCCCTTTTCTTCGGGTGCCCCAGTCCGTGTTTTCCTCCATGCCAAAAAAGGTAATTTGGCATACTTTCGCTTCAAGGGATGAAGCCCACAGTCTTAAGGGCGAACATGGACTGGGAGGGATAAAGATGGCTGAAACGCTGGTGGTCTATTACTCCTACTCCGGCTTGACAAAAAGCTTGGCAGAGGATATTGCGGTGCTTACCAACGGAGACCTGCGGGCCTTAACACCTATAAAACCATATACCTTTACCTATAACGGCGCCACCAAAGAGGCCCGCCAGGAAATCGAACGGGGCTATTGTTCAAAGCTTCTTTCCGGTTGTGAATCCACAGCTCAATATGAAAGAATTTTTATTGGCAGCCCCAATTGGTTTAAAGCTTTTGCGCCGCCTGTACTCAGTTTTTTACGCGGGGTGCCTTTAGATGGAAAAGAGCTTATTCCATTTTGCACTCACGGGGGCGAAGGGTTTGGAGAAATTGAAATAAACATCAAAAAAGAGTGTCCAAAATCAAAGATCCTGCCGGGTTTTTCATCGCCAGGCGACCATAGCGAACAACAGCTGCAACAGTGGTTAAACAGCCTCTAGCCGCTGACTGTTCCCAGCAGCCCTTTTTGTGCTATTATATAAGCAAAATAAGATGAGTATTTTACAAGGAGGCGTTGATATGGAAATCATCCGCTGTGATTGGGCCAAC
>CAYFQH010000039.1:12711-18780 GCA_964345215.1 uncultured Oscillospiraceae bacterium | reverse complement strand
AACGATTATAAAAGGAGGAAAAAGAGATGAAAGTGAAACGTCACTTGTTAGCTGCTCTTTTTTCGGGGCTGTTTTTGGTTTTGCTCTTCTTTACTTCCATTACAGCCACCACTACCCTAAAAGAAACCACGGCCCAAGTATCCATAGGGCTTCCCCAGATTATATTTTCCCTGTCAAGTGCCAGCATTTTGCTGCTGCCCCTGGCCATCTGCGCCATGTTAGGCGCCCTGGCCGCCTTTGGCCGCAAGCAGTTAAACGTGGGTTTTCTCTTTTCTTTTGTGGCCTTTTTATCCTTTGGGGCCTTTTTACTCCTTTTCGCTCAGGAGAAAGCCAACCCTACCCTTTATGCGCCCCTAAGCGATGCTTTAAAAGAAATGGGGGTTTCTTTTAAAAAGAGGGATTTTGGCAGGATTAGCGTATCTTATTCCCCGGTGGCCTTTCTCACCCTGCTTATGGGAGGGCTGGCCGTGGCTTTTTCCTTCCCTAATTTTAAAAACGAGCATAACAGGCATGTGATTAAAAGGGATTTACTCCCCTACGCCTATGTATCGCCCCATTTAATTTTGTTCGTGGTCTTTTTTATTACCCCGGCCATTTACGGTATTTATGCTGCCTTTACCAAATGGGATTTGTATACCGAACCTGTTTTTACAGGCCTTGAAAACTTTAAAACCATTCTATTGGATTCCAACAACACCTACTATAAGCAGCTTCGCAACGGCCTTTGGAACACAGTAAAGTTTGTTTTGCTCTCGGTGCCTTTTTGTATCATGGTACCCCTGACCCTGGCTTTGGCCCTTCAGGCCAAAAGCCGTGGCAGCAAGTTTTTTCAGGCTATTTATTACTTGCCAAGCATTATGTCCATTACCACCGTGACCCTAACTTGGCGGTACTTTTTTAACTACGACTATGGTGTGATGAACCATCTTTTCGGCTCCGTCGCCAACTGGTTTATGCCGCCTTATACCTGGGGCATGTTAGTTGTCGTTACTGTTTGGTGGGTTTCTGGCGGCACCATGGTGATTTACCAAAGTGCCCTGGCCTCCATTCCCTTGGAGCATTACGAGGCCGCCTCGGTAGATGGGGCCAGCGGCTGGCAAAAGTTTATAAACATAACCCTGCCCGGCATGCGCTACCCGCTGATGTATACCCTTATTACCACCGTTGTGGCCCAGTTTAATATTTATGGCCAACCCCTGATTTTAACTGGGTTTACAAACCAGGAAGCGAATGCAGTGCTGCTGATGTACGTATATGAAAACGCTGTTAAAAAGCAGGTTGCGGGCATCTCCGCAGCCATGGCCCTGATGCTGGGTTTATGTATTATGACTGTTTCCTTCATACAAATGAAGGTGCTGCGGGCAAACAACCCCGATTGATTGAGAAAGGAGAAACATTATGAAAGCAACAAAAAAATCAAAAATTATTTCTTTCACCTTTTTATTTCTCTTCGGGATTCTCTGGCTCATTCCCGTAGTATGGCTTCTTTTCAACTCCTTTAAAACCGATGCCGATTTTATTACCTCCTTTGGCAGCATTACCGGCCCCTTGGATTACTTGAGCCGCCTCATCCCCAAAAACTGGACAACGATTAACTACGTTGAACTGTTTGTTGGGGGCGCAGGCACTAACACAACTTCAAACATTTTGGTTATGTTTAAAAACTCCTTTATCGTGTCGATTTCAACCACCCTGTTGGTGCTGCTCATCACCTCTCTTTCGGCCTATGCCTACGAGCGCCTTGATTTTAAAGGAGGCGAAGGACTGTTTTGGACATTGATGTACATCAGCATGTTCCCAAATGTGGTGGCCATTTTACCCCTGTTTAAAATCGCCAACTCCTTAAACTGGATCAACAATCTAAACGCCCTGATCTGGCCTTCCTTGTCCGGGGTTTTTAATATCTTCTTAATCCGCAACTTCCTAAAGGGCATCCCCAAGGATTTGGATGAGGCGGCTACCATTGACGGGGCAGGCAGCTTCCAAATTTATTTGCGCATCATCCTGCCCTCAATTGTGCCGGTGCTTATTGTTGTAGCCCTGTTTGCCTTTAACGGCTCCTGGAACGACTTTTTGTGGCCGACCATGGTTATGACCGATGCCAACAACCAAACCCTTACCCCTGGGCTGCGGCTGTTAATGGGCCAGTATGAGCAAAAATGGGCCCACATGATTGCCTCTGCCCTGGTTTCTATGGTGCCGCCCCTACTTTTATACTTTGTGGCCCAAAATTACTTTTTACAGGGCATCTCCATTCAAGGGGGAGTCAAAGGTTAAAAAGCCGCTGCTCTTTTAAATCTCCATTCAATAACACTTGGTCTTTACGATCGTACGATTTAAGACCTCGACTCCTTAAAAAGTGAACTTGTAATGAATCCAGGCCAAAAGCAACAGGAACTTGGATTTTAAAGGACGTATTGGTAATTTAAAAACGCTCCTTCCCCTGCCAAAGGGGGGAGCGTTTTTTTAGATGCTCCCATTCTTCTACACCTTATGGGCAACTTTTTACTTCTCTTACCCCCTCCCTTGCGCGGCGCCAAAAATCATACTATAATGGGTGTATTGTATCATTGGAGGTTTTATGACCATGTCCCTTACCTTATGCCCCTTGTACAGCGGCTCCAGCGGGAATGCCCTGTTTGTTTCTACCGGAAAAACCCGCCTTTTAATTGACGCGGGCCTTTCGGGTAAGGCCATTGTATCGGCCTTGGAAGCCATTGGTATTGATCCTTTGACCCTAACGGGTATTTTGGTTACCCACGAGCACAGCGATCATATTAAAGGGGCGGGCATTTTAAGCCGAAAATACGATTTACCCCTGTTTGCCTCAAAGGGAACTTGGGAGGCCATGAAAGGCCTTATCGGCTCCGTTTCCCCCACGAATGTGCGTACCTTTGACCCTAAGGAGGACTTTTTTGTTAAAGAAATCGGCGTAGTTCCTTTTTCCGTTCCTCACGACGCAGCGGACCCTGTGGGCTACCGGCTGTTTTACGGGGGATTTAGTCTTTCGATTGCAACGGACCTTGGCTATTACTCCTCCCACGTTCACCAAATGATCTCCGGCTCAGATATTGTGCTTTTAGAAAGCAACCACGATGAGAATATGCTGTTAGCCAACCCCAAGTATACCCATCGGCTTAAACAGCGTATTTTAAGCAGAACAGGCCATTTAAGCAACGAAACCTGTGCCCAGGCCGTACTTAACCTGGTTGAAAGCGGAGTAAACCATGTCATTTTAGGCCATTTAAGCGGCGAAAACAACATGCCGGAGCTGGCCTATGAAGTAAGCCGCCAAACGCTGCTGGCCCAAGGAGTTGTGCCGGGGCGGGACATTGGCCTTGACGTGGCCCCCCGTCACCAGGCAGACCAGGTGTATACCCTTACCCATAGGCCCAGCCAGTTTGCCGTAGGCATTTAACCCTGCCTGTCATACCGGGCAGGCCAAATGTTCTTAGGCTCACAAGCTTTTGTAAAGGAGTTTATTTGTGCAAATAGATAAAAAAGAAAAGGGCAGCGCAGTCAAAGGGGTGCTGCTTTTATTATTGGTTCAGCTGCTCATGTTTGCAGCTTCCTTTCTTCTTTCAAAACTTTCTTTTTTTAACGAAAACATGGCCCCCTCTGCCTTCTATCTTGTTACTATTTTTCAGCAGGTTCTGATTTTTTTTCTTCCCGCCTATCTGCTGTTTTCCCCTAAGAAGGAGAAAAACAACCCCCTTTATACCAATCTGTTGGTTTTTCCTCCCTGGAAAACCGTTTTGCATATTGGCTTGTGCGCTGTTAGCGGTTTCTTTTTCTTTTACCATGTTTCAGCTTTCTGGCTTCTTTTTCTGGATGCCTTAGGCATATCCTTTCAGGAAACAGGAGCGATCCCTCTGCCCAAAACCAACATAGAACTTTTGTTGGCCCTTCTGGCTGTTGGGGTCACTCCGGCTTTTTGCGAAGAGTTTTTATTTAGAGGGGTTTTGTTTCAGTCTTTTAAAAAAGAAACCACCCTTAAAACTGCCACTATTTTAACGGCCCTGCTTTTTGCTTTGATGCACCAAAGCCTGCCGGGCCTACCCACTCATCTTGCCCTGGGCTTTTTACTCACCTTTTTAGCAGCCAGAACAGGTCAGATTGGCTACAGTATTTTGTACCACCTGTTTCATAATGTAGCAAGCCTTTTGGTTTCTACCTACTTGACCCGTTGGCTCCAAACGTTACCCCAGGAGGTGCTAACCGCAGCAAATGGCCAAAGTTTTGCCGCCCCTACCTCCCCCAATATGTTTTTTACCTTAATACCTACGGCGCTGATTACAGGCTTTTTCTTTTTTTATTTTGGTAAAAAGCTTTTTCGATCTATCCAGTTTGACCAGACCTTCCTCCAGCCCCAAGAGGAAGAAGGCCAGCCTAAGAAAACTTCACCCTTGCTGATTATTTTAACGGCCTTGAGCCTGCTGATGATGGTTTCATCCTACTTAATCCCCCTGTTTTAAAGGAGGCGCCAATGGAAAGTATGCTCCTTTGCGTAGGCAAATTAAAAGAGAAATACTGGCGGGAGGCCGCCAATGAATATATAAAGCGTTTAAAACGCTTTACCCAAATCAGTGAAGTAGAAATACCCGATTTGCCTGAACCTGCCAATGCCAGCCTTGCCGAGCAAGCCAAGGTTTTAAAACAGGAGGGAGAGGCCCTTTTGCAAAAGATAAAACCAGGGGATTATGTGGTGGCCCTGGCTATTGAAGGTAAAAACTATACCAGCCCCGGGTTTTCTGAATTTTTGCAAAATCAAAAGCACCAGGGACGGCGGCTGGTGCTTGTTATCGGCGGCTCTTTGGGCCTTGCTCCTCAGGTGCTTCAAAGGGCCGACAGCCTTATCTCCTTTTCGCCCATGACCTTCCCTCACCAGCTGGCCCGGGTTATGTTGCTAGAGCAATGGTACAGGGGCGAAAAAATTGCCGCCAATGAACGCTACCATAAGTAAAGGCTTTGATTTAGAGCCAGCGTTATCCTTTTGATAAAGGGCGTCTTTTCTCTAAAGTACCGGGCCATTTTCTCTTTTCCAGCAAAACAGTGAAGGTATGGATTGTAAGGCTGTTTCGTGATAGTGCTTATTAAAAGCTGTGCTTTTTCA
Organism: uncultured Oscillospiraceae bacterium; assembly: GCA_964345215.1. Classification (GTDB taxonomy): domain Bacteria; phylum Bacillota; class Clostridia; order Christensenellales; family Aristaeellaceae; genus CAYFQH01. Next base: position 13,667 of record CAYFQH010000039.1, on the reverse strand, counting down.
AACCAGTAAAAAACCGGAATCAAAAAGCAGGAGAAGGTTAAAAAAATAATGCTTGCCCCCTTATAATGGGGCATTTTTTCACAGAATGTTGACAGTGTAAACATTCTGTGTTATTTTATTCTTATCAAGTTTAGGAGGCCCTTATGGAATCAAAGCCTTACCACCAGGAGAACCTGCGGGAAAAGTTGATTGATACAGGCATTCAGCTGATAAATGCACAGGGCATTGGTGCCCTTTCTATTCGTAAAGTTGCTGCCTTATGCCAGGTGAGCCACAGTGCCCCCTACAGGCATTTTGAAAATAAGCAGGCTTTTTTAACGGCTATTAAAACCCATGTGGAAGAACAGTTTTTATGCCATCTTCAAAAAGCGCTTGATCAAACAAAAGAAGAAGAGCATCCTATGCTCCCCTTTGGTAAGGCTTATGTGGCTTTTTTTATCGCTCATCCCCAATATTACACCTTTTTTACCCGGCAAGAGGATATCTATTTCCACTTTCACCCCGATTTTAACCAAATACAAAGCAACTACCGCCCCTTTTTGCTTTTTAAAGACCAGGCTCTTGCTTACTACCAGTCTATCTCTCTGAACAAGGGGCAGTATACCGCTGCCCTCATCAGCCAGTGGGCCAGGGTTCATGGCCTGGCCGGCATTGCTACCCTTGAGGGTATTCAATACGCCGGCAGCTGGGAAGAAATGGCGGAATTTGTTTTAAAAGGAGTGTATAACCATGAATAATATGTTATGGGTTCACGACCTGAATGAAAAGGATGCAGAGGATTTTTTTGACTTTAGCGGCCAAAAGGATGAAATACTCCCCGCCAATCAGGTGAATCAACATTGTATCGGCTGTTTTGGCTGTTGGATTAAAACCCCCGGCCGCTGTGTACTGGCAGACGGATGGAAAAACCTGCCCATACGCCTTGCAAAAGCCCGGCATGTAGTGATCATTAGCCG
>CAYFQH010000039.1:0-12611 GCA_964345215.1 uncultured Oscillospiraceae bacterium | reverse complement strand
TGGAGGCGGCATTAGTTTTGGAGCCGGGGGTATGCTCCGCTTAATTTCTGGGGGACAAGGCCCCGGAAAGCCTGTGGGCGTGGCCCTTAACCAGCTGGCTTTAGCCCTTCATAGCGGCACAGTGATGCCTCCCATCTTTGTAAACCCCAAGTTTCCCCGTTTTTTGTATCAAGAGGCCGCCCATCAGGGTTGGTATAAAAAAGGAAAAAAGAATGGGCTTAAACGAGGTGACCTGTATAAAAAGCACATCTAGTTTTTCATAATAATTTTTGCTCAGGAACTGTACTTATACATAAATGTACTTGACGGTTTCAGCTTTTTTTTCGACAATTGAAAAAACAAAAACACCGTAACCTTATAAAGGAATACGGTGTTTCTGTTTTGTTTTTTAATCCATAGGGTGTTTTAAAGGCGCCAGGTGCCAAATGGTGTTGTTGTACTCTTCAATGGTTCGGTCGCTGGAGAAATAGCCTGAGCAGGCCGTATTGGCAATGGCCATGTGCAGCCATTTTTCCTGGTCCTGATAGTCTTCAACCATGCGCAGATGGGCCATGGAGTAGGAACCAAAGTCCTTTAGTACGAAATAAGGGTCAGCCATGTTGCTTCCATCCCGCATTAAAAGGGAATGATAAATATCCTGGAACAAGGTAGGGTTTTCGGGGCTTATGGTGCCGTCGATCATCTGAGTCAGGGCCTTTCGCACCTCTTCGTGGGTTTCAAAAATCTGCATGGGGTTATAGCTATGATCCTTATACATGTTCACCACCGTTTCGGCTCGCATGCCAAAGATGTACATGTTGTTCATCCCCACCTGCTCGGCCATCTCTACATTGGCCCCGTCCAGGGTGCCAATGGTCAAGGCGCCATTCATCATAAACTTCATGTTGCCGGTGCCGCTGGCTTCCTTGCTGGCGGTAGAAATCTGCTCTGAGACCTCAGCCCCGGGAATCAGCACCTCGGCCTTGGATACGTCGTAGTTTTCTAAAAACACAATCTGCAGCATTTTTTTAGCCCGGGGATGTTTATCAATCAGCTTTGACAAGGCAATGATAAAGCGAATAATCTGCTTGGCACTGCGGTAGCCGGGACTAGCTTTGGCTCCAAAAAAGAAGGTTCGGGGCTGGAACGTTAAGGAAGGGTTGTCTACAATACGGTTATATAAAACCAAAATGTGCAAAGCGTTTAGCAGCTGGCGCTTGTATTCGTGCAGGCGCTTGGCCTGTACATCGAACATAAAGTCCGGATCCACCTTTATTTTTTGGTTATCCCAGATCATTTTCGCCAGCCGCTCTTTGTTCCGCCGCTTAATGGCCCCAAACTTCTCCCTGAAAGCGGCATCTTCCCTAAAGGGCATTAAATCCCTTAGGTGTCTGGTATCGGTTATCCACTTATCGCCAATGCTTTGGCTGATCAGCTCCGCCAGTTCCGGGTTGCAGGCCATGAGCCAGCGCCTGTGGGTAATGCCGTTTGTAATGGCTGAAAACTTGCCTGGCATCATGGTATAATAGTCGTGGAAGGTATCGGCCTTTAAAATTTCCCCGTGGAGCTTGCTCACCCCATTTACTGAGTAACTGGCTGCTACACATAAGTTGGCCATGTGCACCTGCCCGTAGGACAAAATGGCCATGGAAGCAATTTTATCCCACTGGCCGGGGAAGTGGTTCCACAGTTTCTCACAAAGTCTTTTGTTCAACTCCTCTAAAATGATATAAATTCTGGGCAGCACTTCCTTTACCATGTTTTCCGGCCACCGCTCCAAGGCTTCGGCCATGATGGTATGGTTGGTATAGGCCACACATTTTGATGTAATGGAAAAGGCTTCATCCCAGCCAAGGCCTTCCTCGTCAACCAAAATACGCATTAGTTCGGGTATGCAAAAACCAGGATGTGTATCGTTTATATGAAATACGGCCTTTTGGGGCAAAAGGCTAAAGTTGTTTCCATGGTTTTCTTTAAACAGGCGAATGGCCATTTGCAGGGTGGCACTGGTAAAAAAGTAATGTTGGCGCAGGCGCAGTTTTTTACCTTCTAAATGATTGTCTTCCGGGTATAAAACCTTGCTGATGGCCTCGGCCATCTCCGCTTCATCATTGGCACTGGTGTAATCGCCTTGGCTGAAGCTTGCGAAGTTCAGGGGTTCCGGGGCTTTGGCACTCCACATATACAGGCTGTTTACGGTTTTATTGTTAAAACCTACTACAGGCATTTTATAAGGGATGGCTTCTACAGTGGAATAATTTTTTAAAACAAATACGTCCCGGTCTCCATGCCTTTCCATTTCTACATGGCCGCCAAAATGCACTTCACATTTTTCATCCCCGGCAGGAATTTCCCACACGTTTCCGTCTGTCAGCCAGTCATCAGCTACTTCAACCTGCTGGCCTTCCACTATTTTTTGGCGGAACAGGCCGTACTCGTAGCGAATAGTGCCTCCCACTGCCGGCAGGTCTAAGGAGGAAAGGCTGTCTAAAAAGCAGGCCGCCAGCCGGCCAAGGCCGCCGTTGCCCAGGCCCGGCTCCGGCTCTTCTCTTAAAATGCTTTGCTCATCAATGCCCAGTTCGTTAAGAGCTTCTTGGTACTCTTGCGTTTTGCACAGATTCAGCATGTTGCAGTATAAAGAGCGGCCCATCAAAAACTCGATGGACAAATAATACAAGCGCTTTCCTTTTCTTGCGTTTACTTCATTTTTTTGTGCCGACCACAGGTCCATAATCTGGTCCCGCACGGTCGAAGCAACAGCCTTGTAAATTTGCTGGGAAGTGGCCTCTTCAACGGTTTTTCCATTATATCTTTTCAGCTTGCCAATGATGCTGCTTTTAATGGCCTCTTTATCAAAGGTGCGTACTGGCATATTCATATCTCCTTATTGGTATGATTTTCTATCAACGGCAACACCTCATTCTATCACAAAGGCATTCTTTCAACAAATTTTGAGCAAATCCCTTTTCTTGACGCTTCTATGCCTGTATGATATAACTTTTTTATACCGGTATACTTCCTCTTAAAATGTTTCACGTGGAACATTTTAAGAGAGACAATCGATTTGTTTCACGTGAAACATTTTACAAAGGAGGGAGAACCTTGCCCCGTTGGACACAAGAGCAACACCAGGCCATTTACGACCGCAATCAAAGCCTGCTGATTAGCGCCGCTGCTGGCTCCGGCAAAACCGCAGTTTTAATTGAGCGCATCTACTCCCTCATCGCCCAAGATGAAATGGATGTAGAGCGGATGCTGGTGGTTACCTTTACAAGGGCTGCCGCTGCCGAAATGCGTGAACGGCTCCACCGGCGCCTTCAGGAGGATGCTCAAAACAACCTTCATGTACGCAAGCAGTTGGATAAACTGGACAGGGCTTCCATCAGCACCTTACACGTTTTTTGCGGCCGGGTGATCAAGGAATTTTTCAGTACCATTTATATGGACCCTACTGCCCGGCTTTTTGAAGGAGGCGAACGAAGCGCCCTTTTTGACCAGGCCTTGGCTGCAGCCATGGAACAGGCTTATGAAACTGCCAGCAAACCCTTTATGGATTTGGCCCACCGCTACAACGACGAGCAAATTGCTCAAATGGTTCAAACCCTTTACAGTTTTTTAATGGCCCAGAGCCAGCCTTGGGCTTGGCTAAGCCGTCACTGCCACCAGCTGCCCAATCAAAACAGTCTTTCTTCCCACCCTTGGTTTTTATCCACCTGCAAAGACCTTTCGGTTCAAGCCCAGGGGCTTATTGCTTTGGCAGAAGACATGGCCCTGTGGTGCCAGGAGAAAAATGCCATTCCTTACTGCGCCCAAATTAACCAAGAAGACATGGCCCTCTCGATCCGTTTGTACGAGGGACTGGCCCACCCTGGCCCCCTTGTATGGGATTTGGCCTCCAGCATAACCCTTCTTTCTCTTGGCAAGGTGCCCAGAAAAAAAACCGACGAAGAGGCTGCCTGGTATGCCATTTATCAAAACAAACGGCAAAAATGGAAGGATCTTTTGCAAAAAAAAATTCTTCCTCAAGTGCCTGCTCGGCTAGAAAAAACCCTGGCCGACATTCAAAACACAGCCCAAGCCCTTCAGGGGCTTGAAGAGGTCACTCTTTTATTTCACGAAAAATTCAGCACGTATAAAAAAGAACGGAACGTGTATGATTTTAACGATTTGGAGCATAAAACCCTGGAAATCCTCCAAAATCCTTACCCTAGGCAGGTTTTAAAAGAGCGTTTTGATGCTTTGTTTGTGGATGAGTACCAGGATACCTCCGATATACAAGAGGCCATTTTGCAAGCCCTGCATGAAAACAACCAACTTTTTATGGTAGGGGATGTAAAACAGAGCATCTACCGTTTTCGCCTGGCGGATCCGAGCCTTTTTTTAAAAAAGCATCAACACTTTTCTTCCGACCCTACAGCTGAAAAACGCAAAATCGACCTGCAACAGAACTTTCGTTCCCATCCCCATATTCTTTTAGGCATCAACCAGGTGTTTAACCGGATTATGGATGATCGAATTACTGAAATACGCTACGATGACAAGGCCCAGCTTATTCCCGCCCTTGCCTTTGAAGAGCCGGCCCCCATTCACCTGGCTGTTAACCTGGCCTCTTTTACCGCACCTGCTGCAGACAAACAGGAGGCCCCGACCAAAGTGCAGCAGGAAGCCTTGTTTATTGCCGACTATCTCCTTAACCGCCATGGCAGCCTGATTGAAGAAAAGGGAAAAAAGCGTCATCTTACCTGGAAGGATATGGTTGTGCTGATGCCCAAGGCCAAAGGGGTGGCCAAAATACTGGCAGATGTATTGCAGGAGAAGGGCATCCCCGTTTATTCCGATGCAGACGAAGAGTATTTTTCTCTGCCGGAAGTCGATACTGTAATGGCCTTTTTACAATTAATCGATAATCCCCTGCAGGACTTACCTTTGCTACGGGTTCTTAAGGCCTCGCCCTTTTTGTTTAGCGAGGAGGAACTGGCCCAAATTCGTCTCTCCCTGCCGGAAAAAAAGAATCCCTTCCACCAATGCTTTTTTACCCTGGCCCAGGAAGGGGAAGAAAGTGATCTTCAAAAACGCTGCCGCAACGTAAGCGAACAACTGGACTTATGGCGCAAAGAAGCCCTGCTCCTTCCTTTAGATCAGTTTATTTGGCGCCTTTTGTGGGATACTCGGATCTACAGCCTTTCAGGAGCCATGGCTGCAGGGGAAATACGCCAGGGTAACCTACGGCTTTTATGCCAAAAGGCTTATGATTTTGCCCAAACCCAAAGGGGCGGCCTTCACGAGTTTATTTTGTTAACCACCTCCCTTTCCTCAACAGGCGATAGCCAAACGGCTAAAATACTGGGCGAAGGGGAGGATGTGGTACGGCTGATGACCATTCATAAAAGCAAGGGGTTGGAGTTCCCCTTAGTGGTGGTCATGGGCCTTGGCAGCAATATGCACCTTGGGGGCGGCAAAGGGGAGTTACTGCTTCATAAGGAGCTGGGGCTGGCTTTAAACTATATGAACGTACCGGCTCGTATTACCCGTAAAACCTTCGGGCAAAAGGCCATCAGCCTCCGTAAAAAAATAGAGGAGAAGGCGGAGCGGGCACGGCTTTTATATGTAGCCATGACCCGGGCTAAAAACCACCTACTTTTAATCGGCACCCCTTCCAGGGAATCAGACCTTGCTGCTTGGGCTTTACCCCCGGGCCCCTACAGTATAGGGGAGGCCAACAGCATGTTGGACTGGGTTTGTCAAAGTGTGCTGCCCATGGAGGAAGGGGCTCCTTTACGGGAGGCGGCTGCAAAAAGTAACACTTTTTCCCCAGGTTATCAACAAGGGGCAAACCCTTGGAAAATAAAGGTTTTGAAAAATTTCCCCACATCTCCTGTGGAAAAAGAGCAAAGTATCCACAGATCGGTTGAAACCCTGCTGGCAAGGGCGGTAGCAGCCCCTTCTCTTTACCCTTTTTATGATCCCCTCCCCCCCACTGCTCTGCCTATTAAAACCTCCGTCAGCTCCTTAAACAATCAAAACCTTTTCCAAAAGCACTTTGTGGAAAACCAAGAAGAAACGCCTGCCACCAAGGGCGCCGGCGAAATCTTAGTTAGCCCCCTTGCTTTAAGCCCCCTGCCGGCCTTGCCCGACTTTATGGGCCAAGACAAACAGGCAGATCTTACCCCGGCCCAACGGGGCACCGTTACCCACAGGCTTTTGGGCTTGATTGACCTGGGGCCTTTACAAGGGCTTAGAGGAGAACCCCTTCACAATCACATTACAGATCAGGCGAATCGGCTCTATCAAAGAGGCTTGTTTACCCAGCAGGAGCGGGAAGCCCTTTTCATTTCCTGGCTGGTTACCTTTTTTGAAAGTAGCCTGGGACAACGGCTTTTGAACAGTTCCCTTTATTATAGGGAATGGCCCTTTATTTATCGGTTGCCCCAAAACAACACCCTTGTACAAGGGGTGATTGACTGCTGCTTTATGGAAGAAGGTGCCTTTGTATTGTTAGATTATAAAACGGATCAGGTATCCAGCTTGCCCCTTCTAAAACAGCGCTATCAGGGGCAAATGGATTTATACAAGCAGGCCCTGATGGCCATTACGGGGGTTCCTGTGGCCCAAAGCTACCTGTATTTACTAAGAAGAGGCGAAAGCCTTTTACTGTAGGAGGATGACATGGACGCACTACCGAAAAAAATGGATTATCACATGCACAGCAACTTTTCTTCCGACGGCCGCCAAAGTGTTTTTGAAGCCTGCCAAGAGGCCAGCCGGCTGGGCCTTGATGAAATTTGTTTTACCGAGCATCTGGACCCGGACCCGGTTTTGGGTATGGTCAACGTACCTGATTTTGCCCGCTGGTTTGAGGAAATTGAAGCAGCGCAAAAGGCTTTTCCTCATTTAGCCATCAAAAAGGGAATGGAAATAGGAGACTATGCTCCCTTTCGCAGTGAGCTGCATGATGTTTTAAAGCCTCTGCCCCTTGATTTCTATCTTCTCTCCCTTCACTTGGTTGAAGGCATCGATCCACACGACAACCGGTATTTTGAAGGAAAAACCCAACAACAAGCCTATCGGATTTACCTTGAGCATAAGTTGGAAAGTGTAAAGGCTTTTCCCGATTACGACGGGGTTGCCCACCTGGGATATGTAGGTAAATTTGCCCCCTATCCGCAGGAAATAAGGCCCTTAGGCTACCACCATGGGCCTGATTTGATTGATGAAATATTAAAAACCATCATTCAAAAGCAAAAGGCTTTGGAAATTAACGCTTCGGGCCTTCGCAACACACTAAGCCCGATTCCCGGGGCCGATATTATTCGACGCTACCTTGAGCTGGGCGGCCAGTGGTTCACCTTCTCTTCTGATGCACACTTTAGCAAGCACCTGTATTATCTGGTTAAGCAAGCAAAGGAAATTGCTGTTTCTCAGGGGGCCAAGTGGGAACTGCGTTTTGAAAACAGAAAGGCTACCCCGGTGCCGCTGATTTAAAAGTGGTTTTTTATCCCATTTTTTTGACAATATTTTGCTTTTTATGGTTAATGAAGTTCAAATACCATTCAATTTGTTGACACAAATGGTTTTTTATGGCATTCTAAGTACATGACAAAATTGCTGATCGAAAGGAGGCGTCTTATGTCCTTGCGCGCCACGGTTACCTACTATTACCACAGCGGCTTTTCTGTGCAGGTGGAAGACAGCCTGTTTATTTTCGACTATTGGGAAGGGGCAGAACGCGATGCCATTCCCGATGCCTTAAAAATCACTCCCGCTTCCCTTGCCCTTTATAAGCATGTATATGTTTTTATCTCTCATGCCCATCCAGATCATCTGGATCCGGTGGTTTTTGATTGGCGCGACCATGAAGACATTACCTACCTCGTTTCAAAGGATATGCCCATTGGCATCCGAGGGAAACGACTGGCTCCCCTGGATCAGCTGCGCCTGAACGGAAACGTGCGGGTTACCGCCTATGAATCAACAGATTTAGGCGTTTCTTTTATGGTGGATGCCTACCATCTTCGTGTTTTCCACGCAGGGGATTTAAACTTATGGCATTGGCGGGAAGAGAGCTCTTTAAGAGAAATTGAAGCGGCGGAAGAAGCTTATGAAAAAGCTGTAGCCCCTTTAAAAGGGCAGCATATCGACCTTTGCATGTTCCCGGTAGACCCGCGGATGGGTTCCTTGTTTGACGCAGGAGCCCAGCACTTTCTTTTGTCGACCAAGCCCAGGGTACTTATCCCCATGCATTGGCAGGGCCGGGCAGAGGTAGCTGCAGATTTTGCCCGCCGCTCCCGCAACAAATACAGTGAAGTTCTCCCCCTAACCAAACCGGGGGAATTTGCCCAAATCACCTTTATGGAAAAGGAGCTGCAAATTCAGGTGGTCTCTCCCGATTCTGCTACCTCTCCCCTCTTTAAGGTTGAAAAATCCTCTATCGCTCCCCTCCAAGGGGATACAGGCACCTTTATAACCGGCAAAACGGATCCCCTCCAGGCCTTTCATCCTGAAGACCCCTTTTTAGACAGCGACCTGCCTGTCTCTTTAGAAGATGAAGATGAAAAAGGGGAAGAGAATCCAAACCCCTACCAGGAAGGATCCGACCCTCAGTTTTAGGGAAACCTGTGGGTTTGCCAATAACTTTGCAACCCTATATAAGGAGGTTATGTTATGTTCACCTTTGCCCACCAAAATTTTAATGTGGCGGATTTAGGCAAAAGCCTTGATTTTTATCAAAAAGCCCTAGGGCTAACCGAAGTGCGCCGTAAGGAAAAAGAAGACGGTTCTTTTATTATCGTTTATTTATCCGATCAAAAAAGCACCTTCCAGCTGGAGCTCACCTGGCTGCGAGATCACCCCCAGGCCTATGACCTGGGCGAGGTAGAGTTTCACCTGGCTTTCATTGCCAATGATTATGACGCCGCCCACCGCCACCACGAAGAAATGGGCTGTATTGTGTACGAAAACCCTGCTATGGGCATTTATTTCATCACCGATCCCGACGGCTACTGGCTGGAGATTGTTCCAAAAAAATAGAATTTTGTAAAAAACCATAAAAAACCGGCCCTTCACATACAAGGCCGGTTTTTTTGTGTTATCAAAAAGGTTTGGTACTATTCATTTTCTAGTGCATGCATCTGTACCCGGCGGTTTACCTCTTTAATAAAGTTGTCTAAGTCTATGGCCCCTTCAATGTAGTTATTAAGCAATAGTTCCACCGTGCCTCGGTTCCCCTCTTCTTCATTGCCGGCGCTGTAAAAGGTTTCGTTTAAGGGTATAAAGGCATAGGGAACCAGCTGGTTGAACTGCTCAATGGCCTCGGGGCTCACCAGCCATTGGCTTTGTTCCCCTCTTAAAAGGGCTTCTTCCAAAAGGGTTATTTGCTCTTGTATGGCTCCTTTCTCTGCCTCTTGGGCGGCATCCAACACTTCTTTTAGCCCTGCCAGTTCTTCCTGCTTTTGAGCCAAGTCCTTCTCCCGGTTTTCATCTATTACAGGGTCATTTACATCTTCAAATAAAGTAATTTGGGCCTTGGGGCTGTAGTTTTCGGCCATAATCTCAAAATAGGCCAGGGCTTCTGCTTTTCTAGGGCTGTTAGGGTTAATAAAGGCAATGCGGCTGCCTAGGGCAATGGCCGGCTCCAGCCCTTCATCCAGGGGGGGGTAAAGCCCTTCCCACTCTTTTTGATTCCCGCTGTACAAAACATCCATAGCCCCGCTATTAAAAAGGGCCTTGCCTTCATCGCCGTCATGCCCTGGTTCTCCATAGGCAGATAAATTCATGTTTTCTATTTTTTCCATCATTTCTCGAAATAAAGGCGTATCAAAATCAAGGGTCACCCCTCTTTTTTGGTAATCCATGATGTAGTGTTCAACAATACGAAATACCAGGTCGCTTTTTCCAAGCTCTGCAGTTCCGTTCATAAAAAAGTATCCTTTATTTTCCTGTTTCAGCTCCTCTTCCCAACGGGCGGCAAGGTCAACAAATTCCATCAGGGTTTTAGGCACATCCTCTTGGGTTAGGCCTACCCCATCCCAAACTTCTTTTGAATAGGCAAGCCGAGGATAGAGGGCAGTATGATCTTCAAGCAGGCCGTAAATCTGCCCGTTATGCGTTAATGCCTTTTGGGCATAGGGGTACATTCTACTCACCTGTTTTGTAATGATCTCGCTGGAAGACAGGGAAAGAGCATATTCCTTTTTAAACAGGTTTTCAATGTCAACAAAGTATCCATCCACAAAAAAGATGTCAATGTCATCTTGCTTTGACTGGATGACTTGGGGTATCCATTGTTGTAAATTTGTTGTTGGGCTGCTGCTGCGGTAGCGGATAACGACACCAGGATATTTTTCTTTAAAGGCCTTGTCAACCTTTTCGCGGCCATAGCTGTTACCAAAAATATTAAGGACCGGAGGAAGCTTTACATCAGGATTTATTGCCTCAATCAATATGCCTTCTCCGGTGCCGGGCCACACAATGTATACGTTACCCTTGACCCAGGCTTTTCCCCTGGCGTTTACCCTTTGTATATCCATATAGCCAACAGGTTTTTCCTCGCCCTTTTCATCTAGGTGGGTTATCTGCCCTTCTTTTAGGTAGTACAGGGCATAATCTTCGCTACTGCAGGCAAAGCCGCCGGTGCCAGTGGCGCTGACCTTGACTTCATCGGTTAGCTTATCCTCTTTGGGGTTAAAGACCATTAAGCTGTAAGTAGGTTCCGGCTGGCTATATAGCTCCTGCTGGTCGTATACCAAGGCCAGCCACTCATTTTCCCCGGCGGGGTACAGGTCTTGAATATTTTGTGATTCGTATTCCGTTTTTTCCTGGGTGGTTAAATTAATTGAAAACAGCTTTGCCCCGGGCATCATACTGTGAGCAAAAAGCTGATCGCCCAATACCCCTTTTACCCTCAGGGTATAGGCATCTTCTTGATTTAAAAAATCAAGGGTTATGATGTCATTTGGCAAAAAGACCCCGGCCTGTGTGTCTACAGGTATGGCGCTGTGGGCAGTTACACTCAGGGCATAGAGGCGGTTGTGCTAAATAAACAGGCTGTCAAAGGCCCTTTCAAGGCCTGTTTCCGTCTCCTCCTGCCCCTTGTTAAAAACAGCTGTTAATACCTCAGCCACTTGCTCAAAAGCCTGGGGGCCTATGAGTTCCTGAGGGGCTTCCTCCCCGAGGGTATAGGCATACAAGGCGTTGGCGAACAACATATACAGGGTATTCTCATTCATTTGCACGTCAATCAGCCCTTCCTCACCTCCAAACAGGGCCAGGGTTTCCTCCTGGTTTAAAATAATCTTGTCCGGTTGGGCAAAGGCCGTTACAAGGCTTGTTATCAAAAGGATAAAGCAAACAACCAGAGTGATACCTTTCTTTTTCATGCAAAGGCTCCTTTCCATATTCTGTTTATGATATAAAGCAGTGTCTATTTATTTAACGATTCTTGGCCACCTTTTCTTCCCTTATTTTACTGTTATCTTTCTGCTGTTTTATTAAAGAAGAACTGGCTGACATTGAAGGTGCATCAATGTTCGTATTTTCACCCATTTTTCGCTAGACTTTTTGGATTTTATGTAGTATATTAAATTAGCTTTAAGCACATTAACGAACATTTTACTTTCAAGGAGCGATTTTGTATGAATTGGTTGACAGATCTGGGGCCTTTTTTATTGGCGGTTATTTTTGTAACGGTAAATGGTATTACCCAGCTTTCCTATGCGGCATCCTTGGGCTTTGCCTTAAAACCCACTTCCTTCGCCTATTTTATCGGCGCTATCGGCAATGCCTTAACGGGCTCCGTTACCCCTATTGCCGGCCAGGCAGAAACCCTCACCGTTTCCGGCCTTGAAAAGGATATGCGCAACCGGGTTAGCGCTCTTTTAATTGCCGCTATTGCCATGATTACCCTGGGCCTTTTTGGCGGGGTTAATAAAATTGCAAACTTTGCCGGAGTCGCCGTGGTTACTGGCATGATGAGCGGCGTAGGGCTGATTTTAACCTCTGTAGGGGTTGATATGTTTGCACAGGAAAAACGCACCGGCCTTATCTCCATCATCAGTGCCCTGATGACCTACGCCTTGACCATTCACAGCCCCAATGCTGTTGTATACACCGTTGCGGTTTCGGTTTTAGTTTCTACCCTCGATTTTGCCCTGATTCAAAAACGGCGCATCGACCTTGGGGAAATTGCCAAGGCCAACGGTCAAAGCACCGAGCAGATAATGAGCAACGACTGGAAGTTTTGGAAAAAGTCCTTTTGGAGTGAATTTAAGCTGATTAAGCCAACTTTTAACGCCAAGGTTCTTTTAGGAGCCTTAAGCTTTATTTGCCTGAACATTGGCTCCAATACGGCCTTTGGCAATATTACCGCAAGCCTGGCAGGACAAACCCAAAACCTTGATCATTTAACCATTATTAACTCCCTGGCCGATATTCCCAGCGTCATCTTTGGGGGCGCCCCTATTGAAGCCATTATTTCCGGCACTGCCGCCGCTCCCTGGCCTGTGGTTGCAGGTATTGCCATGATGCTTTTAACCGGTGTTTTGCTTTTAACCGGCCTGGTGGGCAAAATCAGCAAATTTGTACCTGCTCAAAGCATTTCCGGTTTTTTAATTGTCATTGGTTTTATTATTACCTTT
>CAYFQH010000038.1:0-19454 GCA_964345215.1 uncultured Oscillospiraceae bacterium | reverse complement strand
ACAAATTCTGTCAACTTTATCATTTAAACTATTGACAGCCATCCTGGCCCTTAGTATACTATAATGGTTGTTTTATGGTGTTTTGCATTTTTTGTGCATAGCCAAATGGTTATGATCAATATGTAATATAATATAAGGAGTGGTCACATGTTTAGAACTTATCAACCAAAAAAGCGTCAACGTAGTAAGGTGCATGGCTTCCGTGCCCGTATGTCTACCAAGAGCGGCCGCCGTGTACTTGCTGCCCGCCGCCGCCGTGGTCGCAAAATCCTCAGTGCCTAATCACTCTTTAACAAATAGTATATACCAGCATGGTTCAGCCCGTCCTATTGCTGCCCAGTAGCACAGTGGGTTCGGGCTTTTCCAACATTTTTTATTATTTTGTTAAAGGTTGATGGTAGGGGTTTTATGCAAAAACAGTTTCGATTACAAAAAAACAAGCAGTTTCAGTATGTTTATCGCAAGGGTAAAAATACTGCTTCTCACCGCCTCGTTTTATTGTATGCACGGAGCCGTGAACTAAAAATAGGCTTTTCAATCAGTAAAAAAATAGGCAATGCGGTTGTTCGCAACAAGCTCAAAAGGCGGCTGCGTGAAATGGTACGGCCCTTAACAGGCCAGTTAAAACCCGGCCTCTATGTCATCATCGCCCGAAGCGGTGCGGCTGAAGCCTCTTTTGAGCGGCTACAAAAAGACCTGCTGTATTTAGTTAAAAAGCAAAACCTCTACGCTGCAAACCTAAACCAAACGCAAGCAGTTGAAGATGCAAAATGAAAAAATTATTGTTGATTTTTATTCGATTTTATAAAAAAAACATCAGCCCTTTATTGCCTAATGCCTGTAAGTACACCCCCACATGTTCTGTGTATGCCACGGAAGCTATTGAACGATTCGGTTCCTTTAAGGGTGGCTGGCTTGCTTTTCGCCGTATTCTTCGCTGCAACCCTTTTTCTAAAGGCGGCTACGACCCGGTCCCGGATATTTTAGTTGATACCATAAGGAAGGAATGACCTGTGTGAATGAGTTTTTAAGGAACATTTTGGACGCCATCAATTCCATTGTTGGCAACTATGGCTGGTCCATTGTTGTTTTTACCTTTTTCATTCGTATGATTTTGCTCCCCTTTGATGTGAAGAGCCGCAAGGGCATGCGTAAAACCCAGTCCCTGCAGCCTAAATTAGCGGAACTTCAAAAGAAGTACAAGAACGACAAAGAAAAATTAAACAAAAAAACCATGGAACTTTATAAAAAAGAAAACGTCAGCATGTTTTCCGGTTGTTTGCCTATGCTTTTAACCATGCCCATTTTGTTTGCCATGTTTGCGGCCATGCGTTTAATTGCCAACGAGCAAATTGCAAACCAAGTGTTACAAATGCTGGCCACCGGACAAGCCCCCCAGCTCCAAAGCTGGTTGTGGGTAAAAAACCTTTGGATGCCCGACAGCCCCTTCTTTTCTGTTATGCAAAATGCCAGCAGCTTACAGCAAATTCCGGCAGATATTTGGAACAAGGTATATAGCGCTCTTGACCCCAATATTCTAAGCAGTCTTCTGTCTACCGGTATTTCTTTTGATTTTACATCTGCAAACGTTGGGCAAACCGTTCAAAGCATTGTTGCTGCCATGCAAGCCCTGCCAGTTTACCAAGCAGAAATGGCAACAGTTCCGGGCTTTCAAAATATTTTCTTTGGCCTGTCTCTTTATCAAAACTATAACGGTTTATTCATTTTACCTATATTATCTGCTGTAAGCCAGCTTATATCCACCAAGCTTATGCCTCAACCTACACCGGCGGCGGGTACCCCTGAGCAAGGCGCTGCCGGCGGAATGAACAGCGGTTTTATGAAATGGTTCTTCCCCTTATTTTCCCTTTATATTTGTGCTACCCAAAACGCAGCTTTCTCGATTTACTGGGTTACAGCTAACGTCATTGCCGCCCTGCAAAACTTTTTCTTAAACAAATACCTGGACGCAAAAGATAAAAAAGAATTAATCCAAAAAGAAGGTGTAGTAAAATGAAATCTTATGAAACCTCTGCAAAAACTGTTGAAGAAGCCATTTCTCAAGGACTCGAACATTTAGGTGTTGCCATTAACGATGTTACCATTGACATTTTAAGCGAGGGAAGCAAGGGCCTGTTTGGCTTGTTTGGAAGCAAACAAGCTAAGGTGCGCCTTACCTTAAAAGCTGATGTGGAAACAGAAGATGCTAGCGCATTAATTTCTGCCGCCCACGAAAAAGCTAAGAGCAACTTTCAAGTCGCCAGTAAAGAAACTGTTGAAAAAAGTGAACCAGTGAAACACATCCCTTTCCCAGCCTCAAAAAAGGCCCCTCTGGGTAAGGGAGAGATGGCCGATTTGCTTAACAAGGCCCAGCTGTTCTTAAAGGAGCTAACCAAACACATGGCCATTGAAGCTGAAGTAACCGCCTCCATCAGCGATGAAGGCAGCATTCTTTTGGAGATGGCCGGCGAAAATATGGGCCTTTTGATTGGCCGGCGGGGCGAAACCCTGGATGCCCTTCAATATTTAACCAATTTGCACGTTAACAGGGACCAGGAAAATTACGTAAGGGTAGCCCTTGATACGGAGAATTACCGGGCTAAAAGAGAAGAATCCCTTGTTCGCCTGGCAAACCGCATGGCTAACCGGGCTGTGAAAACAGGTCGCAGAGTGGCCTTAGAACCCATGAACCCTTATGAGAGAAGGGTTATTCACAGCGCCTTGTCTGGAAACCGGCAGGTTGAAACCCATAGCGAAGGAGACGATCCCTACCGCAGACTCGTGATTACCGTAAAGAAAAAATAACTTTTGACAACCTATCTTTCCTTTGCTATAATGAGAATGTTTTGAACTTCAAAACATTCTCATTTTTGATTTTGTCGAAGTTCAAAAAAATCACATTTGCTTTGAACTTCAAAATATTTAAAGGAGGTTATGACTTCCCCTATGAACCTGGAAGAAAAAACCGTTAATCATTTGCTGGTCCACCTTTTTAACGATATTTTGCGTATTGAGGAGCAGGCGCTGCGTATTGCTCCCTATGAAAACTTATCCCTTAAAGAGTTTCATGTGGTACAAGCAGTATGCCACTGCGGCGATCATAACACCATGTCGGATATTGCCCAGTTTTTGCATATTACCTCAGGTTCTTTAACAGTATCTGTAGATACACTGATCCGAAAGGGTTATCTATATAAAGAGCGCTCAAAAAAAGACAAACGCGTTGTTTTGGTTTTTCCAACTAAGCTGGGTGTGGAGGTAACAGCCCATCACGATGCCTTCCATAAAGAAATGACCCAAGAGGTTCTTGCCTTTTTGCCTGCAGATCAGTTAAGGACCCTCATTGATACATTACAAAACATTGAATCCTATTTTAATTCAAAGGAGAAACAGTAAGATGATACAAATCATTACCGACAGCATGTCTGATATTTTGCAGGAGGATGCAAGTAAATTAGGCATCAGCGTGGTTCCCCTTAGCATTCACTTTGAGGACAAGACTTATATCGACGGCGTAACCATTACACCCCAAACCTTTTATCCCAAAATGGCCGTTGCCACCGCCCTGCCAAAAACCAGCCAAGTCACCCCCGATGCTTTTTATAACGCCATAAAACCTTTTATTGACCAGGGTGATGAAGTGTTAGTGATTACCGGCTCCAGCCTGTTAAGCGGAACGTATCAATCGGCCCTGTTGGCAAAAGACATGCTGGACAATAACCAGCGCATTTACTTGTTTGATTCCATGTCTGCTGCCCTTGGTGAGGCTTTTTTTATAAACGAAGCCTTGCGCCTTCGAGAAAGTAAACTTTCTGTACAAGAAATTGTTACTGCCCTTGAAGCACTAAGGCCCAGGCAAAAACTTTTTGGCTCCGTAGCTGATTTAAAATATTTGGTCATGGGTGGCCGCCTTTCTTCCTTTGGGGGCAAGGCAGGAAGCATTTTGAAAATAAAGCCCATGCTGGAACTGGCTGAAGGTAAACTTGCCATGAACAGCCTGGTGCGAGGTAAAAAGAAAATGCTGGAATGGTTTTTACAGCAGTTAAAAGACTGCCCGCCAGACGCGAGCTATCCCATCTACTTTGCCTCGGCAAATGCAGCCAAAGCCTTGGATGAAGTAAGGACCTTTCTTGAAGAACATGGGGCTATTTTCTTTAACTATAAGCTGGTAGATATCGGCCCAGTCATCGGCACTCATGTAGGCCCAGGTACTCTGGCCATATCATGGATTGGTGCCGAAGATGCCTAATCGCCTTGGTATAGCACCTGTTCCCTTTTTAGTTTAAATACAGTATAATAAACAGCAGGAAGTTTTTTCTTCCTGCTGTTTTTTAAGGAGGGGACCCCTTGAACCATTCCAGCCAAGCCCGAACAAAACTTTCTGCAAGCATTGTTACCTACAACAGCATACACCAGATTGAAACAGTTTTAAACTGCTTGCTGCAAATACCTTACTTGGAGCCTCGGCACATTCACGTTATCGACAATGCATCTAGCGACGGCACCCTAACGCTGATTCGGCAAAAATTTCCACAGGTAAGTCTTCTTCCCCTTGAGCAAAACTTGGGCTTTGGCCACGGGCATAATCAAGTTTTACCGCTGCTAAACAGCGATTACCATATGGTAGTAAACCCCGATATTGAATGCACTGCCCATGAAATTGAAAAAATGGCCCAATACATGCAAGGCCATCCCAAAACGGTTTTACTAAGCCCAAAAGTTCTCTTTCCTACAGGTCAGGAGCAATTTTTACCAAAAGAACTGCCCTCTATCCGCTTTTTAGCTGGGGGCTTTTTTGAAGGCCTAGGGGGAGTTTTTCCCCGCTGGCGCGAAGAATACACCTGGCAAAACAAAAAAATTAATAAACCTGTGCCAACTTTTTTTGCTACCGGCTGTTTTATGTTTGTTAGCACCAAAGCCTACCAAGAAGTAGGCGGTTTTGACCTTCGCTATTTTTTATATATGGAAGACATTGATTTAACACGAAAACTAGCTCAAGTTGGGGATATCATCTACCATCCCCACATTACCGTAACCCACCACTGGGCCCGGGAAAGTGCCCGAAAGGTTAAAAGTATCAAGCTTCACCTTCAATCGGTTTGGAAGTATTTTAATAAATGGGGCTGGCGGTTTTAAGGACTATTCCATTCTTCTCTTCCGCCTTTAAAAAGGAAGCATTCCTTTTTTCAACCTCCATCCCTCACTTCAAAGTTGGATTTTGGAAAGATTTGAGGCTATACCCTATAAACTCTTTCCCTTCATCTTTTAGTAATTCAAAAAAGCGCCCAATACCGGCGCTTTTTTTATAAGCCTTTCAATTTTTCTATTTCGCCCTCAGTTAAATAGCGCCACTGTCCTCGCTGTAAATCCCCCAACTGAATGGGTCCAAACTGTACTCGCCGCAACAAAAGCACCTTATGACCGCTGCTTTCAACCATTTTACGCACCTGCCTGTTGCGCCCTTCATGAATGGTGATTAAAATCACCGTTGCAAAGGCCTCTTTTTTAATAACCCGCACCTTTGCCTGGGATGTCTTACGCCCGTCAATCCAAACACCCCGTTCCAGCTTTTTGGCATCCTCTATGGTAAACTGGGCCGTAACCCGGGCCAGATACATTTTTTCAACCTCTTTGCTGGGGTGAAGCATTTTTTGCATCAGTTCCCCATCATTGGTTAATATCAGCAGCCCTTCGCTGTTATAATCAAGGCGGCCTACAGGAAACAAGCGTACAGGGTAATCGGCAAACTTATCAAGCACCGTATCTCTCCCTTCAGGATCGGAAACAGTGGTTACCTCCCCCATGGGCTTATGATACAGAATGTAGTGTTTTTCACTTTCAAGGGCGATTACATTCCCTTCAACCTTCACTTCGTCCCCTTCATTTACCTGCACGCCCATTTGAGTAATGGTTTGGCCGTTTACCTGCACCTTTCCCTGGGCAATCAACTCTTCCGCCCGTCTTCTGGAGGCGACCCCGCTCTGGGCAATATATTTTTGTAGACGCATAGTTTCTCCTTTTATAAGCTATAGTTATGATCAAAATCATAATAAAAAAACAAGGCTGTATCCCTAAATTGGGGTGCTTTCTTCCCCTCCGCAGGCAAGCTGTGGTAGAGCAGCTGATCAACCCCGCCTAAGGCAAAGCCCTTTTGCTCTAAAAACTGGCAAGCAATGGGGTTAGCATCGCTAACCTCAGCCATTAAACCAAATAGCTTTCTTGCTTTTGCCCAATCTTCCCCGGCAGACAAAAGCTCTGTTCCAATCCCTTCCCGCCGGTGTTGCAGGTCTACGGCAATGTCCCAAATGATTCCCCTCTGGTTCCAATTTTCAACCACAATCATTTGGCCTACGCATTGCTTGTTTGCAAAGGCCAAATAGCATACCATATCCCTTTGTTTAAGGATCTCTTCTGCCGGCAGATTGTGGACTGGCTGCTCCTGACGCCATTTTGCCTCGTTTATGGAAATATAGGAAAGAGCAAAACCACTGCGGCTAATTTTTACCTTGGCCAGCTCGCCAGATAAATACCGCCGATCAATGGTGTTGTAGAAGCCTATGTTTTCAGTTGACAAAGGAAATATTTGCAGCATTCTACCCCTCTTTTTCATGTTTTAGCAGCAAGGGTAGCATATCAAAAAGCCTTATAAAATACAATTAGTTTTAAGTATTTTGTTAAGCTTACAGTTCTTTTTTAAAGAAACACCCAATAAAAATCCAAAAAATTTTCCTCAAAAAACCCTTTCCCCAAATAACTCGTAAAGGATTCTACAAATATTTTCAGTCATCTCACCATAACGCCCTAATGCTCCTTTACAATAATGCTTAATACCTTTTCTATAATTTAATAAACGCATTTCAGCTGTCCCAAAAAATCTCTTTGAGCTAAAAAAGCAGCCTATTCTATCTTGCCTGTTGGCTCCTCTTGGTAGCACCATTCTATTTATTGTTTCCAGCAGCCAAGTTTTTTACTGTAAACCTCAAAAAGGGCGTATACTGCAAGTGTTTACTTTTCATTCGCTCCCTTGAAAATGTAAAGCCTTCCTGACAGATAAAGGGATGGAGCCCCTTATTTAAATAAAGGACGAATAAGTTAAATCAACACATGGTGGGTTAAGTGCCGGGCTTTAACATCCTCACCCCATTTACTTAACTTCCCATGTCTTAATTTGAGGAAAACGCACTACTGTTTTGCGCTTTTTTAAGTCTCATTTCTTGCTTGATCTGGATTTTTCACTGCCCATCTGTTTTTAGCATTCTTCTTTTTTAGTCTAACAGGATTGTGTTTTTACCTTTCTGGTGCTAAAATAATACTGATGTACTTGGGGCATTAGCGCAGTTGGTAGCGCGTCGCGTTCGCAATGCGAAGGTCAGGGGTTCGACCCCCCTATGCTCCACCAAAGGGTGTAGGTCCGAACACTTTATTCATTATAAAGCATGCATTTGGATTTGTGCTAAAGACTGGGGAGAAGAATATATATATCTTCTTCTCCGGTTTTTAACTCCGGCAAAGCAGCCACGTTGGTGAGTAAAAAGAATAGCACAAAAGCCGTTCCAAAAACAGGAACGGCTTTTGTGCTGCTTGATAACTGCTTTACAGTAGCTTTATCTAGGATATCATTTACTAATACTCAGCTTTTCCTTTACCCTTTTTTGACTTTGTTTTTACCTCTTGGCATAAGCCCTTTACACCACTTTACTTTTTTCGCCTTTTGCAGTAGGCCCCTCTAGCCAGGGCCCTTCGGTTTGGAACGGTTGGCTTTTGGGTGGTTTACCCTGGTGGGGCAAACTCTTTTGCCGGGTGCTTCCCCGTTTAATCAATTCCGCCCCAATGGCAACCTTTATACTGGGCCAATCAGGGTGGGCAATACGCCTTTGAATAACCTCCAGCCCCAGCTCTCCTAAGGCCTGGCGGGATATGCGCATGGTGGTTAACCCCGGGGTGGTTACAGCACTGAAGGGAATATCATCAACCCCGATAACGGATAGATCATCAGGCACCTGGTAGCCCGCCTCCTGCACAGCTTTTAATACCCCAATAGCAATAGAATCGTTATCGGCCACAGCGGCACCCCCAGGCACATAGGCCCCTTTTTGTAAAAGGGCCCGCATTTCCTTATAAGCCCCCTTTAAAGTAGGGGGGAGCAAAACAGGCCGGGGCACTTCAAGACCTAGGTTATCCATGGCTTTTAGATACCCTTCATACCGCTCATCTAGGTTATTAATTTGCCTGCTGCTTTTAAAATAGCTAATCTGCCTGTGGCCACAGCCGTAAAGGTATTGGGTGGACTTCATTATAATGCTGTGGTTATCCATTACAACACTGTCCGTGTCCTCGTAGCCCATGCTGTTATCCAGTATAACAAAAGGGATTTTAAGTTTTTTAAGCAAGGGGTATTCAGGGCGGGAAAGCTCGGTGCCGATAATAATTACCCCCTGGGGGGCATCGGCATTTAAGGCGGCAAAAATTTCACCGCTGTTTTGCTCATCGCAATTTACAACGGAAAAACCTATGGCATTTTTTCTGGCCTCGGCCTCCATATGGTCAATAATGGAAGCCACAAAGCCCTGGTTTTCCTCAAGGGCCATGCCGTGTTTGCGAAATTTGACCACCGTTAGGCACAATGACCGCTTATTGTTTTTAATGGGCCGGTAATCATATTGTTCCATAATAGCCTGCACACGCAGGCGGGTTTCCTTACTGACCCCTTTTTTATTGTTGATTACTAGGGATACGGTGGCCGGGGACACCCCCGCCTTTTGGGCAATTTCTTTAACGGTTATGCTCATGGCCTAGCTCCTTTTGCCAAAACTCCTGGTAGCCCTGCATCAATAAAAGGGCCACTCGGGCACCGGGATCGTAATAGCGGCGGGATTCTTCCCCGCGAATAGCCATTCTACCATGTTTGGCGAGCATTCCGCAAGTATTTTCATAGCCCTTTTTACTGGCTAAAAGGGCCTGGTTTACCCGATTTGCCCAGGATATAGAGTCCTCCAAACCTCCATGGGCTTCCAGTACCAAAAGAGCGGGGCCCAGGCCATCTAAAAAAGTTTTTTCCCCTTCTTTGGCGCCGCCAAGGTTTGCCACCCCTTCATAGAAGGCACGGAAAAACAGAGCCTGTTCCCCTTCTGCCAGGGTTTCTTTACCCCTTAGTGCCTTGCCGGCGCTCATAAGCCCTGCAGCCATTAAAGTGCCCATGGTGGAAGGCACCGCCTGACCCATGGCCTTTCCGGCGATATAAGCCAGTTTGCCAAGGTCAGCATCGGTGCTGTCCCCTGCAGCTTTAACGGCGGCCCCAAAACCCTTGGCCATGGTTAAGCCCAAATCGCTGTCACCGCACAGGCCATCAAGTTCAATCAACTCCTGTTCATGGGCAGCCATAATATTTGCCCACTGTACAAATAACCTCCTTAAGCCCTGGGCGTTTAACATATTCATCATCCTTAAAATGTAAGTTGTTTGAAAAATGGGGTGTCGGCTCCCTGGCGAAGGTAGCCTTTTAATTCTTCATCCACCCTTAAAAGAGAGATGGAGGCCCCGGCCATTTCCATGGAAGTGGCAAATTCCCCTACATAGGTTTTGAACACCTTAATCCCTTTTCCACTAAGGATTTTGCTAACCTGGCGGAACATTACATACAGTTCCTCCAAGGGGGTTGCTCCAAGGCCGTTAACCAGCACCGCCACTTCATCCCCCCCTTTAAAAGGAATATCCTTTAAAATGGGGGTCAGCATTTCTTTTACAATTTCATCGGCATCCAACAGTTTGCCCCGGCGAATTCCCGGTTCCCCGTGGATACCCATGCCAATTTCCATTTCATCTTCCCCAAGGGTAAAGCTGGCCTTGCCTACCTTAGGTACAATGCAGGGGGTGAGGGCCACCCCCATGGTGCGCACATTATCGGCGGCCTTTTGGGCTGCAGCCTTCACTTCAGGGAGAGTTTTGCCCATCTGGGCGGCGGCTCCTGCGCATTTATACACAAAAAAGATGCCTGCCACCCCCCTGCGGGTGTTTTTCTCCCCCTCTTTAGGGGCGGGCGAGGCCACGTCTTCACCTGCTACAACGGTTTCCACCTGTATACCCTCTTCAAAATCCGCCATTTCGGCGGCCATGTCAAAGTTGAAAATATCACCGTTGTAATTGCCGTAAATGTATAAAACCCCGGCCCCCTGGTGGATGGCCTTGGTAACGGCCAAAATCTGCTGGCTGCTGGGGGACTGAAACACATCCCCAATGGCGCAGCCGTCCAGCATGCCCTGGCCCACATAGCCCAAAAATAACGGCAGGTGCCCCGAGCCGCCCCCGGTCATAATGCCTACCTTTTGGGGCGTTAAATTTTGTTTGACCAGGCAATGTAAATCCTCATTTACATAAGTTAGTTGGTCAGGGTGGGCACCATAGATGCCCTCCAGCATTTCAGGAATAAAGTTTTCCGGGCTGTTAATGATTTTTTTCATAGGCTCACCCCTTTCGATTAGCCTTTTTGGTTGTTTTGTGCAGCTGCTTTTTTATCGAAAATCTCTTTAAGGCTTTGAGTATAAGGAGCCCTGGCGATGCCATATTCGGTAATAATGGCGGTGACTAAATCTGCCTCGCTTACGTCAAAAGCCGGGTTATACACCTTAACCCCTTCGGGAGCCATAGGCTTTTTATACCACATTTGTGTTACTTCATGGGCGGGCCGCTCCTCAATGGGAATATCTTTACCGGTTTTAATGTTCATATCAATGGTAGAGGTGGGGGCACACACATAAAAAGGAATATTATAATGCTTGGCTAAAATTGCCACGGCAGAGGTGCCGATTTTGTTGGCGGCATCACCGTTGGCGGCTACCCGGTCGCAGCCTACAAAAATAGCATCGACCCAGCCGTTTTTCATCACTTGGGAGGCCATATTATCGCAGATTACCGTGGTATCCACCCCATTTGATACAAGTTCAAAGGCCGATAGCCGGGCCCCTTGAAGAAGGGGGCGGGTTTCATCGGTAAACACCTTAAAATTCATGCCCCTCTCCCGCCCTAGGTGGATGGGGGCCAGGGCCGTGCCGTATTTAACTGTTGCCAGCTGCCCTGCATTGCAGTGGGTTAAAATACCGGCCCCGTCTTCAATTAAAGTAAGGCCATATTCCCCTATGGTTTTGCATACCCAAATGTCCTCGTCACGAATGGCAATGGCCTCGTTATGAAGAAGGGTAATAATTTCGGCCACTGTTTTGTCCTTATGGCTTAGTACCACCCCTTCCATACGGTCAAGGGCCCAAAAAAGATTCACCGCCGTGGGCCGGGCCGAGGCCAGGTAATCCTTAGCCTTTTTAAACTCACTATAAAAAGCCTGATAGGTTGCGGCCTTGCTTTCTTTAGCGGCCAGGTATACCCCTATGGCAGCCGCCACCCCAATGGCCGGGGCCCCCCGCACTTTTAGAAGATAAATGGCCTCCCAAATATCTTCTTGTTTAGTGAGGGACAGAATTTCAACCTCGCCGGGTAAAAGGGTTTGGTCAATGATGACCAAGGCGCTGTTTTGATTATCTAAATTAACGGTGTCAATATCCATAATGTTTATTTTTTCTTTATCCATAATGTTCCCTCGTTTCTTGGTGCTTTGCTTCTTGGTCCTTCTACTTTTACAGCTGTGCCTTTTCAAAAGCATCTAACAGGGCCCGGGTATAATCTTGCCCTGTGGTAAACTGCTGTCTGTTTAAAATACAGTTTTTGCCCATAATGATGTTGAGCCGTTCGGCTAGGGTGCGTTTTTTAGGGTCTTGGATAGACGTTACATCCTTTACTTGGGCCATACCCACGGTGCGGCGGATGAGCTCAGTACCGGTAAAGCCGGCGGTGTCAGCCAAAATGCTGCTTAGGTAATGTTCCTTAAAGCCTGGGGTTTTAGCCATGGGATCGGTCACCTTTTCATCATAAGTTTTAAGGAATTTTTCTTTAAACAGTTCTACTATTTCTTCAATGGTTTGTATACACCAATCGCAAAAGGGGGTATTCCCTGCGGCATAGCCGTTATCCCAGGCGAAGACCAAGTTGGCTATAATATTGCCAACGTCATAGCCCATGGGGCCGTAAAAGGCAAACTCCGGATCGAAAACTCTGGTGCTGTCAGGCTTTATAAAAATAGAGCCGGTGTGCAAATCCCCATGAATTAGGGCCTGGGCATTGTTCATAAAATCAAAGCGCAGCTTCGTAACTTCAAGGTGAAGGGCCTTATCCTCATAAAGCTCTTTTTGCACAAAATCCCGGTTAGGTTCAAAAACCAAATTGCGGCCATTTATATCATTATAAGGCTCCATTAAAACCAAATCTTCGGTAATTTCGCAAAGTTCGGGGTTGATAAAGCTTTTAACCAGGGCTTTTTTCGCCTTGTGTTCCATGACCACATCGGTAGTGTTTAAAAGGGTGTTTACCATAAAGGTGGTAATATCATCTGCAAAGCGGGGAAAAGTTTTATGTTCCAGCATGGCGGTGCGCATCATCTGGTGGTCGGATAAATCCTCCATAATACAGGCGGCCATCACCGTATCGTACATATAGATTTTAGGCACCGAACCGGTGGCATATTGATCTTGTAGCTGCAAGATTTCAGATTCGATGCGGTTACGGTCGGTGGAGATGTGCATATCCTTTGAAATACGAAGCTGCAGCCCCGCATGTTTTACAATAACACTATGACCTTGTTCATCCCACACTTTAAAAACGTAGTTTAAGTTTCCATCCCCAATTTCCTTGGCTTGTATGGTCCCCTTATCCCAGGGCGTTTGGGGTAGTTTTTCCAGCACGTATTCCACGGCATCATCGACATTCATTAAAAAATATTCATCAAAGCGAGACATGTTGTTTCCTCCTTTTTACTTGGCATGGCCTTTAGGCCTATTCCTCTTTTTTGGTGGCGTAGGCGGCAATTAGCGCCAGGGCCAGCACGGCCCCCTTAACAGCGGGAAGCACATAATAGGAAACGGCTAAAATGGTCAGCCCATTCTCCAAGGTGGATACCAGCATGGCCCCAAGCATGGTGCCAAGGGCATTTGGTTTTTCCGCCCCGCCAACAGAGCGGCCCACAAACACCGCTGCCATGGCCTGCATAAAGTACCCATCCGCCGCCCCAACCTGGGCGGAGCTGCCCCGGGAGGCCACCAAAATACCCCCAACAGCTACAAACACAGCGGTAATAAGCCCCGCTAAGTAGCGGTAGCCTTTTACGTTAATGCCCGACAGCTTGGCGGCGGTTTTATTGCCCCCAATGGCATACATATAACGGCCGTATTTGGTATGTTCCAATAGCACATAAGCCAAAATAACACAGGCCAGCATAATAATAATGATTAAGGGGTAGCGGCCGATGGCGGAAAAACTATCGGAGAGCATGGTTCTTGCAGGGGCATTGCCGTTGGGCAGGCGCATGCCTGTAGAAACGGCGCCGCCGCCGATGTACCATTGGCCAAGACCCTGGTGAACAAACATTAAGGCCACAGTGGCCAGCATATCGGGTATTTTACAAACCAAAATTAAAAACATGGTAAGCTGGTACATAATAAGGGTTACTATAATACATACCACAATGGACATGGCCAGTGAGAGGCCATACCATAGGTACATACTTACAAACACATAGGCGGAGCAGCTGGCCAGGGTACAAATAGACATGTCAAACCCATCGGTAGACATGGTGACCGTGGCCGCAATGCCAAACACCGTGGTAATGGACATGGCCCTTAAAATGTTGATCATGTTGGCTTTGGACATAAACCGGCTGCCGGCAATGGCTGTAAAAATAATAAAACACAGCGCCAGGGTGATTACCGCTGCCCAGTTTAATAAAAAGCGAACGACCCCTTGGGCTTTGGATGATTTGGTCAAGGTCATAGTCTTCCCCACTTTCTACGCGTTTTTTCGTTCTAATTGTGCCGCTGTACCGCCAACGGCATAGTGCATAATTTCGTCTTCCGTGGTATTGGCGGTTACCAGTTCCGCCATAATCCGCCCGTCGTACATCACGTAAATACGGTCGGTCAGGGACAAGAGTTCCCCGTTTTCGCAGGTGGCAAAAATCACTCCGTTGCCTTCTTTGGCAATATTGTTAATCAAGTGAAAAATTTCCCTTTTTGCCCCTACATCCACCCCTTTGGTGGGTTCATCGAAAATATATAAATGACAGTCGGCTGCCAGCCATTTGCCAATGGATACCTTTTGCTGGTTGCCCCCTGAAAGGTTTTTGACAATTTGAAATATAGAAGGGGTAACGATGCCCAGTTCAGCCACATATTTTTTGGCATTGGCCCTGGTTTTTTTGCGGTTGATAAAGGCCATGTTGCAAAAATCCCCAAGGTTTGCCACAGAAAGGTTAAAATCCACGTTTTCCTGCACAAGCACCCCTTCTTTACGCCGCTCTTCGGGCACCAAGGCCATGCTGTTTTTAACCGCCTGGGAAGGGCGTTTTAGGTTCAGTTCCTTTTTATTTAAAGTTATCCTCCCCCCGGTTTTTTTGTAATCGCCAAAAAGGGTTTTGCACAGTTCCGATTTACCGGCCCCTACAAGCCCTGCTATGCCAACAATTTCCCCTTCCCGTACGTACATGGACACATCGCTAATCTTCCCCCGGGCCCCAAAAAGGTTTTCCACTTCAAACAGGGTTTCCCCAATTTGGGTATCTTCCTTTGGAAAGCTTTCTTCAAAGCTTCGGCCCAGCATTTTTTCCACAATTTCACCAGTGGTGGTTTCAGTTGTAATGGGGCTGGTGTCTACAATTTCACCGTTTCGCATAACCGTGTATCGATCGCAAATTTGTACAATTTCGTTAATGCGGTGGGATATAAATATAACGGCAATGTTTTCCGTATCCCGTATATGGTTTACCAGGTTAAATAGTTTTGTAGTTTCGGTATCGCTTAGGGGAGCCGTGGGCTCATCTAAAATTAAAAAATTACATTTTGACTGAATAGCCCTGGCAATTAACACCATTTGTTTTTCGGCCAGGGTTAAATCCTGCACCAGTTTACCGGGGCTTACCTTAATATGCAGCCTGTTTAAAACCTGCTGGGCCTCTTTGCGCATTTTAGGCCAGTTAACAAAGGCCTTGCCCTTGGAGACCACGGTATCGTTTAACATCACGTTTTCCGCTACGGAAAAGGTGGGTATCAGGGCCGTATCCACCTCCTGGTACACAATTTGTATGCCTATTTTTTTAGCTGATAAGGGGGTGCGCAGTTCAATGGTTTCGTTATTTAAATACACCTCCCCCGTGTAGGTGGGGTTGGCCCCTGCCAGCACCTTCATCAAGGTGGATTTGCCGGCGCCGTTGGCCCCCACTACAGCCCTAATTTCCCCGGTGCTCACTTCAAAGTCCACATTATTAAGGGCCCTTACACCGGGAAATTCAATGGATACCCCTTTGGTTCCCAAGGTAATTTTATCCATGCCTTCCCTCTTTTCTAATAGGGCGAAGGGGCGGGAGCATTGCCCCCTTTCCCTTCGCCCAAGTAACCTATTTGGTGGTTTGTTTATTTGTGCAGTAAATCAGCGGGCATCCAATCGGCCTGAGATAAGTAGGACAGGTTGCCGTAGGTATCGGCCGCAATTTCGTTTAAGTTTTCAACAGTGGATTCGGGTTTTAAAGTAGAGGCCAAAATAGCGGAACCAGGTACTTCAACTACATCTACGCCATACTGTTCGGTGGCGGGGTCGTAAATTTTGTCATGTTCGCCAGCCATTTGCAGCATTAAAATACGCATGCCGATTTCGCCGTTTAAGGTCCAGTCGGTGGTGCCGGCAGCCATCCAAATATCAGGGCGGGTTAACATGTTGGTTATGTCAACAGGGTCGATGTCCACAGAGGCCATGGGCAGGGCATCGCCAGTAGAACCGTTAAAGACATCGTTTTCAAAAATAGCATTGTACACACCCTGGCCATACAGGTCGTAATAGGCGATAACGCCGTCAACGTCTTCCCGTTTAAGTTTTTGCAAGGCGGCGGCAGTTACAGCGTTGGCAGAATCAACAGAGTCGGTTAAAGGCTGTATTTCGTCAACAGTTACAATTTTGCCAGCTTCTTCATACTCTTTCCAACCAACTTCCCGCCGGTCAAAGGGGCTGTTGAAGTTGGGGCCGCGCCATACTTTAACCAAGCGAACGCCTTCGCCGAACTTTTCAATCATTTCGTCCAACAGAACGGTAACAAGGCTCTTATCCTGTTGGAACATCTGGGTAACCCCTTCAATTTTTTGATATTCGCCGTCGGTATAGAACTGGGTGTCGAAGCAAACGATTTCAAGATCGGGGTATTCCTGTTTAATTTCGTTTAGGAAAACGTAGGAACCGTCCTGGTTGCCGTGGCTTACCAACAGGCCGTCGTAGCCGGCGGAAGCACAGGTACGGATGGTATCCTGCCATTTGTTAAAATCGCCGTCGCAGAAGAATTCGGCAAACTCCACATCCAGGGCTTTGGCTAAATCGGCACAGGAATCCTTCCACATTTGGAAAATAGTTGCCGAGGGCAGCAGCATAACATAGGCAACCCTTTTGCCGGCCACAGGGTTGGTGGTGCCTTCTGCCATAGCGATGGCGCCAACGCCTACCAACATGGTTAAGACCAGAAGCATAGAAATGAGTTTTTTCATTGTTTTTCCTCCTAAAAAATTGTTGTTGTTGGGGTTGGTGGTATGAGTAAGAATCCTTTTTTATTTATTACAGCCCTTCTACCCCCTTTTTATCTTTTATCTATCTTAGATTTTTTTAAAAATCCGGGTTCTACAATAAAGCCTTTTGTTCCCTTAGGTATTTCTCCAGGTAAGAACAGGCCTTTTTAAAACAGTTGGTCGATGAAGCTGGCTGGATAATTACGTTGGTAGGGGGGTATGTTTTATTTCTAAGGCTCTTCCCGGGGGGCCCTGGTGCAAACAATGTCTTTTGTGTTCACAGGGTAGTCTAAACAGGGGGGCACCACCTTTGTGTCTCTTCCCATGGTTTTGCGCAGGGCAATCAGTTCATCCATTTGGCCCCGGCTTAACAAGTTAGCCTTGCCCATTACAAAATCGGTTATAATTGAAATCATGGCAAAATGCTCCATGGACTCCAAGCGGTAAAAGGCTTCCATTACACTGTTGCCCCAGGTAACCGCCCCATGGTTGGCCAGTAAAAGGGCGTGATAATCCTTACAATAAGGGGCTACAGAATCGGCAATGCCATCGGTGCCGGGGGTTTCGTAATGAACACAGGGCACTACCCCTAAATTAACAAAGGCCTCGGGATAGGTAGCCTTATCCAAAGGCAGCCCGGCAATGGCAAAGGCCGTTGCATAAGGAGGGTGGGCATGGGTAATGCCCCTGATGGTGCTGTTTTCCCGGTAGATGCGAAGATGCATTTTTATTTCGGAAGAGGGCAACTTATCTCCTTTTTGAAGAATGTTGCCGTCCATATCCATTTTAACCAGTTCCTCTTCAGCCATAAAGCCTTTAGAAACCCCCGTAGGAGTTGCCCAAAGGGTATCAGCCGACACTTTACAGGTAATATTGCCATCGTTAGCCGCTATGTGGTTTTTTTGATACATTCTCTTTCCAATGTCAATAATCTGGGCCTTCGCCTCGTTATCTGACGGGTATGGATTAAAAGCCATATTCATTCCTGCCTTCTAAATACCTTTTAAAGCCAATACATCCTTTGAATTGGGGTGTTATAAAGTTGATTACGCTATCTGTTAATAAAGTACGGCCACTGCCGTTTATTAAGTTTATTATAAAACAGCCTTTTTCCAATGTCAACCAGTTTAATGAATTTTTATTTTTAATTTAGTAAAATAATTAATATTTTTAGTTATTTTTTACTAAATGGCAGGAGCTTTGATTTTTATACCGAAATAAAAAGGTAATGACTTATGTCGCTTAGTCCCCACAACCTCATACCCCACACTGAAAGGAGAATGATTATGTTAAAGGGCATATCCCCCCTGATGAGCCCCGATTTGCTAAAGACCCTGGCTGAAATGGGCCACGGCGATGAAATTGTAATCGGTGACGGCAACTTTCCCGCCGCCTCGACAAACAGCCGATGCCTGCGCCTTGACGGCCATGGGGTCAATGAACTGATGGATGCCATTTTGCAGTTAATGCCCCTGGACAGCTATGCAGACACAAACGTTTTCTTAATGGCCCCCGGTGCCTTAGAGGAGGGGGATCCCCCCATCTGGAAAGCTTTTAAAAAGACCATTGAGGCCCAAGGGGGTGGCGGCAAAATAACCGCCATAGACCGTTTTGCCTTTTACCAGCGAGCCAGGCAAGCCTATGCCACTGTTCAAAGCGGAGAACGGGCCCTTTATGCCTGTGTAATTTTGAAAAAAGGGGTTTTGTAGTTTAATGTGCCGCTAAGATTAACTACTTGGAAATTTTTTTAGCCAATTTATTCTTTATATCCAGTATTTCATTTAATGTTTTTAATCGGCACAATAAACAGGCTACAGCAGCATAGCGATACACAAAAACCCATGTAAAGAAAAAACGAAACAAGACGTCTCCTTTGTTGGGAAAAGTTTTAAGCTTATTAATACCGATGCTCCCATTATCGTAATTGATGAAATAATTGCCGGAAACATACGCCAAGGTCATTTCGACTAGAAGAAATTACAGCGCCAATCGCTACAAATCACTCGACACAAACTTGAAAAATTGTGAGCAATGCAAATTACGGAAAGCATCTGCTTCTCAGACCTCCCCTACGATAACTTCCTAAGGTATAGGCAGGGGTTCTTCAGGCCGATAAGCATATAAATAATCTTTTAATTGTATAGTACTTATACTTTTTTATGAGATGAAAAGGATGTTTTTGGCGTTTAAAATGATAGCATCCCTGCCTTTCTTATCTCATTGAGCCAATTGATGTTTTATAGGCAAGTGTAAATTCAGTTCCTCCTAAATTCAATACTTTTTGGTCAATTAATAGACGCCAGTAAATCGGCTCTACTAGCTAATAAAAAAACTCCAAACAAAGCACGTAGGGTAAAACTTTAAAAAGCAATACCTATCCTTTTAAAGGCAGCAGAAAAGAGGCGATGCCTCCTGTAAACAAAAGCATGACTAATTTGAAAAAAGAGGATGTCTTACTACCAATAGCGAAGTGAGGCAACTCTTTTTTGCTGTGGAAACCCGTAAAATAAAGAAGAGGGAAAAAAGAAGAGGTAACCTAGTCAAGCCAGCGGATAGCCACATAAGCTTATTCCCTTAAAGTTAGTGTCAAAGAACAACAAAGGGTACTGTTCCACTTATTCTGTTTTCACTCTCGGCTCCTATATGAGGAGCGATGTGTATAACGTTTATTATATACGTGCGTACTAGAATTTTAATCCACGCTCCCGCGTGGGGAGCGACTTGTCTACTGACCAGCCTGCATTGATACGCTTTATATTTCAATGCACGCTCCCGCGTGGGGAGCGACGATGATGGCAGGGAGGTGGGGTGATTGAG
>CAYFQH010000037.1:0-19472 GCA_964345215.1 uncultured Oscillospiraceae bacterium | reverse complement strand
CCCTTCGGGTCATGGCCTTGCCCGCCCAAATTGAGGCTGGCTGCGGCCTTTGTATTCGTATTGACTTAGAAGATGGTAACCAAGCAAAAATGATTTTAAGCCAACACAACGTGCAGATGGAAGGCTGTTTTTATAAATTTTTTAATGAGGGAAAAATTCAATACCATCCATGTTAGTAAAAAGAGAACATAAAGGTGTAGCGGCCATGGCGCGATGGTGAGGATTGATGAAGAGGAACCCCTTTGCTTTGTTTTGGCATAATCAGCTTTTTTCATTCATAAACAAATCTCAAAAGTACAATAGCCGTGAAAGGAAAATGAACAGGCACCTTGCCCCATTTAACTCCGGGCACCGAAGGGCGGGTTTTGGATGGGCGACGTACCCCAGGCTTTATTGAGAAATTTGATTCGGATAGTGCGATGTTTATTTGGCGAATTACCGATTTTGAAGATAAGGGAAAATACTGGGAAATTCCTGCGGAGCAGATAAGCAATTATCAACTTAGAAAAGGAAGTACCTTGTTGCATGCAAAAGAAGTAGCGAAAATAGAAAAAAGCATTCAAAAGTTTTCAAAAAAACTGGATATTAAAATGCCGACGAGCGTTTATAAGGCTACGGAAGAGAGAATTGAAGAAAGTATAACCAAGACGAAAGATTGGTTTGTGGAAAAATCCCGCTTTTTACAAAAGGATAAAAAAATTGACTTTAACGCCCAAACCGGAGACGAAGATTTATACGACGACTTAAAAAGCTATTTAGCGGAAAAAGGGTTATATGGCTTGGAAGAAAAAACAGCAGAACAATATGTGCTCAACCCATATTCCGGCCAGTGGTTGAAAGGCCTCAAGATTGTTATGGCGCAGTTGGGGCTTATAGATTATCATGGAACCATTCCAAGAACAGAGAATATATTTAAAGGCCTTGGAACGGAAAAGCTGCGAGAAGATTATATTATTGCTCGTTTGGCTTTTGTGAGGCGGTATTTTAAGCGGGTGAATATTTTTGAAGTACCCTTGTACAGAGGAATGACCAGTGAATCAAAAATGACACAAACGCCAAAAACATTGCTATCTACAACATTCAGTCCTAATACGGCAAAAGCTTTTGCTGATATGGACGGGAGAACACCCAACATAAAAAGCAGCTACTGGGTTAAGTTTACTTATCCTATTAATCATTTATTTATGACTTTTTTTGAAACCAAACAGTTTAATGAACGCTACAAAGAACAGGAGGCGGTTATCCTCTACACAGAAAAAATATATTTTTAGAAAGAGGAATAAATACGGATTGATGTGAAAAGCAGAAGTCTAAAAAGCGAAACCTTTAATAAGGCTGATGAGAAAAAACAAAGGTGAATAAAATAGGGTTTTTAAATAAACCCATCAAAAATAAAGGCACTGCAATTTTCGGCAGTGCTTTTATTTTATAAAATCAGCGCTCCTTGATGATCTACAGCCAGGTGTAATATTTTCCAGGTGGCTTTTGTAGGGGGATGATTTTGAAGAGCCGGTTCAATCGCTTTATTTTCTTTATGGTAAATAACAAGCAGGGTAGGGCCTGCTCCGCTGATAAACAGCACCCCGTTATTGTGGCTGCAAAGGGCATCAAAAATAGGATAATCCTCAATCAATCCCTTGCGATAAGGTTCGTGAAGCCGATCCTTTGGAGCACCTTTTAACAGGGGAAAATCTCCTGTACCCAGGGCATCTGAAATCAGGGTGGCGCTGGCGATGTTGGATACGGCATTCTCAAGGGTCACTTCTTTTTTAACGACCTTCCGCGCATCGGCAGTTTTTAGCTCAAAATCCGGTACCAGCAAAACAAATCGAAATTGGTTGCTTACCATTTTTTTAAAATAGTAAACCTCCTCATTTACAAGGGAGGTAACGTGGCCGCCGAACAAGGCCGGGGCCACGTTATCCGGGTGCCCTTCCATGTGGGTGGCATACTTTAGCAGTTCTTGTTTTGTAAGGTTTAGACCAGCCCATTGGTTGGCAGCCATCAGGCCCCCTACAATGCAGGCGGCGCTGCTGCCAAGGCCTCTTGCCTGGGGAATGGCAGCTTCTACCTGTATATTTACTTTGGGCACAGGCAGGTGGTAAGCTGTAAACAGGTATGCAAAGGCATCGTAAATCAAATTTTTAGTTTGGGGGATAACACCTGGGCCTTCACGAAAGGTAAACACATTATACAGGCCAAGGGCCATGCCCTGGCAGTCATAACCCGGCCCCACATTGCCGGTGGTTGCGGGCACTTTTACAGTAATGGTCACGGTATAAGCACCTCCAAAATTGATTGGGCAATATCTTCTTTATTAGTAACCTTTTTTTGGGTTTCTTTTTGGCGAAGCAAGTTTTTAAAGGCCAAGGGCAATTTTTGCCCTGTGGCAGCTTCAATTTTTTCAAGGCTCTCCATTTCATCCTTGGCAACAAGGCCCAAGCCTTTGGCTACGGCGGTGGGGAACTTATAGGGAGAGGCTGTAGCGGCGATGAATGTTTTTTCATTACTATTCTGGCCGTAGGCCTGGGCTGCCAAAAAACCAACAGCGGTGTGGGTATCAATCAGATAATTGTACTGCCTGTATACCTGGCCAATGGCTTTAAGGGTTTGTTCATCATCAAAGCTGTAAGCCTTCACATCATGAAAGAGGGACAAGTTCTCTATTGTATAGCTGCCCTGCTTTTGCAGCGTATCCATCAGCTCTTTAACCTGGGCTGGGTTTTTAAGGGTATAGTACAAAAACCGCTCCAGGTTGCTGGAAATTAAAATATCCATTGAGGGGGAGTTGGTTTGGTAAAAAGGACGGTTTGCGTTATAGACTCCGGTGTGGATAAAATCGGTTAAGATATTGTTTTTATTCGAGGCGCAAATCAGATTGTTAATGGGTAAGCCTGTTTTCTTAGCCAAAAAAGCAGCCAGGATGTTACCGAAGTTGCCTGTAGGCACACTAATAGAAATCTCTTCACCCTTTTTGATTTCACCTTGTTTAACCAGTTGATAATAGGCATAGTAGTAATAAACAATTTGAGGAACCAATCGGCCGATGTTAATAGAGTTGGCCGAGGAGAGAAGGTACCCCCTATTGCTTAACTCTTTTTTAAAAGACTGGTTAGTAAAAATTTTTTTTAAGGCCTTTTGGGCGTCGTCAAAGTTCCCCTCTACTCCAATGGCAAAGGTATTGGTGCCATTGATGGTGGTCATTTGTTTTTTTTGTATGGCACTGATTCCCCTGGTCGGGTAGAAAACAAAAATGGCAGTT
The DNA here is from genome assembly GCA_964345215.1 of uncultured Oscillospiraceae bacterium. Classification (GTDB taxonomy): domain Bacteria; phylum Bacillota; class Clostridia; order Christensenellales; family Aristaeellaceae; genus CAYFQH01. Next base: position 16,210 of record CAYFQH010000037.1, on the reverse strand, counting down.
TGATCGACATTGTTAAAGCCCCTTAGGGCAGCGCTGCCTGTATCCCCCGAGGTGGCTGTTAAAACAGCCAGTTTTTTTGTAATGCCCTTTTCTTTTAAGGCAAGGGAAATAAGGCGGGGCAACAAGGCCAGGGCAAAATCTTTAAAGGCAAAAGTGGCTCCATGGTACAGCTCTAACACGTAGCTGTTTTTAAGCTTTTGAATGGGGAGCATCTCCTTATCAAAGGTGCTGTAGGCTTGTCTAATGGCCAGGGCCAGGGCTTGTTTGTCAATGTCGTCAAAAAAGGCACTGATTATTTTATTAGCATAATCTTGGTAGGTAAAATGGTTGATCTCATCGGCGGTAAATGTAAGATGAGGCAGGCTCTTAGGAACAAATAAGCCTCCATCCTCTCCCAGGCCCTGTAAAAGGGCATCAAAAGTTGAAGGGGCAGTACTGCAGCCCCGGGTGCTTATATATTCCATAAAATCCTCCCTTTTTTGCAAGTTGATTTTTTTGCACGCTTTAGCTGCTTTAAGCATAACAAAATTAAGGCGGAAAAGAAATAAGCTTTGCTGATTTCACCCTAATGTACAATGTAAATACAAAGGTAAAAAAGCAAGAAGCCATGCAGTCAATGAAAAAGCAACGCCCGCCCCTTCTTTAACCCAGTTGCCATGGCCTTTTATACAGCAGCGCCAATGCTTGTTAAGGAGGTGGTGGAAAAATTTTCTGAAACCGACACTGGTGTTAAAACATGCTTTTTGACGGCCCGTGTAAACAAGAGGACTCTTTTTTTAAAATTTGCCCGCCTATTAAAAAGGCTCAAATAATTAATCCTGGCCCTGTTCAAAGCGGCTAAAAGATAAGAGCATAGGGTAATCCTTAATGGGCAAGTTTTTAAGTAAAAAGGAATATTCGTCGCTGCTTTCAATCATATCTTCAGCCAGTTGGTATATTTTGCCATCCATCAAGTCAATCAATCTTACATCCCGTGAAAGGCCGGCAATAGAAAAGCTTATAGTCCCTTCGTAAGTGGAGGACAAAAGCTCCGTGCCATTCCAATAGGCAAAGGCTGCTCCGCTGCCGGAACGCTTAAAAGAGGCGGTGAATAAAAGGGTGTCATCCACATCTTTACCTAGCAGCCGCCGGGAATCCAGTTGCTTATAGGAAATAGGAAGGGGAGCCCTTTCATAATTTCCGCTAAAAATGCTGGCCAGGGTTTGCAGTGCGTAATAAGCGGGTTTTTGCCCATAAGTGCCAATGGAGCGGCCCTGATCATCAAACTCGGCAGCCAAAACCCCAAAGTAACCATAGTCTAAATAGGTACTCACATCCCCAGCTAGGCCGTAAATGGCTTCTACCATATCCACGGCGGTAAAATGGGAGGTGAACAAAATATCCGCCATTAGGTCAACCATTCGGTTGCGCAGCAGGTGGCGCGCCTGCCGGTCGGGGGTCCAGGCCGCTCCTGTTAAAGCCCCGGCACCGCCGCTAAAGGATTGGCCGCCGGATTCACCTTGAATAATTTGAAGGCTTGGATTGTGCTGGTTACACAGGGCCCGAAGGGCATCAATATCCCCCAGGGCTGATTTTTCTCTGGCATGGTAGCGGTGGAAGGAAACAGCGTCAATCCACGTGGCGATGTCTGTTGTTTCAAAGGCCTTGCCAATATAGGGAAGATTGATGAAAGTGGTACCAAATCCAATGATTTTAGCTTTAGGATCCGCTTGTTTTACGGCCTTGGCTGTATCAACCGCAAACTGGCCATACTCGGTGGCATTCACCCCGTGTTTCCAAAAACCGGTCAAATCCGGTTCGTTCCAAATTTCGTAATATTCCACCTTGTCTTTATAGCGGTTTACCAGGGCTGTTACGTAATTTGCCCACCCCTCTTTCTCCTCATTTGTAAAAATAGGGGGACAGCCAACGGCACCAAAGTAATTTTTAGCAGCTTCGGTGTACAGCTGGTTGCCATAGCAAAGGCAAACCCACACTTTCATACCTCGATCATAGAGGTTGTTCACAACATCGTCAAACCAGCTAAAATCATACACGCCTTTTTTCTTTTCCGTTCGCTGCCAGCCTGATTGAACACGTACCCATTTAACCCCGAGGGCCGCCACCTTGTCGTAGGCTTTTGAGGGGTCAAACACATTCCTGTCCAGCTTTTCAAAGCCGATGCCCAAGCGGGAAGTGGTAACCTCCTGTGCTGTTTTGGCCTTTACCTGGCCGACCAGTTTTAACCGTTCCATAAATGATACCGCCTTTCTTTGTGTAGATGGATACTTATCAATACAATCAAAATGAAGAACTTAGGAAAATTTCTCTTGCACAGCTCATGCGATATACAATGCAACCTTCATTGGTCATCGGGAATTTGCCTAATCGATACAGGCTGCAATAACCCAAAACACTCAAAATCAAAGCAAGCAGGCATTCCTTTACCTCATTCGCCATGGGTATTTCAAAGCACGGTTGGTTTAAGGCTTTACGATGATAGATATGGCTAAGAAAAAGCGAATCAAAATACGAAACAGGGCAAGGGCGGACGGCAAGAGGAAGTAAGGGATGGAGAATTTGGATAATGATTTGATACCAACTGTATGATTATATTGTACACAGCCCATCAGAAATCCTCCCTTCTGACCCATTATTGATTAAAAAGACACCTCTATAAAAAGATGCCCAAAAGTGCTGCATTACCAGGTGTTGCGAGGAAGTAATTGATGCTGAGCATTTAAAACATAAGGATGTAGACAAAGGATAACCAAGCCTCATAAAACAAATAAAATATGGCGTGCCCAAGGCGGAAGGGGCGCCTTTTTTAATGCTCAAGAAAAGGCCCAAGATCAAAGAACAAAAAGAAAAAGAAAAAGAAAAAGAGATAAGGGGTTGATAAATGGACTCCTTGGAGCTTGAAACTTTATTTCGACCCCTTTTGTGGTATAATAAGACATAAAACACAAACCAAAACAAGCAAAATAAATACTCTAAAGCATGTTTAAAAAGGAAAGGAGAAAACCCCATGGAGCAAAATGCATTTATGGTCCCGGCTAAAAAGGAACCCAAAATTACCTTAGAGGTTACTCCCGGCCACTTTACCACCAGCAGTACCCACACCAATTATTACTTAAATGTAAACCGCCTTACCCACAATGTGCGCATCGCTCAGGATGTAGCCAAGGAGTTGGCCATTCCCTACAAAACGAGCGCCATGATAGATACCATTGTTTGTATTGAAAACACCCAGGTACTGGCAGCATACTTGGCCCAGGAACTGGTGGAGGAAGGCATTTATGTAATGAATGAAGATCGGGACGTGAACATTGTTACCCCCACCAGCAACATGAATGGTCAGCTAATTTTTTCAAAGGACGTAATGAAGCTGATTGAGGACAAAAGCGTTATGCTGTTATTGGCCACGGTATCCAGCGGCAAAACCATGCGCCGGGCCTTGGATTGCTTAAAGTACTACAATGGCGTGTTGGTAGGGGTTTCAGCCTTGTTTTCAACAAAACCGCAAATTGACGGCCAGGATATCAACGCTATTTTTAGCTCAGACGATATACCCAACTATCAATTTGACCGGCCGGCCACTTGCCCTATGTGTATGGTAGGCCAGCCTTTGGATGCCATTGTAAGCGCAGGGGGGTATATGAAGTTATGAGTTCCTTGTCTGCATTTATTTCGACCATCGGCCTAACCCAAATTACTCCCCAGCAAGTGGTGATGATTATTTTGGCTCTGGGCCTGGCCTACTTGGCCATTGGCAAAAAGTACGAGCCCCTTTTATTGTTGCCTCTGGCTTTTGGGGTGCTTATTGCCAACATTCCCCTGGCGGCCCTCTCTTCTCACGATGAGGGCGGCCTGGTGTACTATTTGTATCAAGGTATTCATTTAGGTATTTATCCGCCCATGGTGTTTTTATGTATTGGTGCCATGACCGATTTTGGCCCCTTGATTGCAAATCCCAAAAGTGCCTTGATTGGCCTTGGAGGCCAGCTGGGTATTTTTGTTGCCTTTGGCGGTACCCTGCTCCTGGGAAACGGGCTGGCCAATATCATCCCTGATTTTAACGGTTTTACCTTAAAAGAAGCCGCTTCCATTGCCATCATTGGCAGTTCCGACGGCCCTACCTCTATTTTTACTGCCGAACAGCTCGCTTCCCACCTTTTGCCCACCATTGCCATTGCCGCCTACAGCTATATGGCCCTGGTGCCGGTGATTCAACCCCCTATTATGCGGGCCATGACCACCGATAAAGAGCGGCGGGTGGTAATGAGCCCTCCAAGCAAGGTAACCCAAAAGCAAAAAATTATCTTCCCTATTGCTGTTACCATTGTAACCTTATTACTAGTGCCTGCAGCAGGGCCCCTGATTGCCATGCTGATGCTTGGAAATTTGATTAAAGAAAGCGGTGTAACCGAACGGCTTACCCGGTCGCTGCAAAACGATTTGCTCAACATTTTAACCATGCTCATTGGCCTTACCATTGGGGCTACGGCCACAGCCGAACGAATTTTAACCTTCCAAACCATTTTTGTTATTCTGCTGGGGTTGGTTGCCTTCTGCTTTGGTACCGTAGGCGGTGTGCTGGTGGCCAAAATATTGTGCAAGGTAACCGGGGGCAAGGTGAATCCCTTAATTGGCAACTCCGGGGTATCGGCCATGCCCATGGCGGCCCGGGTATCTCAAAAAATGGGCCTTGAATATAACCCAAGCAATCACCTGTTAATGCATGCCATGGGGCCGATTGTGTCAAGTACCATTGGCTCGGCAGTGGTGGCGGGTATTTTCATAGCTATTTTGTCTTAAAAGGACAGCAGACATGAGAATCCTCCTCTTAGAAAATCGATTTGTGTGGCACTCAGAAAAGGAGGTTCCCTTTCTGAACTGATATAATTTGTACTGAAAGGGTAAGGCGAGGTGTGTAAAAACAGCCTTATAGAAAAGGTAAAATAGGAGAAAGTGACTTTGTAAAAGCAGGCTAGAATAAAAAGGCAAATAATCTCCAGATCAAAGAATTTTATAGCGATATAAATAAAAAAACACAAGGAATATTATAGGATGTACCTAAAAATTGAATAAATTTCAATGAAATGCCTAAAATTTTCTATGGAAAACCTTCTCTGCATCTTCTATACTAACGATAAACAATCAGACGGCTGCCGTTCTGAAGAAAAAAATAATAGGAGGAAATACCATGAAAAAATTACTAGCGATGTTACTCTCTGCTGTTATGCTGCTATCCTTAGGTGGCGCTGTACTGGCAGAAGCCGGCGATGTATCTATTGGTGCCTGTATTTACAAGTTTGACGATACCTTTATGACCGGGGTTCGCAACCAAATGACTGCAACAGCTGAAGAGCTGGGCGTAAAATTGGAAATTGTGGACAGCCAAAACAAACAACCCACCCAAAGTGAACAAGTAGATACCTATATCACCAAAGGGGTTAGTGCTTTAGCTGTGAACCCGGTAGACCGTACAGCTGCCGCTCCCTTGGTCGAAAAAGCCAGAGAAGAAGAGCTTCCCATTGTTTTCTTAAACCGCGAACCAGAAGCTGATGTAATGGCTAGCTATGACAAAGTTTGGTACGTTGGTGCAAAAGCAGAAGAATCCGGCACCATGAGCGGCCAAATTATTGCTGACTACTTCACTGCCAACAAAGAAGCCGATAAAAATGGCGATGGCAAAATTCAATATGTTATGCTGCAGGGCGAACCTGGACACCAAGATGCCACCCTGCGCAGCGAATATTCTGTAAAAGCCATTGAAGAAGCAGGATTTGGCGTAGAAAACCTGGGCACTGATACGGCCATGTGGGATAAAGTAAAGGGCACGGACCTGATGAAAACCTTTATTGCTTCCCACGGATTAGATAAAATTGAAGCCGTATTAGCCAACAATGACGACATGGCGCTGGGTGCCATTGAAGCATTAAAAGCCGAAGGCTACAATACCGGCGATGCTACCAAGTTTATTCCCGTAGTAGGTGTTGACGCAACGGCTCCTGCGCTGGAAGCCATGAAAGACGGAAGCTTGTTAGGCACTGTTTTAAATGATGCTGTAAACCAAGGTGCAGCTACAGTGAAAATTGCTGCAGCAGCTGCTCAAGGCACAGAAATTACCAGCGAAACCATTAATTATGAAGTAACAGATGAAAAATACGTTTGGATTCCCTATGTAAAGGTTACAGCAGACAATTATGTTGATTTCTTAGACTAACAATCTATCTAAGCGCCATGGCAGCATGCAGTTCTAAGAGAAAACCATCTGCCTTGGCAGCTTGATAAAACGAGGAACCCAATGCGTCTGCTTGGGTTCCTCGTAACATTATGCAATATCCGCATAGTGTTTTCACCGAAGGAGGGGACAGGCGAGTGAGCGAGTATGTTTTGGAAATGAACAACATTACCAAAAAATTTCCTGGCGTGGTTGCGCTTAACGATGTAGGCTTAAAAGTGCGCCCGGGTACTGTGCATGCCTTAATGGGCGAAAATGGGGCGGGAAAATCCACCCTGATGAAATGCTTATTTGGCATTTACCAAGAAGATGAGGGAGAGGTGCTTCTAGAAGGAGAACCGCAAAAAATCAAAACTTCCAAGCAGGCTTTGGATTTAGGCATTTCAATGATCCATCAAGAATTACATCCTATCCGCTTTCGCCCTGTAATGGAAAATATTTGGTTAGGCCGGTTTCCCAAAAAGGGGTTTATGATAAACCACAAAACCATGGCAGATAAAACCAGGCCCCTTTTAAAAGAAGTAGGATTAAATATTTCCCCTAAAACAATTGCTGGAGAATTATCTGCCTCCAGTTTACAGCTGGTGGAAATTGCCAAAGCCATTAGCTATAATTCCAAAATTATTATCATGGATGAACCTACTTCTTCCCTTACAGATACAGAAGTGAAGCATCTGTTTGCCATTATTAACAAACTGCGCAGCGAGGGAAGAGCCATTATCTATATTTCCCACAAAATGGAAGAAATTTTGCAAATTTCTGATGAAGTAAGCATTATGCGGGATGGAAAAAATGTAGGCACATGGCATGCGGATGAATTAACCACCGATTTAATTATCAGCCGCATGGTAGGCAGAGACTTAACCGAACGCTTTCCTCAAAAAAAATACAGCCCCAGCAAAGAAGTAATGCTCAAGGTAGAGGACTTTACCGCCAGCACCCCCCGTTCTTTTCATGATATTAGCTTTCAGCTTTATAAGGGAGAGATTTTGGGCATTGGCGGCTTGGTTGGTGCCCAGCGCACAGAGCTGGTAGAGGCCTTGTTCGGCTTAAGAGGGGTACAAAGCGGTAAGGTTTATAAAGATGGACGCATGATCAAAAACGATACGGTGCGCAAGGCTAAAAGAAACCACATAGGTTTGCTTACAGAAGAAAGGCGGGCCACAGGGGTTTTTGGCATCTTGCCGGTTTTAGAAAACACCGTGATTGCCAACCAAAAAGAATATGCCAGGGCAGGGGTTGTTCATGGCCGGGTAGCGTACAAGGCGGCTTCTGAGGCTTGCAAGCAGTTAAATGTAAAAACGCCTTCCATGCACACTTTAATGGAAAATCTTTCCGGCGGTAACCAGCAAAAGGTGCTCATTGCACGATGGCTGTTAACAAAGCCCGATATTTTGATTTTAGATGAACCGACCAGGGGCATTGATGTTGGTGCAAAATTTGAAATTTATAATATTATGCTGTCCCTTGCAGAACAGGGAAAAAGCATCATCATGATTTCTTCTGAAATGGCTGAACTAATCGGTATGTCTGATCGGATTATGGTTATGAGTGAAGGGCGGGTTACTGGTATTTTAGAGGATAAAAAACAGTTTGACCAAGTTGAAATCATGCGGTTGGCTACAAAATTTGAAAACCATGCGGAGGTGCAACAATGAAAACGGGAGTTTCCATTTCAAGAAAAATGTTCAGTACTGCCTTTATGATGTTAGGCTTACTTTTGGTTGCCATGGGCTTTATTTTTCGTAATGCGCCTAAAAGCGTGTATGATTTGCCGGTTTTAGTGGTGCTGATTGGTTTGGCTGTGGTCATCTATGGAGGAATTCAACTTTTGCGCGGTAAAACCCTAAGCGAAAAGGTTGAGTTTTCCTTTAAAAAGACCCTGTCGTTCTTTGCAAACAATGCGATTATTTTTGCTTTGTTACTGTTGGTGGTGGTTATTTGCATTATCACCCCAAGCTTTATGCAAATTCGAGTGGTTTTGGATATTTTGACCCAGTCCTCCCCTCGCTTGGTGATCGCCTTGGGCATTTGCTTCGCCCTGATTATCGGCGGCACTGACTTATCAGCCGGGCGCATGGTAGGGCTTGCGGCAGTGGTTTCTACCTCAATGCTGCAAACGGCAGAATATGGTAATCGGTTTTTCCCAAATCTTGGGCACATGAATTTGATTATTCCCATTGTTTTTGCTATTTTTGCCTGTATGCTCTTTGGAGTTATCAACGGTTTTTTGGTAGCTAAATTTAATATGCATCCCTTTATTGCCACTTTGGCGGTGCAAGTTATTGTTTATGGCGTTTGTTCTTTGTATTTTGATATGTCACCCAACAACTCTCAGCCCATTGGGGGAGTACGGCCTGATTTTGTTTTTATTGGTCAGCATAAAATTCCCTTCCAGGGCCTGTCAACTTTTTTAAAAAATGTTTTCGACACAAAGTTTACCGGCCTCTCCATCCTTATTCCGATTGCAGGAGTTATAGCCCTTGCAATTTGGTTTGTTCTTAATAAAACCGTATTTGGTAAAAACGTCTATGCCATTGGCGGCAATAAAGAGGCTGCCATTGTATCCGGCGTTAATGTATTTGTGACCATCCTGTTTGTTTTTATTATAGGCGCAGCCATGTATGGTATTGGCGGCGTATTGGAAGCAGCCCGCACAGCAGGAGCAACCAACAACTATGGTGTCAGCTACGAGCTGGATGCCATTGCGGCCTGTGTGGTTGGAGGTGTGTCCTTAAATGGGGGCGTAGGGAAGGTAAGCGGTATTATTACAGGGGTTCTGGTTTTTACGGTTATTCAATATGGACTGCAGTTTATCAACGTATCGCCTATGTGGCAGCAGGTAATCAAAGGCGTTATTATTGCTGTAGCCGTGGCCATCGACCTTTCAAAATACAATAAAAAATAGTATAATAATCAATCGGCAATCAAAGAATTATAAAATGATACACAAGTAGGGAAAGTATGTCTTATTATAAAGTACTGTTGGTAGACGATGAGGCAGAAGTGCGTAATGCCATTGCCAAAAAGCTGGACTGGAATGCTTTGGGCTTTCAAGTGATAGGCCAGGCAGGAAATGGAGAAGAAGCCTTGGAACTTTCTTCCCAATTGATGCCCGATGTGATTATGACGGACATCAAAATGCCATTTATGGATGGGCTGACCTTTTGCCGCCGGGTAAAAGAAATGCTTCCTTATGTTAAAGTGGCAATTTTGTCGGGATTTGATGAGTTTGACTATGCCAAAGAAGCCATTCGCCTTGAGGTGGAGGAATATATTCTAAAGCCCATTGATGCTGAAGAGTTGATGCAGGTGTTTTTACGCATAAGGGCTTCCTTGGACGAAGAGATTGCCCAAAGGCGGAATGTGCAGCGGCTCAAACAGTTTTATGACGAGAACCTGCCTTTAATGCATCAGCAACTTTTATCGGGCCTGTTAACGGGGCGTTTAACGCCGGAGTTTATCAAACAAAAAACCCAAGAATATCAAATGGATCTTACCGCCACCCAGTATGGTGTGGCGGTTGTCCGTTACGAAGAAAGCACAGCCGACCCCAAGTTGACCCAAGGAAAGGCAGGGGCTTTATTAAGCTTTTCGTTACAGCAGCTAATAAAAGAACAACTGGAAGGCACCTTGCCCCATTTAACCATTGTACAGCTGGACCATATTAGCCTGCTTTTTTTACTTCCCGAAAACATCGGCGCAAGACAGATGGCAGCCAAATTAAATCAGCTTTTTTTACCGGCCCGCCGCTTATTGGACTTGCGTTTATCTATTGGGCTAGGGCATACTTATAAACAGCAAAGCAATATCTCCAGGGCTTACAGCGAAGCGATGGATGCTTTAGGCTATCAGGTGCTGGTAGACCCTGAACAGTGTATTTATATTGGAGATATTGAGCCTGAAACCTTTGACTCCACCCTAGACAGCCACCCTTACAGCGAAGAAATTATCCGGCAAATTAAAATAGGCAGCAAGGATGAATTACAGCTGGCAATTCAAAAGCTAGTAGGGTATTTTATCAATTCAAAAATCACCTTGTCTCAGTACCGTATTTTTTTGCTGGAAATGTCAGTAGCGCTTTTAAAGCTGATCAAGGCTTACCAGTTGGATGAAAAACACCCCTCAACAGAGATGGAACTATTGGAAAAAAGCGAACAGCCTTTTATTAACCTCCAGGCAATGGGCGAATGGCTGCTGACCTATGGGGATAGCTTGCGCCGGTTAATACGCCATGAACGCAAAACCACCACCCAAAAACTAGTAGAGCGGGCCCAAAGTTACTTGCTGGAGCACTTTGAAGACAGTGAGCTTTCAGTTGAGGTTTTAAGCAACGAGCTAAATGTGAGCCCTGCATATTTTTCTACATTATTTAAAAAAGAAACGGGTTTTAACTTTATTTCCTATCTTACCCAGCTGCGGCTTGAAAAAGCCCTGGAGTATTTACACAACACAGATGAAAAATCTTACATTATTGCCGAAAAAGTAGGGTACACGGACCCAAACTATTTTAGTTATGTGTTTAAAAAGCATTACGGCGTATCTCCCTCAAAATATCGCTTGAATCGAGACAAAAAAGATGAAAAGGCTGAAAAGGCTGAAGGCATTACTTAACAAGGGGCAAAAGTATATTCATCGCAAAAGCATTCAGTTCATGATTTCCATCTCCTTTACGCTGGTAGCGGTAGGCTGTATGGTAACCATGGGCTCTCTTTTGTATACCCAAAGTACAAACAGTTTAAAAAGCACCATCATGCAGGAGAACCAGCAGCTGGTCAACCAAATTTCGTTAAGTGTATACAGTTATACGCAAAACATGAAGCGGGTTTCAAACACCCTGTACTATAGTGTGATTAAAAAAGCCGATTTAGAGAAAACCAACCTGAATAAGGAGTTGGCCTTATTATATGAGGTAAAAGACTCCTTAATCAGTATTGCCTGCTTTAGAGAAAATGGAGATGTGGTGGGCGCAACCCCTATATCAACCATCAAAGAGGATGTTGAAATAACAAAGCAGGAGTGGTTTATTAAAGCCAATGACATTATTGAAAACCCCCACTTTTCCTTGCCCCACGTACAAAATATTTTTGAAGATGCCAATCGATACCGCTGGGTCATCTCTTTAAGCCAAATGGTAGAGTTAAACTATGGCGGCATACCAGAAAGAGGCGTTTTATTAGTTGATATGGGGTATAGTGGCATTGAACAAATTTTTACCCAAATGACCAGCGATAATGCAGGCTATATTTACCTGGTCGACTCTTCTGGAGAATTAATTTACCACCCCCGCCAAAAGCTCATTTATTCTGGCTTATACAACGAAAACAATAAAGTGGCAGCAACATATGCTGACGGGAAATATGAAGAAACCTTTGAGGGCGTAAAGCGGCAAGTGGCGGTAAAAACAGTGGGTTATACCGGATGGAAGGTTATTAGCGTTATCCCTAACTCGGAATTTTCCGTTACCTTTGGGCAAATGCGTACCCTGGCTTTTTTCATTATTGGCTTGGCCATTGTTCTTTTGGTGGTAGCCAATAGCTTTGTATCCTCTCGGGTAGCTAATCCTATAAAAAAGTTGGAAGAGTCTGTAAAGGATTTAGAAAAAGGCCAGTTGGATTTAGATATTTACGAAGGGGGTCCTTATGAGATCCGGCGCTTGGGAACCACGATTAAAAGTGTAGTAGCGCAAATGCGCGGGCTAATGGAAGATATTGTAAAAGAGCAGGAGCAAAAAAGAAAAAGTGAGTTCAATGCCTTGCAGGCACAAATTAACCCCCATTTTTTATACAATACCCTAGATTCTATTGTATGGATGATTGAAAGTGAAGAATATGCAGAGGCCATTTCGATGGTTACAGCCCTGGCCAATTTGTTTCGCATTTCTCTTAGCAAAGGAAAAAATATTATTACCATTGGCATGGAACTTCGCCATGCTGCCTATTATTTACAGATACAAAAAGTGCGCTACAAAAATAATTTTACTGTGCACCAAGAAATAGACCCTCAAATTGAAACCTACTCCACCATTAAGCTGGTAGTGCAGCCCTTACTAGAAAACGCTCTTTACCATGCCATGGGGCCTATGGGTGGAGATGGGGAGCTGCACATTCGCGGTTATAAGGAAAAGGACGATATTTATATTGAAATAATCGACAACGGCCTTGGAATGACCCAGGAAAAAGTGGATACCCTCCTCCAGGGGGACGAGCAACCTGTTGCAGGGAAAAAAGGGTCGGGTATTGGTTTACGCAATGTTGACCAACGGATTAAACTTTATTATGGGAAAAAATACGGATTAGAAATTAAGAGTGAACTAGATGAGGGGACGACCGTTCGCATTCATTTGCCTGCGTTAAAGATGGAAGATGTTTTGCAGGGAGAGGTGAAGTGACCATGAAAAAAATTTTTAAACGGCCGGCTCTCTTAATTGCATCTATCGCCTTTGTTTTAATGTTTGTTATTGTAGGCAGGCAAATTTTTTGGGAAGGCGAACCGGAGGCGCCTCCTTCCTTTTCGGTGGTTCTATCCAGTGGCGGCACCCAGCGGTGGAATGCTTTTGATCAAGGAGTACGCCAGGCCTGCAACGATTTTGGCTATATCAAGCCGGTGATTAACACGCCGGCGGAAAAGGCAGATTATGAAGGGCAGATACAGCTAATTGACCGCGAAATAGCCAATGGAGCTCAAGGGGTTGTTGTTGCCTGTGAAGATAGCGAAAAACTCTTGCCTTATCTTGAAAAAATATCGGGAAAAACAGCCTTGGTAACCGTACTTAACGGAGTTCAGGGCTTGCCTTGCGTTGAGCCGGATTATGTAAAGATGGGAGAAAAAATAGGAGAAAAGGTTAGTGAAGAGGGTGGGAAAAATATTTTAGTGATAGAGAATAACACCCAAAGAAATGCTGTAAGCAAAAGTACCGGCGCTTTACTTGAAACGCTGGAAGAAGCCAGGGCGAATATGAGCATCCTTTCCCTCGAGGGGGAAGAAGGGGATGAAACAAAGGTTCTGGCCTCGCTCCTGGAAGAAATAGATTTTGATACGATGATTGCCATGGATAACGAAACCTTGGAAGCGGCTTTAGAGGCGAAGGAAAGTACTTCGTCGCCAGTAAAGATATATGGTGTGGGTAACAGTGACAAGGTCATTCATGCCTTAGACAGAGGAATGATTAAAGGCTTATGTTTTATAAACGAGTTTGATGCAGGCTATGTAAGCGTTCTTCAAATGGCGGAAAAGTTAGGCTCAAAGCGCTCGTCCCTCCCCCAAGAAATACAGTTTATTTACGTAACCCAAGAAGAATTGTACAACCAGGAAAATGAGCGGATCATCTTTCCTTTTTATTAAAAAACGCCACACAAAAAGAGAGCTGATATAAAGGCAAGAGATTTTGTGAAAAGAAGAAAAAGCATAGAAATACCCCTGCTATTTCAAGTGTTTTTGACGATGTTTTATGTAAAAAAATTGCCTTACATTGTACCTCACATGTTCGCTGTTGACCTAAAAGAACTGTAAAAGAAAAAGAGAGGAGAGGCATCCATGATCAAAAAAAAGCTACTGGCAATCGTTTGTGTTTGTTTATGTTTGAGTTTAGCAGGATGCAGTAACGTAAGCAAAAAGGATTCACCTAAAACCATTAAAATCGGCCTAAGCTATTATGATCAGTATGACACCTTTGTTAGCCTGCAGATTGAAAACTTCAACCGCTATTTACGGGCGAAAGAGCAAGCAGAAGGGGTTACCATTACGGTGCTTAAAGAAAGCGCCGACGGCAGCCAAGTAAATCAAAACATGCAGGTAGAGGGCTTTATCCGCAACAAATGCGATGTGATTTGTATTAATTTGGTTGACCGAACCGAGGCTTCTGTGGTTATTGATAAGGCCAAAGCAGCAGATATTCCCGTTGTGTTTTTTAACCGGGAATTGGTAGAAGAAGATTTGGAAAGCTGGGATAAGCTTTACTACGTAGGCTCGGAAGCTTTGGATTCAGGCAGAATACAAGGCGAAATACTCATCGAAAACTGCAAGGAAGATATGGCAAAAGTAGATGCAAACGGTGATGGTATTTTGCAGTATGTCATGCTTGAAGGAGAAGCAGGGCATCAAGACGCAGTGGTTCGCACGGAATCTTCTATTCGTACGGTGGTGGAGGCAGGATATAAAGTTGAGCGTTTAGGAGATGAGATTGCCAACTGGAGCAAAAGCCAGGGGGAGAGCAAAATGGCCCAATGGCTGCAAGAACATGGGGAGAACATTGAAGTGGTTTTTGCCAACAACGACGACATGGCCCTAGGGGCCATTGAGGCCTTAAAAAAAGCAAAGGTTCAGCGCTGGCCCATTGTATTAGGGGTTGATGGCACACCGGTAGGCTTAGAAGCCGTAAAGAACGGAACCATGACAGGAACGGCCCTAAACGATGCAAAACTCCAGGCGTACAGCCTTTTAGAGTTGTCTTATTCCCTGGTTACAGGAAAGGCCTTGCCGGAGGACGTACCTTTAACGGATAATAAGTATGCCCGGTACCCTTATTTAAAAATAACCAAAGAAAATTTGGCTGCTTATATGCATTATTACGATTAAAGGCCCGAACGCCAAGATGGATAAAATAACCGAAAACACTTGATAAAAAACAAGTGATTTAGTCTGATGGACAAAATTAACCCATAGGGGTAAAGACTTACATTCCTAGCTTTTTTTGTATACAATGAGGACCACATTCAAAATTCCTGCTTGTTTATTATATATAATGGGAGTGCCGCACGTGCAAAAAAATACATAGTTATGCCGATTAGCAAGGTATCAAAAATGCATATAATCGCAACTAATAAAATTCTTTTGGTGGGGTTGATTCTTGGTGTGCTGGTTGCCCTTTCGTCGTGCGCCATGGCGCCTCCTGATCAACAATTATATAACACGGAAGATTTTTCCATACCTACGGTTTCTGGTGGGGAAGGGATCAAAACGGACACCCCAACGGTTGATGTGACGGGTAGTGGTAGAAATATTGGCCCGATGGCTAATGAAGTTCGATATACAAGCAAAGCTTTGTTGGAAAAACCGAACAAAGTGTATATTTGTTACGATAGCACCCTTTCTATGATGGGGTTTGCTGATATACATGGATCTAGTGAATATAAAAACCTCCTGGGGATTCTTAAATCAACAGTCAACACATGTTTTTAGGGTGTTGAAAAACAGTGTTTTCGAGTGAAGTCGATGACCGGCCCGGAGCCTTTGCAAAGAAAAGAAGAACTTGCCGCAGTGCAAAGCATTAATTTTTTTATAAATGAAGCCTTGTTAAAGCAACCGGAGAAGGTGAAAAGGCAGTGAAGCGAGGGATGCGGATGAATGAACCTATTGCCGGTTACCTCCCTTCGATGGAACGGACAAAGAAGGTTTCCATTTGTGCCACCAGCCCTGCACTAAATCTTCGTCTCACTTCGCTTTTGCTGGTGCAACCGGCATTTTCAAAGGGCGTATCCAGAGTTCTTTCATACTTGCGGGCGGATACCCCGCTGAGCAAACGAGAGAGCAATGCTCGGGTAAGAGGGTCTTATTGTTGGAAAAGGGTCAGCATTGACAAGGGTAACTCCGAGCCCTCCAGATTGCGAATCCGTGGTCGCTCTATGGTCACTTTTTGTCCTCCTATGACCACTTTGCTTTTTTCCTTGCCGTGGCGGTAGGTCTTGCGCCCGGCCTGATGTTTTCTTTTTTATTTGCTAGTTTGGTGGCTTCTCTCCCCAGCAGTTGACGAAGTACTTCAATCCCTAATTCCACAGACAAGTTTAGAAGGCCCGCGCTGGCAAGAGAAGTCAGCACTTCCTCATCTATATTTACTGTTAATATAACCACAATTCAAAATTGAAAAAGACTGTTGCTAGAAACTGTCAGCCTATCAATAAAAAAGCGTAACCATCTCCCAAAGAAATGCCCTCCCTAGCGAATTGATTGCTTATGTTGAGCAACATCCGGATGCCTATCTTTCGG
>CAYFQH010000036.1:0-19480 GCA_964345215.1 uncultured Oscillospiraceae bacterium | reverse complement strand
TTGCCCTTGGCCTTTGACAGGGAAAACAAGGCGGTCATTAGCGGCAGTGATATTGACTTAACCTACTTTGTGGTAAACCCTTATTCAAAAAACATTGAAGAGGCCCTTTTGTTTGTAGAAAGCTTTGAGGAAAACAGGCAAAACATGGAAAAAGGCGTTTTGTATCAGGGGGAGGATCAACCTAAGGAAGACAAGGATTTTGCGGCGGAGACAGCCCGAAAGGAGGAGGGCATAAAAGAGCTGGAAGAGGCCTTAAGCACCGCTTTGCCCCAAGACCGCCAGCAGCTGGAAGAAAGAATAGAGATTGAAAAAACAGCCCTGGATACTTTCAAGGAAAAAAGCCGATGGAGTGTGGCCCCAGGAGAGATTGAAAAGTACCGGCAGCTGGTGGAGCAAATTTATATTGCTCCTATCAACCCGGTAGGGACCTTGGTGGAGGATTATAGCCAGTTGTTTATTGATGTGGAGGCAGGGAATATGACCGTAGAAACTTTTTTAAAAGAAATTGGAACCAGAAGCCAAATTATTTTAATGGAAGGGGAATAGGGTGAACCTGGCAGAAGCTGCCGGCTAGGCCTGATATAAAGGAGGAAAAAACATGAAAAAATATAATTACCAATGCCTGTGTACCCTGCTGGTTTTGGCCTTAGGGCTGGCAGGAATTCTGCCCCTGACAAAGGCCTATGGAGACGGCCTGGGCAAAGAAGAGGCCCTGGAAATTGCTTACAGCTACATTGAGCAAAACTATAGTGTGAAAAAAGAAGAGCTGACCGTGGAAACGGCAGACTTTTTTGACAACCAGTGGGGCTTTAGCCTTGTTCTAAAAGACCATCCCCTCACAACCGACGGGCGTTATGGCATGAATATAACCAATCAAGGAGAAGTGGTAAATGCTTCAGAGCCCTACCAATATCCTCTGCGCACCCAAGTTGCCCTGATGATGGATAGCAGCCAAACCCTAGAGGAAATGCAAGCTTTTAAAAGCCAGTGGGAACCTAGGATAGATGAAATGCTGAAAGCGGGAAAAAGGGATGCCCAGGAGCATCCCCAGTGGGAAAGCCTTGCCTTTTTCGAAAGCATTGCCAAGCTGCTGCCTCAAATTGCCCTGCCTGGAGAAGGAGATATTACAAAAGACCAGGCCCTTGAAAAGGCCAGGGCCCAGCTGGCGGCCCAGGAAGGCTGGGGAGAGAAAAAGGCGAGCTATTTTGTGGCCCAAAAGGAAGTATACGTTGCCATAGAAAATGGCGAAAAAGCCGCTTATCAGTTTGTTTTTTCTGCAAGAGGGCGCAGTCAGGAAGAAATGGGCAAAGGCCCTGCCGCCAAGGCCTTTGATAAGTATTGGCAAGAGGTAGAGGAAGCTTTTGGAGGAGGCAGTCAGATACCCTGGCAAATATTTGTACAGGTCAATGCCAAAACCGGGGAAGCGGTGGGGGAACCCCAAAGGCTGTATCCCGAGGTCGATTTGCCTAAATACTATGATCTCATGGGTTTTTCCGGCCAATAGGGAAGCCGTATCGATGAGAAAATAGCAAGGGGCTGCCCCACCAGCGAAAGCAAAGTGAGGCAGCTCCTTGTTTCGTTCTTTCTCCGTTAAAAGAAAAAGGCCCTATTCGAGGGTTTCATCCCCGTAGATGGCCCGCTCGGCCTGGAGCATTTTATTTTCGGCTTCAACAATGGCCCGGTATTGGGCTGTATCTGAAAGCCAGGCATGCATCCGCTCTTCCCTGGCCCTTCCCTGGGCAGTAGGGTGCCAGTATTCCCGGGGAGCGCTGTACAGGCCAAGGGCTTCAAGGCCGTAACTTACGGTTTCATAGCGCTGGTCAAAGGTGTTATCCCGGCGCTGGGGAAGAGCTGTCCAAGCTGTTTCTGCCATGGCGGGCAAACGAGGAAAAAGAAGATAAGCAGCCCGGGCAAGGGAGTTCACCCGCTCTGTCCATAAGGTACACTCCAGGCCCAACAGCTGTGCTTCAGGCACAATGTGGCAGGGATCATGGGAAAAAATGGTATCAACATCAGTTACAAAATAGGGGTAGTCAAAATAATAGGCCTTTGTGCTGGATTGAATCACCTTGCCGCCCCTGTTTGCAAACTCTGTTAAAAGCTGCCGGTCGCCCAGCCAGGCTTGTACCACAAAATCATTAGGCAAAGGCAGGCCTCGTAGTGAGTCGTTCCAAAGAATGGCCTCTTTGCCCAGGCTATGAAGGTGCTTTTGTACCCGGCGCATCAGCCATTGCTGTAAGCCGTTTTCATCCTTTAAATCTTCGTCTTTTATCCGCTTTTGACAATGGGGGCATTGACGCCATTGGCGTTTTACCGCCTCATCTCCACCAATGTGAATATATTTGGAGGGAAAAAGGGCTGCCGTCTCGTTTAAAAGTTTTTTTAGCTGCTGCCAGCTTTCTTCTTTACCGGCGCAAATCAGGCTGTCAAAAATGCCGGCATGGGTTTTAACTTGGGTGTTGGCCCCGTTACAGCCCATTTGAGGATAGGCGGCAAGCAGGGCGCTGGCGTGGCCGGGTATTTCAATTTCAGGCATCACTTCAATGCCAAGGTTTGCCGCATAAGCAATGATTTCTTTTACATCAGCGGTTGTAAAAAAATCTTGGCTTTGATCAGGTTCCAACAAACGGCCAAAATGCACAGGGCCCCGCCGGGCGCCCAGGGTGGTTAATTTGGGAAATCCTTTTAGTTCCAGCCGCCAGCCCTGATCGTCTGCCAAATGCCAGTGAAAGGTATTCAGTTTAAAAAAGGCGGCCCCTTGAAGCAGGCGCAGAATATCTTCCTTTGGTAAAAAGTGTCGGCTTGAATCCAGCATAAAGCCCCGGTACAAAAACCGTGGTGCATCTTGTATTTCCAGGCAGGGCAAACCATTGGTAAATTGAAGCCGAAGCTGGGCCAGGGTTTGTTCAGCCCAAATCAGCCCCTTGGGGCCCCCTTTCATTAAAATCCTATCCGGGGTAATGCGCAAAAGATAAGCTTCGCTTTCCATATTGAGGCTCAGTTCCTTGATTGGATGGACTATATAGCTTAGCTCCAGGCTCAGGCTTTTTACACTTTTAGGGTAGGGAATTAAATGGTATTGTATATTTTCAGGCATCTTCTTTCCCTGCTTTCTCTTATATTTTAGTAAAGGTTTTTGCCGGGATCTTTCTGTTGAGGGGGCTGGTTTCGATAGGCCATAGGCGACAGGCTCGTAAGCCGCTTAAATACCCGGCAAAAGTGAGCCGTATCTTGGTAGCCTACTTGGTAGGCAATGTCACTTACGCTGTAAGCCGGGTCAAAAAGCAGCTCTTTTGCCCGCTGAACCCGCCGCTGGTGAATGAGTTCTGAAAAATTTTTGCCCGTATGCTGGTTAAGGAGTTTTGAAAGGTGCCACTGGCTTACATACACCTGTTCGGCCACCTCACTTAATGTAAGGTGCTGGGCATAGTTTTGGTTTAAGTAGTGAAGGGCTGTTTCTACTACCAGGTTTCCAGCTTCGTTAGCTTTTTGGGCTTTCTGCTGTTCAATGGGTGCTTCTTGCCCCAGCGCATCAGTGGCTTCGGCCACAGCCTCGTGGAGCTCATCCATGCGGCTGGGCTTTAGCAAATAGCGGAACACACCCAGGCGAATAGCTTTTTGAGCATAGTCAAAGTCTCTAAAAGCAGTAAGCACAATAATTTTTAAGTCGGGAAACTCGCTTTCAAGGGCGGCTATCATGTTCAGCCCGTCCAGGTTGGGCATACGTATATCCGTAACCACCAGGTGGGGGCGCAGGCGTTCAATCACCCTTATGCCCTCCCGGCCGTCACTGGCCGTGCCCACTACCCGGCAGCGGTACTGCTCCCAGGGGAAGGCCTTTGAAAGGCCGTTTACAATCATGGCTTCGTCATCGATTAACACAACATCATACATTTTACTTACCGCCTTCCTAGGGGGCTAAAAAAGGGTTTAAGGCCATTACCCGTTCCCACAAGGTTTGGGGGCTGATCTCTCCTGCTGCAACTTCGGGAATCAGGCGAAACCATTCGCTTCGGGCCTCTTGGGACATCTGGTCTTGTATGGGGGCGTACAGGGGGTGGGTTGTGAGCTGATAGGCGCTTTCCAGCATTTTGCCGCTAAACTGAAAGCCGCCAAGGAGCCGGGCGTTTTCGCCTGTAGATAAAAAGGCCAGCAGATCAACAGCTTTATCCCGTATATCCTCCCTGTGCCAGGCGCGGCGCGACAGGTAAAAGCCCATCGAAACGCCGCCGATAACAGGCAGAGGGTCTTGAATATTTTGGTAGGAAGGAAAGGGCAGCACAAGAGTTGTGGCCATGTTTTCCTCGGGCAGGCTGTTGGCAAACCAACTGCCGTCGGCCTGCATGGCAGCTTTTTTATGCCTGAAAAGCTGGCTGGCCTCATTTTCATTGGTGGCGTTTACATTGTCGGCAAAGGCCCCCAACTCGTATAGGCGGCGAATCAGAGCCATGCCCTTGATCCAACTTTGGGGCAGCTCATCCATACTGGTGGGCCGTTTTTGGTAATCCTCCGGGCTGCCACAGGCTAAAATGGCAAACTCGGCCATGTAGTGGGGTACGTCACTGAAGCTAACGGAGATAGGGACAATGCCATTTTGGCGAAAGACTGAAATGGCCTTTTCAAGCAGCTCCCAGGTGTAAGGCAGTTCCAACTGGTATTGCTCAAATAAATCTACATTACAAAACAGCCCCTCCCAAAAAGAGCGGACGGGAACGGCGTAAATCTGCCCGTCTGTTTCTTCGCAGGCGGGGTTTTCCGGAATGTTTAAATCAGGATAGGCCTGGTTAATTTCACGAATGGGTACCACCCGGTTCAGCAGATAGGCACTGTCGGCCGTACAGGTGAAAAAAAACAGGACATCCGGTTCGTTCCCGGCTGCAAAATCCATTAAAACGCCTTGTTTCCAGGCCTCATCTGAGGTGGAGGAGTGGTCACTTACAGTGTTTCCCGTTTTTTCTTCCCAGGCCATTAAAAGCTGGGTATAGGCTCCGGCCGAGGCATCTTCTCCGGCAAAGGAACTGACGGTCTTCAGGTTTTCTCCCCGGGCCCCGGTGCAGGACAAGCAGCAGAAGGCCAGGAGGATTAGAAACAGTTTTTTCATGTTATCACCCTTTACAACGGTTGTGATTAAGTGGGGATTTCATCATGGCCGGCCTTGGGGGGGTGATCAAGGGGCTGGCGGATGGTGGCAATGGTTTCTCCGTGGGGGCCTACTGTAAGGCGGAGGCCGGCCCGGTCGCCGAAAATCAGCTTTAAGCGCTGGTTAATGTTTCGAATACCTACATGGCCATTAGCGGAGCCATCATCGTCAAGAAGGGCGCCAATACGGACAAGGTCTTCCTTTGTAAGAACAGGGCCGTTGTTGATAACTTCAATCATCAGTTGGCTTTGGCTTGAAAAAACAACCAGCTTAATAAAGCCCCCCCCTGCCAGGGCAATGCCGTGGGCTACGGCATTTTCAAGCAGGGTTTGAATGGCCAAAGGAGGAACCCTCACCCCCAAAAGGCTTTGGTCTATATGGCGCTCCAGGTGCAGCTTATCTCCAAACTGAAGGGAAACAAAGTATAAATAGGCATCGGCAATGTTCAATTCTTCCCTTAAGGGTACCAGGTGCCTGTTATGCCGGTCTAAACTGGCGTTTAAAAGTACACTTAACGTTTCAATCATTTTGCTGATCATTTGGTCGTCATTTAACCGAGCCTGCCAGTTTACAATCTCCAGGGCATTGTTTAAAAAGTGTGGGTTAATACGGCTTTGAAGGGCCTGTATTTGCGTATCCCGCAGGGCGATTTCTTCTTTATATGATTTTTCAATCAAGTCTTTAATCTGTAAACTCATATCAGAAAAGGCAACTCCCAGCCGGCCTAGCTCATCCTTGCCCCGCATGGGCACCACAACCCCCAATTCTCCGCCCCGTATTCTGTCGGAGGCATCACTTAACAGGGTAATGGGGCGGACAATGCGCCGGTTTACAAACAGCATAATACCAATATAAAGTGGAATAAGAAGCACAAACAGCCAAACCATCAAAAGGCGAAAAGTATACATTTCCCGGTAAATTTCGTACTTGTTGGCCTGTATTTGAAAACGAAGGCCGCTATCCCCTGCCAACACTTTTTGGGTGTAGCAAAGGGTGCTGTTTACCTCAAATAAACCCTCCCCATCAGGCACTTGTAAAAAATTGCCTTGGTGGTAGTCGTCCAGGGTAAGGGCAGACTGGGCATTCCACTGCTGGGCGCTTTGCAAAAGGGGGGAGAGAATGCTTTGCATATCAACCCCAATCACCAGCATGCCATAGCGCTCCATCCTGGTGTTATGCAGGTTGCGCACCAGATAGCTGCGGCCTGCATAGGAGGCAAAGTAACAATAGGTATCGGTGGTTTCAAGCAAGGCCTTCACGGGAGGGCGGTCTTGCTGTATAAAACGAAGGGCCAAATCATAGCCCTTTGTGGTGTAAATACCGCTGCTTCGATCCCCAAGGGGTAAAAATAGGGCAAAGGTACAGTGAGGCTCCCGGCTGAACTTTTGATCCAAATAACCCCGGATGATGCGAAAAGAGGTTTCGTAAGATGTTTTATCTTCTTGATGGGCCTGGAAAGCAGAGTAGACCTCGTTATCGTAAACCACGTTGCGGGCAAGGGCGGTAACGGCTTCAATATTGCGGGCAGCGGCATTTTTACCATGCTCAATTTGAGAGCGCAGCGCCGACTGGGTTTTTTCCTGCAGGGTAACAGAAATACGCGTACCCATAAACAGGCCTAAAATCAGGGTAGGCAAAAGCCAGCACAAAAGCACAATGATTAACAGCAAAGAACGCAAGGTGCCAAGATGCTTAAAGAACCGCATCGGCAATTCCCCCTCATGTTATTGTTGGTTGCCTTATTATAGCATAAAATAAGCGCCTGCGGAAAATTCCGGCAGGCGCAGGAAAAACAGTTGCCCTACATTTTTTCCTTATCTCTTTTTGTTACTCTCCTTGGGCTGCTAAAAAAGCTTCCAGCTGGGTGCTGGCCTCATTTAAATAAGCTTCCATGCCGGCAGCATCTAATTTTTCTAAAAATTCAGGCAGCTTTTCAGCTGGGTCAACAGCGCCGCTATCAAGGGCCAAAGCATATTCGGAAGCAACGTTGGCCAAAGCAGCCGTTTCTACGGATACGTTGGTTGCATCAAAAGTATAGCCGATAATGGGAATTTTATGGGCTTCACCGTAGTAGGCCTTAAAGGTATCCCACCAGCCTTTGCCCTGATCTACTGTTTCGGGTAAAAGGGTAATGTTGCCCATGCCGTTTGTCCAGGGCTGGAAGTCCTGGCGTTTTTCGGTAAATTCCAGCAGGCCATCGGCGTTTAAGGTGTAGTGTACTCCTTCTACGCCGTAGTTAAGCAGGGTCATCAAATAAGGGTCGGTGTTTAAAAGGTTTAGGAACATCATGGCCCTTTCAGGGTTTTGGGAGGCGGTGGAGATGGCTATCATAGCACCCTGGGAACTGGTGGTATCTACGTAAGGAGGGGTGCAGGGAACCATTTCCACGTGGATGTTTCGCTCTTGAGAGGCTTGCAGTTCATAGCCTAAGGCATAGCTTTGGGTGCCGATTAAGTATTGGCCGGAAAGCTGCTTATTGGTTCTGGTATCGTTGGATGTTTCGGCAACAGCCAAGCTGGGATCAATGTAGCCGGCCAGGTAGTATTCACGGGTTTTTTCTACAAATTTTTTATATTCGTCGGTGGCAAACTTGTTGAGCATCACATTGCCGTAGGTACCCATTTCAGCGGTGTTCACAGGGTTCATATAGTAGCTTAACAGGTTGGTGCTGCCGCTGTCGCCGGCAACGATAATGGAGTTGGTAACCATCCGCTCAAGCACCATGGGTTCTACCAGCAAGGGGTAAAAGCTGTCTCCTTCGCCTTCTTTTACGGTTTTCATAATATCGCCAAAGCCGTAATAGTCAGTGTTTTTAATGTCGTCCAGGGTGTAGCCGTATTTGGTTAGCATGTCCATATTAATGTCCCAGCAATTTTGGGTTGCAATGTCTTTATAGCCTGGTACAGCGTAAGTACCATAGCCGTCGCTGCCTTCAATCCGGGCTCCCTCGGTAAGCACTTGAGGAAGCAGGGCCCAGAGGTCGGTGGCATATTTTTCAATCAGGTTGTTCTCTTCATCGTCTAAGCGAACCCACATGCCTTTGCGGGCATAGGTATTGTACTCGTTTTGTGACCAGGAGCAGGTGAAGTACATGTCAATCGGGTCCCCGGCGTTCAAGCTCATGGTAGCGCTCTCGTCAAAGTCACCCCAGGTGCCCCAAATCACCTTCAGGCTGGCGTTGATTTTCTCGCCCAGATAAGCGTTTACTTTCTCCATTACGTCGGTGTCGTCGGTTACATTGCTGCCATGAAACATAATGGTCAGTTCTACCGGTTCCAAGGCTGCCTCTCCTTGGGCAAAGGTGGTAAGGCCTAAGGCCATAGCCAGAACCATGATTAGAGATAATAGTTTTTTCATGAAGAATCCTCCTTTTATTATGAACGGCTTACTGCCGTTTTGTATAAGTTTAGCCCTTGACCGACCCAATGGTCAGCCCAGCTACCACATAGCGCTGAAAGAAGGGGTATGCACAGGCAATGGGGATAACAATCAGCACCACCAGGGCCATTTTAAGGGACTGAGAAGGAAGGTTTACAGCGGCTCTTGCCGCATCCACCCCCAACATGTGGCTGTTTTTGGCCAAAAAGTCGGCGTTGCGCTGCATTTTCATCAAAAGGTATTGAAGGGGAATCACTTTGGTATTGGTGCGGATGTATAACAGGGCTAAAAACCACTCATTCCAGTAGGCCAGGGCAGTTAAAAGGCTAATGGTGGCCACTCCGGGTTTTACTACAGGCAAAACAATGCGAAAAAGGGTGTTGTATTCGCCGCTGCCGTCAATGGTGGCCGCCTCGATTAATTCCGTAGGCACAGAGGTTTGCAAGAAGGTGCGCATAATAATAACGTTAAAAGGGCTAAGAAGCATGGGAATAATCAGGGCCGCATAGCTTTCGCTAAGGCCCAGCACATTTTTTGTAATAATGTAGGTAGGCACCAGGCCGCCGCCAAAAATCATGGTAAAAAAGCTGAAGATGTTAAAAAACTGCCTGAAGCGAAAATCTCGTCGATAAAGGGGATAGGCGTATAAAAAGGTAATCAAAACACTTAAAAAGGTACCCACAATGGTGATGAAAAAGCTGTTAAAGTAGGAGCGCCACAGGGCATCGCCCAGGCGGAAAACGTATTGAAAAGCTTCGGTAGACCAGCTGAGGGGCACAAAGGAATAGCCGATGTGGCGGATACTATCCTCTGAGGAGAAGGAGATGATGATAACAAAAATAAAAGGAACGATACAAAGAATGGCGAATAAGCCTAAGATGATGTGAAACAGAGCCTCTGTAGGACGGCTGATACGGTTTAGCCGGCCTTTGTGAGGGCGGGGTTTTTTTTGAGATAAAATCATAAATGCTTGACCTCCTGGTTTTAAAAAAGGCTGCTGTCAGGGTCAATTTTGCGTACCAGCCCATTTGCCCCAAGGATACAGAAAAAGCCGATCACATTTTGTAAAAGCCCTGCTGCCGAGCTCATGCCCACATCACCCGAGTTCATGTAGGCCCGGTACACATAAGTGTCGATAACTTGAGTAACCGAGTGAAGAGAGCCGGAGTTTTGGGGCACGTTATAAAAAAGCCCAAAGTCGGCATTAAAAATTTTGCCCACATTCATAATCAGCAAAATGGTAATCATGGGCCTGAGGTTAGGTAAAAGCACGTGGCGTATTTGCTGCCACTTGGTGGCTCCGTCTACAGCGGCGGCCTCGTACTGGGTTGTGTCGATACCTGTAATGGCTGCAAGGTATAAAACCGTTGAATAGCCAACGTTTTTCCATAGGTTGGAACCGGTTAAAATATAAGGCCAGTATTTAGGCTCGTGGTACCAGTTAATGACCTGTACCCCAGCTGCTTTTTGCATATTGGGAATCATGCCGCTGGTAGCATCTAAAAAAGCCAAAACAAAATAGCTTACAACCACCCAGCTTAAAAAGTAAGGGAAGAACATGAGGGTTTGGTAGGTTTTGGCGGCAAAGCGGCCGGTGAGTTCACTTAGCATAACGGCAAAGGTTACAGCGATTATAAGGCCTAAAGCAATAAAAACAATGTTGTATGCCAAGGTGTTTCGGATCATTGTCCAAGTGTCGGGGCTACGAAACAAAAATTCGAAATTTTTTAGGCCTACCCATTCGCTTTTTACAATATTGTTCCAAAAAGTATTGGGTTTAAAGGCCCGGTAGTTTTTAAAAGCAAGCACAATGCCAAACATGGGCAAGTAACGTAAAAGTAAAAGCCAAAGGGCACCGGGGGCAACCATGGTCAATAACAAAAATGTTTTTTGATGGCCCCTTTGACGGATAGAAGATAAAGAACCTTTTCCCATATTGCCACCTTCCTACTTGTAATAACAAAATCATCCTTGTGACTTTAGTATAAAAAAAAAGAGACAAAAAATCACGGCACGAGGTTGTGATTTTTTGTCTCTTTTTGGCAAGCAGATAAATATTGGCAATTTTAAATAATGAATTTAGCTTTACTACCCAATATTACCTTATTTAAAAAATTTAAAAAGATTTAAGTGGAATAAAGAAAGAGAAAAAAGAAAAGTTATACTTGCTTAAGGCTTCCAAGGGTCATGAGCTTTCCGCTTTGCTTATCAAAGAGCATGGCGTTGTCTCCGTGGAAGTTGAAGCGAATACGATCGCCAATGGTGTACAAAACACCGCCAAAAACAACACCGGTCAGCAAAAAGTTCCCAATTTTAATTTTAAGGGTGGTTTCCATGCCTGTGGGCATGGCGCTGAAGACCTCACCCTCAAAGGCCCCTTGGTCTGTTACTTCAATAAACTCAGGGCGAACGCCAAGAACAAAGTTTGGATGAAATTCTTCCTCCAAATCGTCAAAAACGACTTCATTCACCTTAGATACGCTGTATTTAAACAAGGTATCTTTGTTTGTTTTTTCCACATGGTTTTTCATTTTGCTAAGCTCCAGCTGGTGCTGGGCTGCCGCTTCTTTTTCCTGTTGTTCCTGTTCAAGCCAGCGGTCAACATCCAGGGGTTCATTGGGAGAAAAATGAATTTTCTTATCCCCTAAAACATCCAGTTCCATTTCGCCGCCGCTTAATTGCTTGCCAATGCCTTCAATAAAATTAATGGCCGGGTTGCCAACAAAGTCTGCCACAAATTGATTTTTGGGCTGGTTATATACGGTTAAAGGCGGGTCATACTGTTGGAGAACCCCGTTATCCAGCAGGCAAATTTTGGTAGCCAGGGTCATGGCTTCCATCTGGTCGTGGGTAACGTATACAAAGGTGCTGCCCGTTTCGTGGTGCAGCCGCTGAAGCTCCGAACGCATCTCCAGGCGGAGCTTGGCATCCAGGTTCGACAAGGGCTCATCCATAAACAGCACTTTGGGGTTGGGGGCCAGGGTACGGGCAATAGCAACCCGCTGCTGCTGGCCGCCGGAAAGCTCGCTGGGATACCGGTCCATAAACATGCCTATTTTTACAATACGGCCAACCCTGCGTACGGTCAGGTCAATTTCTTCTTTTTTAAGCTTTCTTTCGGTTCTTTTGACCTTTCCCTTTGTGGTAATCTGGAAGGTGTCGCTCAAGGCATTTCCATTGCGTTCGTGGTTTTTCTTAATCTCTTCTAATTTATCCTTTAAGCTTTCACGAATTTGGGCGGCTTTTTCTTCCTTTTCCTTTTGTGTGCCGATGTTTTGAATGCCATAATCCAACAGTTTTTTAGCCGTATAAATAGAAAGGTCATAGGCGTCGATTAAAAGGAGCTGGGCTTTCTCTCCCTCAAATTTACCCTTTTTATTAAAGGCCTCCTGCAAAATTCGGATAAAGTCCCCCGGGCGGCTAAAGGCTTTAATCATTTGGGCTGTGGTGGCGGCTTCATAATCAATATCATCCATAGGCTCTTTAATGTTTGCCAGGCCAAAGGAAATATTGTCGTACACGGTCATGTTGGGCCACAGGGCGTAGTTTTGAAATAAAAACCCTACCTTCCGTTTATTTGGGGGAATGTTAATGCCCAGCTCACTGTCAAACATTACCTCGTCATCAATGGTAATTCTGCCTGTGGTGGGAGTTTCGAGGCCTGCAATCATGCGTAAAATAGTGGTTTTTCCGCAGCCGGAAGGACCCAGCAGGGTTACGAATGAATTATTGTCAATGGCCAGGTTAATATTGTCTACCCCGTAAAAGTGCCCCCAGCGCTTGGTGATGTTGGTTAATACAATTTCAGCCATTCTATTCTCCTCCTATGCCTGCGTCTAAACTGGCGCCGGTAATTTTATTAATTAAAGCATTGCAGATCAGTACAAAAACAATCAACAGCAGGTTAATTCCGCTGGAAAAAGCGAACAGGCCCATTTCATCAAAGTAGTTGAGCATGGTGGTTAATATTCGCCCCTGGGTACAAAGGAGCATAAATAAGGTCAGCTCGCGTACGGCAGTAATGAAGGGGAGTAAAAACCCGCTGATGATGGATGTTTTTTGGATGGGAATAATAATTTTCGTCATCCGTTTCCACCAGGGTATGTCTTGTATAATGGCGGCCTCTTCAATTTGGTTGCTCAGCTGCATCATGGAGTTGAGAGCACTGCGGCTGGCAAAAGGTATATACTTTACTGTACCTGCAAGGATGAGCAGCAAATAGGTGTCGTAAAGGCCCATGGAGGAGCCCAGGATAAAAAAGGCAACACCAACGGCCAAAGAGGGCATCAGGTAAGGCAAAAAGGCCATGTTGTTCACATAGGAAGCCCACTTGCCCCGGCGGTTTTTGCTTACACTGTAGCCAACCAATGTGCCAATTGTGCCGGCAGCTAAAGCGCAGCACACAGCAACAATAATGGTTCCTCTAAAGGCCCCCCATATTTTTGTGTTGTGCAAAATACCAAGCTGGCCGTACATGCCGCTTTCCGTAATGTTTTCTGAGGTGGTCCACCACTTTAAGGTTAAATCGCTTAACCCTCCCTTGGTTAAAAAGCTGTAATCACCGGGGTTGGGCAAAAAGGTTTCAGTAGCAAACATAATAATGGGCAAAATGCTGGTTGCAAGGGTTAAAAGAATAAACACAATGGCAATGGCATATTTGCCGAACTTACCCAAGTTGGCAACACTGGTTTGGCCGGATTTACCTGTAACGGTAGTATAACTTTTTCGGCCGCTGGTTGTTCGCTGGTTAATCATTAAAATGGCTACCCCAAAGAAGATCATAATAATAGCCAAAATACTGGCCTGACCAATTCGATCCCCAGACAAGGTCAGGTATTTTGTGGTTAAGGTAGTTAAATTCATGTAATGAGGTACCGGATAGGACCCCATGGAGCTGCTGAACACCAGCAAAATGGTGCTTAAAATAGCAGGCTTGACCATGGGCAGGGTAATGCGGGTAAAGGTTTTCCACCGAGGGGTGTTTAAAATGGTGGCTGCTTCTTCCAGGTTGGCATCCATGTTGCGGAAGATACCCCCGATTAAAATATAAGCAAAAGGGGCATAGTGGAGGGATAAAACCACAATACTGGGGAACATGCCCTTACACCACCACAGGGGCATATTAATATTAAACAAAGATGAAAAAAGCCCATTGGACGTACCGGTTACTGCCTGACTGTTAAAGAGGTTTTGCCAAATGACAGCCAAGGTCCATTGGGGCATAATATAGGGAAAAATGAAGATGGAGCTTAAGTACTTTTTAAACTTCATGTTGGTGCGAGTAACCAAAAAGGCAAAAAAGCCGCCATAGGCAATGGCCCCTACGCAGGACATGGCCGCAAGCACAATAGCGTTCCACAAGGGTACCCACAGGTCAATCCGGCTTCTCCGCCCTGTAAACAGGTCTAGCCAGTTGTAGGCGGTGTATCCTTCGTCTAATCCTGTGCGCAAAGAGTCTACCGTACCCGGATGCACGGTAATGGTATCAATGGCAATGGACACCATGGGGAAGATGGTTGTAAAGGTTAATACAACACCAAGCAGCAATAAAATTGCATTTTCAGGTTTTCTGATGTAGGTCAGAAACCGATTGAGCAATATTCTTCCTTTGCTTGGCCTTTGCAAGGCTTTTTGGCTCATGATCATTACTCCTTTATAATCAGCACAGGGGCATATTTCTATGCCCCTGCTGATTCTTATGGCTTATATTATTACTTGTCACCAATAATCATATCAATCCAGTCACCAAGGTCTAAAGAAACCTGGGAGCAGTACACTGGATCTTCTAAAACGATCTGGCCGCCTTCTTCAGACATCCACCATTCGTAGCCCCGGTCGTTTTTGGCATCAAACTTGTTTTCGCCGTCTACGTAACCATCTTTGGAGTGGTCCTGGTTGATGTTGGGATTGGCGCTGTAGCCGCCAAAGTCTTTGCCCCAAGCGGCAAAGCCGTCAACAGTGGTGGTCATGTAAGCAATAAAGGCACAGGCTGTCCAGGGCAGGGGAGCGGTTTTAACCACTTGCAGGTAGTGCTTATAAGCAAAACCACCAATGCCTTCGTAACCTTCCTGGTATGCGGCCACTTTTATGTTGTTTACAGAAACTTCGGAAGATTCTTCAACGGAGCGCAGTTTGGAATAAACCAAAAGGCCTGATTGGCCCGCAGCAGAGGCGTTTACCAGGGTGTTGGAGATGGGGCCGTCGTCAGTTTGCTCGTTGTACTGGGCACTCCAAAGCTTAATCCAGGCCAAGGAGTAATTAGCGTTCTCAGCTTCCAGGCCAAGGGCTTCGGCTTCGGCTGCCATTTCGTCAATCGTGGGCTGGAAGTAGGCCTTTTGCTCGTCACTTAACTTGTCAAAGGCATCCTTCATATAGTTGGCATATTTTTCATAAGTAAGCATGTATAAAAAGTTTTTGCCAACCAACTCGGAGTTTACGCCCATGAATAAGGGGGCTTGGCCCTGGGCAACAAATTCCCAGGCATTTTTAAAGGTAGTGCCGTCAGTATCATTATACATAAACACCTTGTTCAGGGTTTGCAGGGCCAAGGGGTTTCCATCCAGTTCAATATTTACCCCTTCGGCTTCGGCCCATTCTTTGGGAATGTAGTTGAGCAGGTTCCCTGTTGCAACCATTTTGCTTTGAATTTGGTTGCCGTCTTGAATCAGGGTCATGGAATAGGTGGGGTTGGCGCTTTTAATGTCAGCATTTAAAGCGGTGAAGATAGAGTTGTTTTTAGGCTGAGACCAGTTAATGGTACCAGTGTAGGATGCGTCCATTTCTTTTAGCATGGCAACAAAGCTTTCCCCGGCAGAGGCGCCGCGGCTGGAGTTGCCGATGCCGTACATTTCTTTGCCGTTAGACTCTTCAATGGCTTTTTGATAAAGCTCTTCGTTGGTCATGTTTTGAGCCTGGGCAATAATAGCTTCAACGCTTTCTTCGCCAAAAGCGGCAGGAGCCACCAGGGTTAGGGCAAGGGATAGAATAAGGATGAATGATAGTAATTTTTTCATGTAATACATTCCTTTCATTTATGAACTTTTAAACTGCCTGCCTTTTTTATAAAAGCAGACCTACTATCTCCTACGAATTATAGCATAAGGTGATTAGGAAGGCAATGCATAAATGGAGGAAAAACCAGAGCAAAAACAGCTTTGTCAGGCAAAAAGGCACATCTTTATGCAAAAATGCTATGTTTTATAAGGGCTGTATTCATAAGAAACATTTTACTTGTAGAGTATGCAAACCTTCTAATCAATCATCCGACAATCTTGTCGAGGCATTTTTGGTATCAAGGAAAAAACAAGGTTATATTTGCCAATCCTTGCGCAGCATGGGCATAAAAAGCCCTCCTTGTACACTGCGGGCGATAAAATGTTCATACTTTCCGGTAACGGTGTCATACCAGTCGGAAAAAGCTACCCTGGAAGGGGTTTCTCTTAAATAAGCAACAAGGGGTTCGATGAGTTTATTAAAGGTTTCTTTATCTTGGGCCATTGTGGCACTCCATAAAATCCAGTCGGATTTTGTATAGGTTTTGCGTGAATCTAAAGGCAGGCCGTAGGTGTTTTGGCGGTTTAAATAACTTTGGGTTTCCTCTTTGTAAAAATCAGCGGGAAAGAGGCCCAGGCCCAAAACAATATCCCATACCAGGTTATATTTCTGGCTCCATCCTATTCCTTCAAAAGTAAGGCTTGTATAGCCATCCTTTTGATAGCTGCGCTCATACCAACTTTTGGCCATGGCTTTGGCTTTTTCAAAATAGGGGCTCCCGTCCTCGCCCAACAGCTCAATAAGCTTACCGTAGCAGGCAATGCCCACCAGAGCCTTTGCCGACAGGTTTACGTTGTGGGCCAGATGGCCGGCAAAGTCGTCGGTGCACAGCTGTTCTCCCGGATCTTCGCCATACTTTTCTAAATACTGTACCCACTTGGCCAGCACAGGCCTGTAGGCTTTAACCAGAGAAGGATCCCCGGTCATTTGCGCGGCGGCGGTCAGCATAATCAGCATATTGCCGCACTCCTCCACGGGCATTTGATACCGGATATCATAAATAGTATTGTTTTTTGGGTACAGGTAAAAAGGTGGTGTCACGTCTGCTTCTTTGATTTTTTCATCGGGTATTCTGGCAGCATACATTTGGCCATTGGCAATGGGATAGCGGCCAATATCATGGGGAGCAAAGTCTCCGTTCCATACAGGCATGGAGGCAAATTCCAGCACCGGGCGGCACATGGCATTGACCAGCTGAGGCTGGTATTTTAAAAACAAGGGGGAGGAGGGGTAACTGATGTCGACGGTACACATGCACCCGTTAGAGTCGTTTTCCTTAGAAATCCAGGCACAGTCCCCTTTTGGGGTAGCAATCAGCTTATGGGCGGCAAGGGTATGGCGCCAGGCGGCACTTACAAGAATTTGGTAATTTTTACCGCCAATATGGTCTGCTTCATCAAGAATCATCTCATCCAGCCGGCTGCAGGCTTGCATCAACCCTTCATAATGGTGTTCAAAATCAACCATGGCCTGGGGAAGAGTTTTGCCGCCCCGTGTATACCAGGCCTTACAGGGGGTGCCGAAGTATAAAATAGAGGCAATATCATCATAAGCAATTTGAATATGGTGGTTTTCCTGGCCTTCAGGGACAATTTCCTTTTTCCAATTGTAGCAAAGGGCTTGTTGATCCCCGGTAATGCTGCCTTGGGCGGCGGCCAGGTATAAATATCCCCAGTCGATGGTAATATGATCGGCAGAGTGATTTAAGATGTTTTGCCGCCGTTGTCCGGCAAAAGCAAAGGAAAGGCCTTCTTGTTTATAACATTGAACCCATAATTCAGGTTTAGTATCTCCATCGTAACAAAGGCGGGTGGAGGCAGAAAAGTTTATTTCCACTTGGTGTTTTTTTTGATCGGCGGATGTTAGCTTAAAATCGATAAAGGTAATGGGGGTGGACAGGGTGTCCAAATCCTCCGGTAAGGCAGGAGACCAGAATGTAACCCTTAAAAGAATGCCTTTTTCCTTAAAGGTAATGATTGTTTTGGTAGGTGTAACCTGCTGACCAACCAGCTGCATAGCAGGCTGAGTACCACTGCCCAAAAAACGCAGAACCTCTCCATCAATGGCAATGGTTCCCCTTAACTGCTTTTTAGGGCCGCTCCAGTGAGCACTGTCAGCGTCGGTTACGGTATCGGCAGGCATCCAAATAGAAAAGTACGGATCGTTTGCAATCAGGGGCAGGGCTGGAAGTCGTTCAATGGCTAACATAAGCGAAGCACTCCTTTTTATTTACAAACTGCGCATCAAGTATTTTGAAAGGTGCATGCCCATTGGGTGCTGCCTTTGCCCAGTTTATTCAAATTGTGCTTATTATAATGAGGCTGATATGTCTTGTCAAGAAAAGCGGAGGCCTAAAAAAGCACAAGGAAAAAATAAGCTCAAAACCTACTATACGGTATCCGCTTCCTTTGGAAAGGCCTTTGGCAAAAACAACGATATGCTGGTGCCTTTTCCCGGCTTGCTCCGTATTTGTATTAAATAGGCCTTTCCGTAAACCAAGGCCAGGCGTTTGTTGATGTTGGTTAAACCATAGCCCTTGCCCTTTTGTGTAAGAAGATTTTTTAATTCTTCCTGATCGATGCCCGTGCCGTTATCGCTAATGGTAAAAACAAGGCGGGAACCTCTGGACGACAAGGTGATTTTCAAGTATTTGCTTTCTTTTTGTGAATGCAGAAGACCGTGTTCAATGGCGTTTTCAACAAGGGGCTGTAATATAAAATGGGGGATGAGCATAGGGGCCAAGGCAGGGTCTGTTTCAATTGAAAAATCAAAGGTGTCTTGGTGTAAGCTCTGTTGAATTTTTACGTACGAAACAATATTTTTTAGTTCTTCCTCGATGGTGATTTCGTCTTTTCCATGGTTGAGGGAGGTGCGGTAAAAGGTGGTAATCAAAAGGGCTAACCGGCTGATGTCCTCCTGGCCGTTCATGATGGCCTGACTGTTGATTAACGATAAAACGTTATATAAAAAATGAGGATTGATCTGGGCGTAGAGGAGTTTTAGTTCATACTCCTTTTTTTCAAGCTGGGTTGTATAAACGACCTCAATTAAATGCTTTAGCCGTGCAATCATGTGGCCAAAACCTTGAATTAGCAGCCCTACCTCATCCTTTCGGGTGGTTGATACGGTT
This sequence comes from uncultured Oscillospiraceae bacterium, assembly GCA_964345215.1. Lineage (GTDB taxonomy): Bacteria > Bacillota > Clostridia > Christensenellales > Aristaeellaceae > CAYFQH01. The sequence goes on along the minus strand of CAYFQH010000036.1, from coordinate 779 downwards.
ACTTCCAACTCGCCTTCTTCAACCTCCAGCATATTTTTTGTAAGTTTTTCAATGGGCTTTACCAGCATGGCCGACAGGATAAAGCCCAGCGCACCTAAAATAATCAGCATCAGCCAAAAACCGAAGAGGGTAAAGCGCAATACATTGCGGATGCCCGCAAAAATTTCGCTTTTTGGGCAAAAAAACTGTACTTCACCCAGTTCATAGGTCGTGGATAGGCTTACGTACGCTTCTTTGTTCCCGTTAGTAAAATCCAAAAACCCTTGGTCAAAGTAATCGTTGGTAAAAAGAACCTCTCCCTGGGTATTTTTAACTGCTATGCCATACTGGCGGGGAATAATATGGGCAAAAGGAGCAAAAAAAGCATCATAGTCAACTTCCATATAAAGATAGTTGATTGCCGGATACTTTGGGCTTGACATCATGCGCCTTACGCTGAGCAATTTTTTTCCTTCTTTTTCGCCTTTTTTTGCTGTGTGCTCTTCCACGACCCAGTGGGGCTGAAAACTGTTTTCAATTTTCTCATACAGGGGCATTTGCTGCAGGCCGGCAAGGGTCGCCACATAAGTTGAAGAGGGGTACAAATCAGAATCTGTAAAAATAGTCAACTGTTTTAGGTCGCTGTGCAGGGCGTAGTAGGAGAGGAAACGGGGTTCAATTTTGTAAGCATAGGCCAGGTACATATCATAAAAGTTTTCGTTATAAACGGTATTTAGGCAGGTCAATTCCGTGGCAACAGCCATGGGTATATTCCATCAACCATTAGTTTTGTGCTTGTT
>CAYFQH010000035.1:0-19576 GCA_964345215.1 uncultured Oscillospiraceae bacterium | reverse complement strand
CCACCGGCACCACGGCGGTTACCGCTGCCAGGGAGTTGGCCCCCAGCATTTTAGCCACAAATACCCCGTCTACCACAATGTACAGGGAATTGGCGACCAGGCCCAAAATTCCAGGGCCGGCATATTTGATGATTTCTTTACGGATGGCTACCTTGTTCATGTTAAACACCTGTCCTTTCCTTTTTTACTTTTTCCAATGGCCGGACAAACATATAAAAAAGGCCCGTGTTGTGAAACACAGGCCTATATCACAATGTTTATCCCCGGCGGGAGATTTTATTCCTATTCATTCTATCAACTTTTAAAGTTTTGTCAACTCTTTTCAGCCTTTTGCCTAAAAAACCCGGTTACTGGCTTTCCAGTTCCATCATTTCAATGCGCCTGTCGGCTTCTTGAATCAGCTGATCCAAAGAAATGGCGTTGTTAATATAATCATCAACCAGCCTATTAATATTGTCATCCTCTTTCGGAGTGTAGGTAACATTTTTCTCCGATATATACAGGGTGGGCAGCAGCCATTCGAACTCTTTTACATCATCTGGGCTCATTTCCCAGTAGCCTTCCCCTGCTTGCTCTGTAATTTGCCGGGTTAAAATTTGCATTTGCTCGTTTAAAGGGGCCTTTTCCGCTTCTTCCGCCGTATTTAGCAGCTGTTCAAGCCTTAAAAGTTCTTCTTCCAGTGCTGTTAGCCCTTCATTTGCCTCATCACTTTTTACGGGATGATTTGCACTTGGATAAAAATACAGCTGTTCCTTAGGGGAGTAGGTGCTCATCATCTCTTCTAAATAGGCCATGGCCATCTGTTTGTTTTCGCTTAGGGGATTCACAAAGACAATATCCATAACAACCCGTACTGTAGGAATTTTTCCTTCTTCCAAGGCCAAAATAAGGGGCTTACTGTGCCCATCCCTGTTGTTACCGTGCCATAAAAACAGGGGTTTTTTATCTCGTATTGTATCCATAATACCCATCCGGTCAAACTCATCCAGGTCTCTGGGCATGTCCAGCTCCCACACCCGTTCAAGCAAGCGCCTGAACAAGGGGGTATCAAAATTGATCCCGCTCCCCTCCCGCTGGCAGTAGGATATATAGTCCTCCACAATGCGCCATATTAAATCATTTTGGGTACAGGGGCCTTCAAAAAAAGCATAGTCAGGGTATTGGTGCTGCAGCCCCTGCTGCCAGCGCTGGTAAAAATTCATAAATTCCTCATAGGTCGTGGGCATTTCTTCCGGCGGCAGGCCTGATTCGCCCCAGTTTTGCGGGTGAAAACCAAACATAATTATGGCTCGCGGTTCTAGTGGTATGCCAAAGGCCACCCCTTCATGGGTTAATGCTTTTTGCATATAAGGGTACATGGCATGAATTTGCTGCATAATGGTATCGTTTTGTGCTAAAGGGTAAGCATATTCTTTTTTCATAACAGGCCTAAACTCCATCACATTACTAAAAATAGTATAAACATCCGACATGGCTGCGCCTGTTTGTATGGCCCTGGCCAATTCATCCCAGGTTAAATATTTCTCTTCCTCCCTGCCGGTCATCACCACCGGAACATCGGGGTATTTAGCCATAAAGGAAGGGCTGGGCTCCCTTCCCCCATAAATGCGCAAGTTTTGGCCTGTTTGCTGCTGGGGGTCAATGTTTTTAACCACAAGGCCCTGTAAATCTTCCCCGATGTAATACTGCCCATCTGTTACCCAGCCCCTGCCCCGCAAATCCCCCTGCTGGATATTGATGTAGCCCATTTCTTCCTGCTGGCCCTGGCCTGTTTTATATATTTTGTTACTGCTGGTGTAGTATACGGCTTTTTCTCCCGGGTTATAGGCTACGCCGCAATTGTAGGGCGCTAACAGCTCCCCAAAGGGTGCAAGGCTTTGATCTGCCAGGGTAAAAACCATTACCTTGGGATTGATGGGCTGGTTAGTGTTAGGGTCGTAATCATTTTCTTCATCATGTATAACCAATAATAGCTGCCCTTCATCGTAACCGAAGGCTCTTTTTACATGGTCCACAGGGTAGGTTGTTTGGCTGCCTGTTGCTAAATCGATAGACAGCAGCTCATCCTTTGGGTATTCAATAAGGTAGCTGGTGGTTGAAAGGATGAGCAGCTGGTTGCCTACTGTTTCTTGCACTTTATAGGCAATTTTACCATTATCACTTTCAGATACCACAGGGGGCACCCAGTTTAACTGAAGGGGCTGGGTTTTATCAACTTCGCCCCTTTCCTTGTTTATCATAAAGGCCTCCCCTGTTAACTGGTTCAGCCCATACACATTGCCCTGCCAAATAAACAAATGGTGCATCAGCCAGCGGGCCTCTTCCCCAAGGGCGCCTTTGGCCTCATCAAAGGTGTTATAGTTTAAATCCCCTTCCCGCTCTTGGGCAAAAAGGGGGCAAAGGAGGGTTGGCTCCTGGCCGCTGCCCGGGGTTTGAACATATACCCCCGTTTGAAAAAGAATGTAGAGTTGCTGCCCGTCAAAGGCTGTATCTTTAACTACTGCCTCTTTGCCTAAAAGGCTTTGGGTTTGAGCTTGGCTAAACAGGGTTTCATCTCCAGGGGCTGCAAAAACGAAGGTGGTAATCAAAATCAGCACAAGGGTTATGGGTAAAGTCATTTTTATTTTCATGCTGCTGCTCCTTTCCAAAAGTTATAAATAAATTTGTGTAATTACTAAATAAACGAAAGGTAACTTCAAATTCTTCCCTTTTTTAATTTTGTTACATTTACTTGTTGACTTACTGCCCCTGCTGCCTTACAATCAACAAAAAGCTGGAGGGATTGCCATGAACTTTACCGAGCAAAGGGTAATACTAAAAAACCAAACCCCCTGTATTCTCCGCAGCCCTCAAAAAGAAGATGCTGCAAAAGGCCTTGCCTATTTTAAAGCTGTTTGCGGCCAAATCCCTTATTTGCTGCGCTACCCCGAAGAAGTAAGTATAACCGTGCAGGAGGAGGAAACCTTATTTGAGCATTTTAGCCGCAGCCCCCAAACACTGATGCTTTTAGCGTTTATTGATGGTGAAATTGCTTCTATGGCTTCTTTTTCTGCAAATTCCCTCATTAAAACCCGCCACCGGGCCAGTTTGGCCATCAGCGTAGACCAAAAGTTCTGGGGTTTGGGCCTGGGCACCCACATGATTAATCACCTTTGCCAAAAGGCCAAGGAAATTGGCATTATCCAGATGGAACTGGAATACATTGAAGGCAACAAAGGGGCCCGGGCCCTATACGAAAAATGCGGTTTTATACAATACGGCCAGCACCCAAAAGCCATTCGCCTAAAGAACGGAAAATTCCTTGATGAAATATTGATGTTAAAAGACTTGACCTTGTAAACAATCAGATTTTATGCAGGCATTCAAAAAAGGCCCTTGTTTTAACAAGAGCCTTTCAGGGTGTCGACTTTATCGACACCCTGGGCCTTTATATTAAGCCTGTTCCACATCCAGGCCTAAAAAGTCCGCCATGATTTTGGCTATGTCCAGGGCCTGGCTTTGGGTTTCCATTTCACAAAAAACACGAATGCGGGGTTCTGTACCGCTGAACCTAGCAATAATCCAGCCACCGTTTTCAAAGTATACCTTACAGCCGTCCAGATACGATACATGGTCAACTTGAATGGGGAATTCGGGCAGCGCCTTATCAACCATCAGCAATTTGTTCAGCTTTTCTTTTTCTTCCGGCTCAAAGGGCCAGTCAAACTCTGCCATATACGTTTGGCCAAAGGTTTTATATAAGTTATTTACAATATTGCTCAGTTTTTCACCTGTTACGGCCATCATCTCTACTAAAAGGGTGGCAGCATAAATGCCGTCCTTCCCCTGTATATGGCCCCGCACGGTTAGCCCCCCCGAAGATTCGCCCCCAATAATGGCGTTATGTTCTTCCATAGCGGCAGAGATATGCTTAAAACCAACAGGTACTTCAAAGCACTCTTCCCCAAAGGCGGCAGCCACCTTATCCAGCATGTGGGTGGTGGCAATGTTGCGCACAGCAGGCCCTTTCCAGCCTTTGTAACGCAACAAATAATAGTACAAAAGCACTAGAATTTCGTTGGGGTGGATAAACTGCCCCTTATCGTCAATAATGCCAATTCGGTCAGCATCTCCGTCTGTGGCAATGCCAATATCGGCTTTGCTTTCTAAAACCGCAGCCCTTAAAGCCCCGAGAGTTTCCACATTAGGGGCGGGCAACCGGCCGCCAAAAAGGGTGTCATGCCGCTCATGAATCACATCTACATCACAGCGGGCCGTTAGCAAAATGGTTTGTAAAGAAGTTTTGCTTACCCCATACATAGGGTCTAAAATTACACGGAGGTTTCGGGAGCGAATGGCATCCATGTTAATGCCCCGGATGATGGTGTCGATATATAAATTCTGGGGGTTTATTTCTTCAACCAGGCCTTTGCGCAAGGCATGCTGATAACCAATGGTTTTAATCTCCTCTTTTTCGATGGTGGCGCAGGCTGCCTGAAGCTGGCCGGTAACCACTTCGTTGGCGTCCTTCCCTCCCTTGGTAAAAAGTTTTACTCCGTTATATAAGGCGGGGTTATGGCTTGCAGTAATGGCCATGCCGTAGGGAAGATTGTATTGCTGTACGGTAAACATTATCAGCGGTGTGGGGGCCTCCCGGTTGATTAGGTAAACGTGTATCCCTTCTGCCGCCATAACTTCGCTGGCCCACTCTGCAGCCTGGCGGGATAAAAAACGCCTGTCGTAACCAACGCAAAAACCTTTGGTTGCCACTTCTTCCGCCTGCATTCTTCTGGCAATGGCCAAGGTCAGGCGCTGAACATTTTCTTTTGTAAAAACATCCCCAATAATGGCCCGCCAGCCTCCTGTTCCAAACTCTATCATGCTGTTTCCCCCTTATATCCACTCTAATCTAGTCTTCATTGTACACATTTGCCCCTTTTGTTGCAATAGCGGCTTATGCGATTCTATTTGTTTTTTAAAGGAAATATTGCTTTTTTGTCGAATTTTTGATAGTAGATGGATTACATGCTTGATGTAACCTTAAAGGAGGTTTTTTTCATGTCCCTTTTGCCTAAAGATATTGCCGCCATGCTGGATCACAGCACCCTTCAACCCTTTTTAACCCCTAAGGACATTGAAGCGGGGTGCCAGTTGGCCCTGGAGTACCAAACAGCCTCTGTTTGCGCCCGCCCCTGTGATGTGCCGATTTTAGCCAGCCTGCTTAAAAACAGCCCGGTTAAGGTGTGTACGGTTATTGGTTTCCCCCATGGGGCCCATACCAGCACCGCAAAGCTTTTTGAAGCAGAGCAGGCCTTAAAGCAGGGCTGTGAAGAGCTGGATATGGTGATTAACATTGGCCACATGCTGGCCGGAGAATATGACTATGTGCAAAAAGAAATTGCCGATATTGCAGCCCTTTGCCACCAGCAAGGCGCTCTTTTAAAAGTAATATTAGAAAACTGCTATTTAAATGATGAACAAAAAATAAAAGCCTGCCAGCTTTCGGAAGCCGCCGGCGCCGATTTTGTAAAAACAAGCACGGGCTACGGCACCTCCGGCGCCACCATTCCAGACCTTGTTTTAATGCGCAAGGCCGTATCCCCAAAGGTTTTGGTCAAAGCTTCCGGCGGCATTCGGGATTTGGATACCGTCTTATCCGCCAGGGCTGTTGGGGCTTCCCGCTGCGGTGTAAGTGCCACAAAAGCCATTATGGAAGAGGCCATCAAGCGCCACGGTGAAGGCAGCCTTATGGCTCCCAGCCATTTAAAAGAAATGGGTACCGGCTATTAAAGGGCGAAAATCACCTGCTTTCACTTTTTGATTTAAAGCACAATCAGCTTATTACAAACGGTTGAACCCCAGGCCAAATGCTGGGGTTTCCTTTTATGTTAGCAAACTTAACTTCTTTTTATTTTAATCAGGTCCGTTGATTCCTGCCTTGAATTGACAAGGGTTTTCCCCTATGCTAGGATGATTTTAGATCATATAAAGGAGGCCTGCTGTTTTTGGCTAAAATACCTTTACCGGTTTTGCCCTACTGGTCCGGGCCTTTGTCCCATCCTTTTTATAGCAAGGTCATCAAGCGTCTCCTGGATTTTTTCCTCGCCCTGGCTGCCCTGCCCTTGGCTCTTGCTGTAATGGCCCCGATTTCTCTTTGGGTACGCCTTGACTCCAAAGGACCTGCTTTATACCAGGCTCCCCGGGGCGGCTACCATAATAAGCCCTTTTATATTTTAAAGTTCCGTACCATGGTCACAGGGGCTGACCGGCATAGCGGCACTACTGCCTTAAACGACAGTCGCATCACCAAAGCCGGCCGCTTTTTACGCAAAACAAAGTTAGACGAATTACCCCAATTGTTTAATGTTTTAAAAGGAGAGATGAGCTTTATTGGCCCCAGGCCGGAGCTTTTAAAATATACTACCGCCTATACAAAAGAAGAAGAGTGTATTTTATGGGTTCGTCCAGGCATTAGCGATGCCAGCTCCCTTGCCTATATTAATTTAGATGAGCAGGTAGGATCCCATAACCCAGAGGAAAATTATGAAGCTTTTATTCTGCCTAAAAAAAATGCTCTCCGGGCTCAATACGCCAAAAGCCAAAGCCTGCTTGTAGATACAAGGCTGTTTTTTCAAACTCTTTCAAAAGTTTTTATAAAACTAATCCATACCTTATTTTCAAGATAAAAATACCCTGCGCCAAACACAGATAAGAAGGGAACATTATATGACCTTAGAGCAAACACTTCAAAAAACCAAGAATCTGGCCTATAAAATCAAGCGCCATGGCCTTGATATGACCATGCTTTCTAAAGGCTCCCACATCGGCTCCATTTTATCTGTGGCCGATGTGATTGCTGTTTTATACGGCGCCATTTTAAATGTGGACCCTAAAAACCCCCTTAAAGCTGACCGAGATCGGTTTATTTTAAGCAAGGGCCATGCAGGTGCCGCCATTTATGCGGCCCTGGCGGAAACGGGTTTTTTTCCAGCAGAAGAGCTTAAAACCCATTACCAAAATGGCAGCCGTCTATCGGGCCATGTTTCGCACAAGGGGGTGCCGGGAGTGGAATTTTCTACAGGTTCCTTGGGGCACGGGCTGCCGGTAGCCATTGGTATGGCTTTGGCTGCCCAAAAAAACAAGGCCGATTACTTTACCTATGTGGTTTGCGGCGACGGGGAATGCGATGAAGGTGCCATGTGGGAAAGTGCCCTCATTGCCCACCAGTACCAGCTTGACGGATTGATTTGCCTGATTGATTACAACAAAATGCAAAGCCTTGACTTTTGTGAAAACACGCTGTCCCTTCATCCCCTTAATCAAAAATGGGCTGCCTTCGGTTGGAATGTGGTTGAAATAGATGGCCACGACCACAAAGCCATTTATGAAGGTTTTATAAAGGCAAAAGCCTTTAAAGGCAGCCAAAAACCAACGGTTATTATTGCCCACACGGTTAAAGGCAAAGGCATTTCCTTTATGGAAAGCAACATTTTATGGCATTACCGAAGCCCTCAAGGGCAAGAATATACAGCTGCCATAAATGAACTGGAGGAACAAAAACCATGAGAGATGCCTTTACTGCTGCCCTTGGGCTACTGGCCCAAAAGGATCCGAACCTCATGCTCATTACCGGAGACTTGGGCTTTGGTGTGCTTCGCCCCTTTTGGGAAACCTACCCTGACCAGTTTATCAACGCCGGCATTGCTGAACAAGCCATGACCGGGATGGCCGCCGGCATGGCTTTAAGCGGTAAAACCGTTTTTACCTATTCCATTGGCAACTTCCCTACCTTACGCTGTTTAGAACAAATTAGAAACGACTGTGCCTACCATAATGCCAATGTAAAAGTGGTTTGTGTAGGCGGCGGCTTTGTTTACGGTGCTTTGGGCATGAGCCACCACGCTACGGAAGACATGGCCATTATGCGGGCCTTACCTGGGGTTACCATTTTTACCCCCGGGGATCCGGCAGAAGTAAAAGCCCTTATGCCCGTTTTGTACAATCACCCAGGCACCTGCTATTTGCGCCTGGGCCGGGGTGGAGAACCCACCCTGCACACCAAACCTATTGAAAATTATAAATTGGGGCAAAGCCTGTGCCTGCATGAAGGGAAGAGAGTTTGTATTTTAACCGCAGGAGGGATTTTATCCCAAGGGGTCAGCGCCCGCAATATTTTGCTTGAAGCGGGCATTGATCCTGGGCTTTATAGTTTCCCTACCTTAAAACCCATTGATCACGCCGCCTTGACCCGCCTGGCCGAAACTTACGACCTTATTTGCACCCTGGAAGAACATACCCTTATTGGCGGCCTGTACGGCGCTGTGGCTGAAGTACTGGCCCCCCTTCGGGGTCAAAGGGCTGCACTGCTGCCTTTGGGCATGCAGGATGTATATGCCCAAGAGGTGGGCGATCAACAGTACCTGCGCCAGGTTTACGGCTTGGATGGCCAGGCTGTTGCCGATCGAATTATAGCTGCCCTAAAGGAGAATAGCCTATGAGCCCTTTATCACCCTTGCAGCAGGCCCTTTTAACCCAGCTTGAGGACATTGACCGGATATGTAAAAACAACAACATCCCCTATTCTCTTGTATGCGGCACTCTCCTTGGGGCTATTCGCCATGGGGGCTTTATTCCCTGGGATGATGATGTAGATATTATTATGACCAGGCCCGCTTTTACCCGGTTTCAAGCTGTTTACGAAAAGGAAAAGAACCCCGGCCTTGTTCTTGACTTAAAAGACACCTGGGTTCCCCGTATTCGGTTTAAAAATGATGCCGGCAGCCCCTTTAGCGATATTTTTATTTTAGACCGGCTGCCAAACAGCCCTCTTGTATCAAAAATTCACATTTTTTTGCTCCATCTGCTCCAAGGCATGCTCAAAGAAAATACCCAGTATCCTTCGTTTTCTTTGCCCAAAAGGCTATTTTTAAGGACAACCCATCTGTTGGGCCTACCTTTTTCAAAAAAGCAGAAAATCGCCTGGTACCAACGCCTAAGCCAGGCTTCAAAAAAAGGCAGCAAGGTTTTTATGGCCAACGGAGCTTATCACGATTTATTTATTCACTGGGAGGAAGAAACCTTTAGGCAGCTGATTCTCCATGATTTTGAGCATTTATCTCTTCCTGTTCCCAAAGCCTACAAGGATGTGCTGACCGGTTTTTTCGGCTCCAACTATATGATCCCACCGCCCCCCAGTGAGCGAATCGCCAAGCACAGCCTATAAAGAAGGCAAATTAAAACGTAAAGAGAGCTTATACATGACCCGCAGCAAACTATTTGTTTTAAACAGTACCTCCACCGCCTTTTATCAAATAGCAGCCATGGTTTTGGGCTTTATTACCCCCAGCATCATGATTCGCTACTATGGCGATACTTTAAATGGTATTGTATTAATTTTACTGGATTATATGTCCTACTTTAAAACTTTGGAAGCAGGGCTTTCTTCTTCTGCTATTTTTTCCCTGTATGAGCCTCTTGAAAAAAAGCAAAAGGGTATTATTTCAACCATCGTCTCTACCGCAAAGCAGTTTTACATGCGGGCAGGCTATGGCTTTACCCTTTTGGTTGTTGCTTTTGCCTTTATCTACCCCTTGTTTCCTTCTGCCGGTGCCCTTGATTATATAAGCACCTTTTTGCTTGTGCTGGTTATTGGCCTGTCGGGTATTTTGGAGTTTTTTACCCTGGCCAAGTACCGGGTTCTTCTTACAGCCGATCAGCGGACTTACGTGGTCTCCTTCGCCTCTACCCTCTCCCTTCTTGCAAGCACCCTGGTCATGATCCTCTGTGCCCATTTCGCGGTCAATGTTATTTTGATGCGCCTGGCTGTAGGTGCCTGTATTTTGCTTCGCTCAGCCATTTTGGCCTATTATGTAAAGAAGAACTACGCCTATGTTTCGTTTAACAAAAAACCCGAACCCAAATATATGGCCCGCCGCTGGGATGCTCTTTACCAGGAGATTGCCGTTGTTTTACAAGAAGGATGCGGAATTATAGTAGCCTCTCTTTTCATTAAAGATACCCTGCTGGTTAGCGTATATACCACCTACCGCCTGGTAACAAAAGGGCTTTGGGGTGTTTTAAAAATGACCACCACAGGCCTGTATGCCTCTTTTGGCAACCTGCTGGTATCAGGCAATCTTAAACGCTTTCAAAGGGTGTTTGACGATTTTGAGTTTTTATTCTTATCCATTATAACCATTGTTTATAGCACGGCCTTTACCACCATTGATTCTTTTGTAGGCCTTTTGGCAAGGGACTCGATAAGCCTTCGTGCCTATTACCAGCCGTTACTTGGGGCCTTGCTTCTTTTGGAAGGTTTCTTTTTTCATTGTAAAACCCCTATGGATTTATGCGTTGTAGCTGCCGGTCACTTTAAAGAAACCAGAAACCATAATACCCTTCATTTGGTTTTTTGCTTTATTTTAGCCATTGGCCTGGGCCTTATCCTGGGACTGGAAGGTATTATTTTAGGTTTAATCCTGGCCCATATCGTGCGGGTTGTTATTCAGCTTTGGTATGTGCCCCAAACCATCATCCATATTTCATGCAAAACAAGCCTTACCCGCATTATACGCAGCCTGGGGGTTATTTTGCTTATTGCCCTGCCTGTGCGGCGCTTTTTCCCCTATGTGCCCAGCCGATTTATCGCTTGGGCTTTGTATGCCGGTATTGTATTTATATATGCTTGCCTGGTCACATTGGCTGTTGGTTTTGTTTTTGACCGGCGAGCCTTTAAATCTATATTATCACGAGGTGCTTCCCTGTTTAAGTAAGGGTTTCAACCAATTATATTACAAATAAAAAGGCCCAGGTTTTTGAAGTGTACTTCATTTTTATACCTGAGCCTTTTTATTTGATTTTTTATTTTTGATACACAGCCCGTTCGCCCCCAATATAAGGGGGCCTGGCATAAGCCATCACAACTCGGGCCTTACCCACATAAGGTTCTTCCATACGTACAGGTACAGCCACCGGCCGTATGTGCATACCCACCAGGGTATCTCCAATATCAATAACCGCCTCTCCCTGTACGGCCATGGCAAGGGCAGGCTTATCAAAAGCATCCCAGGCCCCGGCAGGTACAGAGCCGCCGGCCTTGGGCACGGGGATGGCCGCTACTTGGGTACAACCCCTGGCCAGCAATACTTCTTTTTCCATACAAACAGCCCGGTTTAAATGCTCACAGCATTGAAAACCCACTTGAAGGCCCAGTTCTCCGGCCTTGTTAATGAAAGCTAAAGCAATGGCCTTGCCTACCTCGGGCACACTGTTTTTGCCAATATGGCCCCCCACCACCTCGCTGGTGGAACAGCCGACGATTACAAGATTCCCCTTTTGAAGGTTCCCTTTTTCGTAAAGGGTTTCAAGGGCCTTTTCAGCCTGCCCTTCAATTAATTTAAAATTATTGTTCATGGTCTTCCTCTTTTCTATGGTTCCTGTTTGTTTTGAGAAAAGGCATACATGCCAATGGCTCCGGCCACAGCCACGTTAAGAGAATCAATGTCGCCGGTGTGGTTAATGCGCACCGGGGAGCCGATATGGGCAAATTCATCAGGCAAACCCTTTCCCTCATTGCCTAAAATTAAGGAGTAATTTTGCCCCTGCTGGCTCCTTGCTACTGTTTCCAGTCTTTGGGAGCCATTCAGCATAAAGGGATAGTATTGGCGCTGACCGTAGGCCTGCTGATAGGCAAAAAAGCTTTCAAAATGAGCAATTTTAAGAGAAAAGGCCGCCCCCATGCTGGAGCGGATGCCATGGGGATCAAACACATCGGCACAGGGGGTAATAAGGGCAATTTGCCTAAAGCCAAAGCCTAAAGCCGTACGCATTAAGGTGCCGGTATTTCCCCCATCAGCTAGCTGGTGCAGCACCAGATGAGGCCCTACCTGATCCAACACATCCTCAAATTTATGAAAGACCATGGCACAGTACACATTGCCTTTTTGAGAAATTTTTGAAAGGGCCCGGTCCGCCTCTTCAATGCGGATATTGCCTTCCCGGCAAAGGGTCATTAGTTTTTCAATACCTTCACTTTTTTCCCCTTTGCTGTGTACAAGGAGCCTGGTGCACTGTTCCCTTCGCTTTAACACCGCCTCCATTGAGGGAAAAATGCCTGGGGCATAGGAATAGGTTAATTCCTTTTTATAGCTTTGTAAACTGGCCAATTTTCTCTTCCTTTACCCATTAATCAAACCAGGATATTTCTCCACTTGAAATTTCACCGGGGGAGAGGGTTTCCAGGGGCATTTGCCCATCCGTTGCTAAGACTGTATTTTTATTTTGCTGCCACAGAGGGTAAAACTCTTCCAGGGTAAGGCCTTTTAAGGTAATATATTGGGCCCCCTCTACCCCAACATAGCGCAAGTGCCAGGGTTCGTAAATAATTTTAGTAATGTCTTCCTTTCCCTGGGGGTAGCGGATAATAAAACCGTAACGCCAGGCGTTTTCCGCCATCCACTGGGCTTCTTTAGTTTGGGCAAAGTCAGCATTAAAGCGCTTTCCAATCCAAGCCTTGCTGATTACATCAATGCCCAGGCCCGTTTGATGGTCGCTGGAGCCGGGGTAGGCTACTGCCCCGTCATCCTTGCCCTTATTGCGCTCCAATCGATTATAATACATGGTGTTTTGGGTGCGGTAACTCCTATACCCGCTGTGGGCATAAAGGGTCACCCCTTCTTCTTTGGCATCGGCAAACATCATGTCCAGGGCATCGCTTGCGGCCTGGCGCATTTCAATGGCCGTGCTGGATGTTTTTTTCACTTTAATTTTGACCAGATCCTCAGGCACGTAGTTTTCATCAAGCAAAAATTCTTTATTCACCAGGCGGACAAAATCCTCTTCCATCGCCCCCCAGTTCACCCCTTCTTCTCCCAATACAGGGGCGCTCCATAGGCAAAATACAAGCACTAACAAAAAGGCTTTTATCCCTATTGTTTTAATCGGCCCTTTCAATTGTTTTCTCTTCCCCTTCCCACGTTAAAAAATATGTAAGCTGCTTCATTTGGTAGGTCTGAGCATACTCCTCCATAGGCAGATGCCCCTTGTACATGCTGTTGGCCTGTTCTACCCCTACATAGCGTATATGCCAAGGCTCGTAACGATAGCCTGTAATCTCCTCCCAGCCTTCTTGGTAGCGGATAATAAAACCAAAGCGATGGCCGTTTTGGGCCACCCACAGGCCTGCCTGGGTTTGACCGAACTTGCCGTTTAGACCTACGTTAACCCCTTTTGCGCCTACATCCATGGCCAAACCCAACTGGTGTTCGCTGGTGCCGGCCGGGGCAACATAATTGTTGGCTTTTTTGGCGCTGCCCACCTTATTTATTTTGTTTTGGTAAATGGTTTTTTGCCTTGAATAGCTGCGGTAGCCGGAGGTTGCAGTAAAGATGATACCTGCCTCTTCCTTAGCAGCAGCAAACATTTTTTCAAGGGCCATGGCTGCATCTTTCCGCATCAGGGTTGAACTGCCGGGTACCTGCGCTTTTTGAACCGGAGGCACATAGTTTTTTGATATGGGCAAATCCCTGTTCACCAGGTACATCGTTCCCTGTACATCCCTTTGAGGCACCAGTTGGCTGGTGCCCTTTGAAAACAGGGTAGCCGTTAAAAACAGCATCAACATCCATTGTTTAATCACGGCAATCCCCCTTTACACCTGGTTAAATCCGCCCTTAATTGAACATAATTTCAGGGTCTTTCTCGTCTTGATTCTCTTGTGATTCTTGTGGCTCTATTTCGGTTTTGCTACCAGCAAGAACATCTTCCACCATTTCCGCTACCTGAACCGGTATAAAGCTGCCTTCAAAGGTTAAATATCCTTCAATTCCATCCAGCTGCAGTTTTTCAACATACTCCTCCATGGGGATGTTTTCTTTATACATATTGGTGGCATGCTCAACACCTACATAGCGCACATGCCAAGGCTCGTACAAATAGCCGGTAATCTCTTCCCAGCCCTGTTGGTAACGAATAATAAAACCGTAGTGATGAGCATTGTCAACCAGCCAAATGCCTGCCTTGGTTTTTGCAAAACTTTCGGTCAGGCTGGTATGAACGTTTTTTTCGCCTAAATCCATGGCCAGTCCCAGCTGGTGTTCACTGGTCCCCGGCAGGGCTACATAGTCATCAGCCCGCTCTTCTCCCACTTTTTTAGCCTTTTTTTCATAAATTCTGTCTTGTTTTGAATAGCTTCTATAGCCAGAAATAGCCACAAGGTTAATTTTCTCTTCCTTAGCAGCCCCAAACATTTCTTCAAGGGCCATGGCAGCATCTTCCCGCTGGAGCCGCAAAGTTCCCTGAACCTTTGTATCGGTTAAACGGGGAATATAGTTTTCGCAAATAGGAAAATCCCGATTGACTAAAAAAATTTCACCCAATTCGTTTTTTTGCGGTACTGTTTCGTACACTGCGTTTGTAAAAAGAGTACCGCTTAAAAGCAGCATGGAAATGATCTTTTCTACCATTGGGCCTGTCCATCCTTTCAGTTATACTTTTTTATTATACCACGATTGCAACTTTTCTGTTAAGTTGTAAACCGATAATCTCTTTTTTGGCACTTCTCCTTTTATAGGTCTCTTTTATACTAAAAAAGCATGGTACGCCTACTATCCTTATTCTAGCCGAAAGGCAAAAGGCGTTCCTTTAATATCACACTTTTAATATCTCACTTTCCTTCACTGCTAAATGGCCTTGTTACCACTCAACAAATATTTTTATTAAACCAATCTTTTAACAAATACATCGCCATAAAAAACACCCCAGTAAGCCAATTAAGCACTTACATGGGGCATATTCTTTCTATTTTACTACACCAGGTATTTACCAAAGCTACCGATGTGCCTTTGTTTATCGTTTTTGCTCAGCCGCACCACCACCCGGCTGCCCTCCTCTTCATGTTCTTCACTTAAAATCTGGCCTATCTGGCGCAGTTCCCCTATTATTTGATAGTCTTTAAAGGGAATAAAGAGGGTGATCTCCTCCTGTTCGCCGCTTATCTTTTCTTCAATGGCATCAAGGAGTGTTTCCAGCCCTGCTCCTGTTTTGGCAGAAACGGGGATTCCCCCACAAATCAGCGGGGGCTCCTTCACCTGATCCCACTTATTCAACACTTCAATGCGCGGCTGGTCGCAAGCCCCTAGTTCTTCAAGCACTTCGTTAACCACTTGGTGCTCTTGCTCCGCTTTTGAAGAGGAGGCATCGGATACGATACATAGGATATCTGCCATGGTGGCCTCCTCCAGGGTGGATTTAAAGGCTTGAACCAGGCTGTGGGGCAGTTTTCTAATAAAGCCTACGGTATCGACCAGCAAAAAAGGCGCCGCATCTTTTCGCTCTACCCTTCTGCTGGTAGCATCCAAAGTAGCGAAAAGCTGGTTTTCAACAAAAACATCAGCTCCGGTTAAACTGTTGAGCAGGGTAGATTTACCTGTGTTGGTATAACCTACCAAGGCCACCACGGGTATTTTGTTTTTTGCCCGGCTCTTTCGCCTTAAATCCCGCTGCTGTTCCATTTGCCTTAACTGGCCCTTTAAGTCCACCATTTTATCCCGGATGCGCCGGCGGTTTACTTCCAGTTTGGTTTCCCCAGGGCCTCTGGTGCCAATGCCGCCGCCTAAACGAGAAAGAACCAGCCCCTCCCCGATTAGCCGCGTAGATTGGTAGGTCAGTTGAGCCAGTTCTACCTGCAGCTTTCCTTCCTTACTTTTAGCCCGCTGGGCAAAAATATCTAAAATCAGGCCGGTACGGTCTACCACTTTAATCCCCAGCTGCTGTTCCAGGTTTTTTTGCTGGACCCCAGTCAACTCATCATCTACAATCAGCAGGTTGGCCCCCAGGGCCTGAATCGTAAGCCCCAGTTCTGTTACCTTTCCCTTTCCAATGTAGGTGGCCGTATCCGGTTTGTCTCGTTTTTGAAGGAGCTGGTCCAGCACCTGACCCCCAGCGGTTTCAGCCAGGCCCCTTAGTTCATTTAACGATTCATCACTCTCAAGACCAATTAAGATGGCCTTTTCCATCTCTTCATCCAGGCTGTGGCCTGCCTCCTGCCCAATAAGGCCATCGGCCCTTATAATTTCCTCCATCCAATCCCCTTGGGGAACCTGGTTGTAGGGCAGAGGACCTAGTTCTTCAATGGTCAGAACCCCTTTTTCATCTTCCTGCAAAAAGCCGGCGGATACGGCAGGTTCATCCTCCCGCCTGCCTTGGCCAATCACCACCATGGCATCAAAGCGCATGTTTTTAAGGGCGCTTTCGTCTACCTTGGAGAGCATGGGGGAACCCTTTGGATGGGTGTGGATACAGCGAAGCCCCGACAGGCGCTTGGGGTTTCGCCGAAGGCGCAGGGGGGTTAAGCTAATGGTTTGCAAATCCCCCACCAATACCTCCGCCACATCCCCATCCCGAGTTAAATACAGGCCAATTTCCCGCTGGATGGCGGTGGAAATTTCCCACATTTTAATGGTTAAATCCGCCGGTAAAAAGCCCTTATCCTCTATTTCCAAATCATATAAGCTATCCAGTTCCTGCAAGATGCTGCTGCGCAGCCCTTCAATATTTCCGTGTACATTCATATTTTTTATTGGAGCAGCAAAAAAGCTGCTCGCCCCTTTCTTTAATCATTAAGACAATTTAAAGAAGCAAGCAGCTTTATTGCTACTTTACACCACCGCTAAAACAGAGTTTTCTTAAACCAAGCCCTGTTTTTTTTGATAATCCTCAATGGCCGCCTGAATTGCTTCTTCAGCCAATAAAGAGCAATGAACCTTTGCCGGGGGTAGCCCGTCCAGGGCTTCCATTACTGCTTTATTGGTTATTTTTAATGCTTCGTCGATGGTTTTTCCAATGACCATTTCCGTTGCCATGCTGCTGGTAGCAATAGCAGCGCCGCAGCCAAAGGTTTTAAACTTTACATCAACAATCACATTGTCTTCAATCTTTATATCCATCTTCATAATATCGCCGCATTTTGCGTTGCCTACCTGGCCTGTGCCGCTGGGGTTTGTAATTTCGCCCACATTGCGGGGATGTTCAAAGTGCTCTAATACTTTTTCGCTGTACATGGTTCTTTTCCTCCTAGAATGAACTATTTAATAAATAATGGGGACATTTCTCGCAGGTTTTGCACAATTTGGGGCAAAATGCTCAATACTTCATCAACTTCTTCTTGGGTGCTTTGATTGCTCAGGCTTAGCCGCAGGCTGCCATGAGCAATTTCGTGAGGCAGGCCAATGGCCAGTAAAACATGGGAAGGGTCTAAGGATCCGCTGGTACAGGCCGAACCGCTGGATGAAGCAATGCCTGCAAAATCAAGGCGCAGAATCAGGGCTTCCCCTTCGATAAACCGTACCGATACATTGACATTGTTAGGCAGGCGCTTTTCTCGGCTGCCATTCACCCGCACATCGGGTATGGCGGCTAGAATGCCATCCATCAGCCTGTCTCGCAGGCGGCCAATATAGGCGGCATTTTCATCCAAACAGCTTACTGCCTCTTCAATGGCCAGCCCAAGGCCTACAATGCCGGGAAGATTTTCGGTGGTAGGCCTTTTTCCTCGTTCTTGAGCCCCTCCATGAAGGAGGTTTTCAATGCGAACCCCCTTGCGCACATATAAGGCCCCTATGCCTTTAGGCCCGTGGAACTTATGGGCCGACAGAGAAAGAGCATCTACCTGCCAATCCTTTACATTAACAGGAATGGCGCCTATCGCCTGCACTGCATCGGTATGAAAGGTAATGTTATGCTTTTTGGCAATTTCGCCAATTTCTTTAATAGGCTCAATGGTGCCAATTTCGTTATTAGCTGCCATAATGGTAATCAGAATGGTTTGATCGGTAATGGCCTTTTCAACATCTCCAGGGTTTACAAAGCCCTCTTCATCTACCGGCAAATACGTTACAGTAAAGCCATTTTTTTCAAGCCATTGACAGGTATGAAGTACTGCGTGGTGTTCAATGGCACTGGTAATAATGTGGTTGCCCTTTTTCTTTTGAGCATGGGCAATGCCTTTAATGGCCCAGTTGTCACTTTCCGTACCGCCGGAGGTAAAGTATATTTCCTGTGGCTGAGCCCCAATGGCATCTGCCACTTGGCGCCTTGCCAGTTCAATGGCCTTTTTCGCATCCCTTCCGGTTGCGTAAATACTGCTGGCATTGCCGTAGTGCTGTGTAAAGTATGGAATCATTCCTTCAAGCACCTTTGAGCTCACAGCAGTCGTTGCGGCATTGTCCATATAAATTTTGTTCATTGGGCCTCGTCCTCCAATTGAATGTTATTGTATGTCATCCTGCATCAAAATTTCTCCAAGGGTAACCCCTTCCAGCAAGGTGTTTATTTTGTCGTCTAAGTACTCCCATATTTTTCTGCTTGGGCAGGCCTGGCTTTTATGGCAGGCGAAACCTTCTTCCAAACACTGGGCAAACTGCAAAGGGCCTTCGGTTAAGTCTAAAATTTCACGAATGGTAATTTTTTCAGGGGGTTTTGAGAGCATGTACCCACCCTGAGCCCCCCGTACAGTGGTTACCAGGCCTCCCCGGCGCAAACTGCCCAGAAGCTGTTCCAAATACTGTTCAGGTACGCCTGTTTGGGCTATTTCTTTTAAAGGCTGGGGCCCTTTTCCTGCTTGCTTGCCTAGAAAAACCATGGCATGCATGCCATATTTCCCCCTGGTGGACAGTTTCAACCTTCCCCCTCCTTTAATCCCTAGTTTTTTAATCGGGTATCCTAAAATATAGTACCACAGCTGGGTTTTCTTGTCAATAAAAAAACAGAAGAACATTTCTATTTCTCCTGCTTTTATAAAATATCAAACCTATAAAATCACACGCACCATTTTATTGTCAATCAGTACCCCCTGGCCATCTTCCAAAAGAAAAACTTTGCTCTTGGTTCTCTCTTCGTATTCTTCCACCCTTTGCTTAAAATGGGCCTGCTGAGCTGCAAACTTTGAAAAGTGCGGGAAAGTTTCAATCTCTACCAAACCCAGGGCTGTAAAATCCATAAGAGCCGGCTTTTTATTCATACTGGGCAAAAACTGGTAAATCAAATCTAAATTTTTTTGCATCACCAGGGCCCCGCCGCTAACGCCGATGAGTACCTTTTTTGCAGCTATTTCTTCCATCATTTTTTCAGCCTTTCGGCTTTGAATGGCCTTAAGCAAATAAAAAGGGTTTCCGCCAATCATTTCCACCAGGTCATAGGTTAACAGCTTCTTCGCCGAGTCCCGGTCAAAGTCAAAAAAATCTACGCTTACGCCAAGTTGTTCAAGTTCTGCCACAAGCAGGGGTACATCGCCGCTTTTTTCCTTGCTGCCCACCGCCGCCGTAGTGACCAAGGCCGCTCTTTCACCTTTATTTACATAGGGGGTCAGGGCTTTAATGAGTTTTGGCGAAGACAGGCCGCTTGATGTGAGTAAAATCATGTTCCTCCCTCCTTTGTATGCTTATATTATAGCACATAAAAAGCCTGACTTTTACTGCTTGCCGCGGCACACAAAACAGGATAACAAGGATGCCTATAATAAAAAAGGCGGCCCCTTACAGGTGCCGCTCAGACTGTCAAAAAACCCCAAAGGCAAAGCGTGGGATGCATGAAGGCGGCAAGA
>CAYFQH010000034.1:0-21077 GCA_964345215.1 uncultured Oscillospiraceae bacterium | reverse complement strand
GGCAGCATGACATGGTACGCGGAGTCCAAAGTTGCGAACTTAATTTGACAGTACCAGAGAAAGAAGAAATGCGTCGTTTTATAGATATGTGTTTTGATTCTAAATCTCCTTTGCACTCGAAACTTAAGGAAACTCTTTTTTCGGATGATGGAAGGAACGCAGAAATGAAAGCAGTGATTTATGCCCGTTATTCCTCAGACAGCCAGCGGGAAGAATCAATCGAAGGCCAGCTTCGTGAGTGCACAGCCTTTGCAGAAAAGAACGGTATCACGGTACTAAGACACTATATTGACCGTGCCTATTCTGCCAAGACAGATAATCGTCCTGAATTCCAGAACATGATCAAGGATAGCGGCAAGAAGCTGTTTGATATCGTTATCGTATGGAAGCTGGATCGTTTTGCACGAAACAGGTATGACAGCGCAAGATATAAATCAATTCTGAAAAAGAATGGTGTCAAAGTAGTGTCTGCCACTGAGGTCATCTCCGATGGTGCAGAAGGCATTATTCTGGAATCTGTACTGGAAGGCTATGCGGAATACTATTCAGCCGACCTCTCCGAAAAGGTCATCCGTGGCATGACAGACAATGCCTTGAAGGCCAAATCCACAGGCGGTACCCGTCCCATTGGATATTTGATTAATAGCGAGCACCGCTTTGAAATTGACCCGTTGACAGCACCATTTGTCTTGGAAGCCTTCAAACGCTATGATGAAGGTCACACACTAAAAGAAATTCGCGACTGGCTCAATGAGCAGGGAGTCAGGAACAATTTAGGAAAACCCATGCAGTATGGCAGTGTTGGGCACTTATTAAAGAACAAACGATACACGGGAGAGCTGCGCTACCGGGATATAGTAATCCCTGATGGTATCCCAGCGATTGTGCCAGTAGACCTGTTTGAACGGGTACAGCAGAAGATGGAGAAAAATAGAAAAGCTCCAGCCAGGCATAAGGCAGAGAATGATTATCTGCTGACTACCAAGCTCTTTTGTGGTTACTGTGGCCTTTATATGTGCGGAGAAAGCGGCACCAGCCGCACCATGCGGGTACACCATTATTATAAGTGCGTAGGCGTAAAGAAACGCAAGATTTGTAAGAAGAAATCCGCTCGGAAACAGTGGTTGGAAGATTTGGTTATTAATGCCACTATGAAGATGGTAATGGATGATAAAGCGATAGATGCCATCGTATCAAAGCTGATAGAGTTACAGGATAGGGAATCCACGGAGCTGCCTCACTATGAAAAACAACTTCGGGAAGCGAACATCGGCATCAATAACCTGCTCAACGCCATCCAGCAAGGCATCCTGACCTCGTCCACCAAGCAAAGGCTGGAAGAGCTGGAAGCCATCAAAGAGGATATGGAAATCAAGATCGCAAGTGAGCAACTGCAAAAGCCCAAGATAAGTGAAGAGTTCATGCGGTTTTACCTGCATAAGTTCCGCACATTGGATGTCACTAAAAAGGAACACAGGAAAATGCTGGTAGATACCTTCATCAATGCCATCTTCCTGTACGATGACAAAGTAGTCATCACCTTTAACTACAGTGAAGGTGGGAAAACCATCACCCATGAGGATGTAACGAGTTCGGGTATGGATTTGGCTGGGGAGCCAGGAAGAGTTATCATGAAGTTGATAGCTCTTTTTTTGTATTTTGGAATGAATAAATATAAGCAATAATATTACAGGAAATAGTAGGTTTAAGGATTGATATATATCTTTTTAAAAATACACGAAAAAAAGAACAAGACAGTCTCTTTGTTATCCTTACGTGATTTTGAAAGAGGAGGTCATTGTAAATATACAAAGAAAAAACATGGAAATGAAAACACTTGCAAAAATATCTCTTGACAGCACAAAATAAATAAATATAATAAAAATATGCATAAATATGCAATTCTGATCAGAGAGGGGTATCATGATGAAAAAGACCATCGCACTTTTACTCACCATCCTATTTTTACTCCCATGCTTTTCTGCCTTTGCCTGTACAGGCATTGTCGTGGGAAAAAATGCTACCGACGACGGCAGCTATATCATTGGCCGAACAGAAGATATTTCAAGTGCTTATAACAAAAATTTCACGGTTAACCCAGGGCTTGAAGGAGAAGGAATGGCAGTTTTTACCGACCCCTATAATGGTTTTACCATTAATTTGCCGGTAACCTCTTACCAATGGACCATGGTAAATGATGTTGCTGCCCATGATGATGGCCAGTACCCCCAAGCCTGTATGAATGAGTTTGGCGTAACCATTACTGCAACTGTATCTACTGGCGTAAATGATGCAGTAAAAGAGCACGACCCCTTAGTCGAAAATGGTCTGCGGGAAGCTTATTTGCCGGCAGTGGTTATTCCCTATGTAAAAACGGCAAAAGAAGCTGTTGCCTGGTTGGGAGATATTATTGAAACCCTTGGCAGTGCTGAGGGGAACACCGTTTTGATTGGTGATCATCAAGAGGCCTGGGTGATGGAGATTGTATCCGGTCACCAATGGGCAGCGGTAAAGGTGCCCGATGATGCTTACGCGGTTATTCCCAATTGCATGATGCTGGGTTATATTGATCTGGATGATACCCAAAATGTCATGGCCTCCAAAGGCATTTATAGCCTGCCCGAAGAAAAAGGTTTTTTACAAACCCATAACGAAAAACCTCATATTGCCTTAACCTACGGTGCCCCTATGGCGGATGGAAACCGGATGCGGGCTTGGGGTGGGCAGCATTATTTCTCTCCTTCGCTGAACATTGCCTACGACAGTGAAGTGTTTGAACTGTTTCAAAAGGCAGATGAACCCATTAGCCTTGATTCAGCAATGAAGTTGCTGGCTTACCGTTATGAAGGAACTGAATATGATGTAAATGAAAATCCGACCCTCCGGGCCATTGGAACCGAAGGTACCAGCGAAGCCCATCTCTTCCACTACAAGGCAAACGGCGCCATGACCCAGTGGCTGAGCTTGGGCAACCCGGAACATAATATTTATCTGCCTGCCTATCCTGATATAATCGATACACCTCAGGCTTTTCAGGTACAGGGCAAGGAGTATAACAGCGAATCTGCTTATTGGACATTCAGGGGTTTGGCTGCCCTTTGTGAAATTGACCGGGTGAACTATGGGCAAGGGGTAAAAGAGTACTGGGCCATAGTTCAAAAGGAACTGATTGAACAAATTTTGGCAGGGGATGAAACGTATTTGGCTTTAGATCAGGAAGGAAAAGCGCTTTACGCATCTGCTCAATTTGCCGAAATATCTGCCGATGTCCTTGAAAAAGCAAAGACGATGACCGATGAAATGATGTATTATATTTGTAAGCGGGGGCCCATGAGCAAAACCCCCAAAACCCCTTTTATTACAAGCCTTATGCCCCAACAGGCAGATTAATCAGCTTGAACTGGCAACGAAAAAGAGCAGCTTTTATTAGTTGCTTTTTTTAATTGACCCCACTAAAAAATCGAAGTATAATTACGAAAAGATTATACTGCAGTACAAAAAAGGAGGCAGAAACAATGACCTTCGACTATAAAAAAGAGTATAAAGAATTTTATATGCCAAAGGGCGAGCCGCAGATTATACAATTACCTAAAATGCATTTTATCACTGTTAAGGGGAAGGGAGACCCTAACAGGCCGGGGGGAGAATATCAGCAAGGGCTGGAACTTTTGTATCCGGTGGCCTATACCCTTAAAATGAGCTATAAAACAGATTATAAAATCAAAGGCTTTTTTGATTATGTGGTTCCGCCTTTGGAGGGCTTGTGGTGGCAGCCGGGTATACAGGGGATCGATTACAGCCTTAAGGACAGCTTTGAATGGATTGCCATGATACGCCTGCCGGACTTTGTGAAAGAGGTGGATTTTACCTGGGCAATTAAAGAAGCAGGGCAAAAGAAAAAGAAAGATTTTAGCAAGGTAGAATTGATGATGTATGATGAAGGGCTGTGTGTACAATGCCTGCATATAGGCCCTTATGATAACGAGCCGGAAACCCTACGTAAAATGAACCGTTTTGCCCTTGAAAAAGGCTATACCATTGACATAACCCCCTTACGCCATCATCATGAAATCTATTTGAGTGACCCTCGAAAAACAGCGCCGGAAAAGCTTAAAACCATTTTGCGCCATCCGGTGAAGAAATAAAAACTAAGTCAATACCACCTAAGCCAGGCACAATGGAAGGGAAGCCTTATTCAGGCAAACATCGTCAAAAAGCCTTGAAACAGCAGGGGTATTTCTGTGCTTTTTTCTTATTTTCCGCAAAAATCCTTTGTCCTTTCACTGCCGCTCTTTTTGTGGGGTATTTCCCTAAAAACAAAATGCAGCGGATTAAAATTCTGCTGCATTTATTGTAAAACATAAAAATATAAAGGACTAAGAAGGGCATCCCTTGCTTTTCTTATACAGAAGTTTCAATAGAGGGCAACCCCTTTATTTTAGCAGCCCCTATTCTTTGATTACCCTGTAGCCAGCCAGCAGCTGAGGGTAGTTTGCCATGCTGTCTTCTTCCGTCATTTCCCGAATGACCTTACAGGGTACCCCAGCAGCAATGGTGTTAGGAGGTATATCTTTGGTTACCACGCTGCCTGCGCCAATCACGCAGTGATCTCCAATGGTCACCCCCCCGCAAACCGTTACCCCTGCACCAAACCATACATCGTTGCCAATGGTAATGGGTTTGGCATAACATGGGTGAACGGGTTTGCCCTCCTGGTTTAACATTTTTCGCCGCTCTAAGGGCAGCAGGGGGTGGCTGGGAGTGACCAAAGTTACATTCGGGCCAAAATTCACATGGTTGCCAATGGTTACCCTGGCATCATCCTGAACCGTTAAGTTGTAGTTGGCAAAAAAATTCTCGCCAATTTCGGTATGACTGCCGTAATGAAAAAAGATCGGCCCCTGCATAAAGCTGTTTTTGCCCAACTTACCAACCAACTGGTCCAAAATGGCGGCTCGTTTTTCTCTCTCGTCTTCAAAGGTTTGACTGTACTGCTGGCTTAAGTTATGGGCTTTTAGTTTAATGGCTCGAAGGGTCTCATCTCCCGGGGCAAAAAGCAGGCCTTTTAATAAGCGTTCTTCTTCGTTCATCTAGTGTACTCCTTATATGCAAAAAATATTTTTAATAAGATTACTATAGCACAAAGAACCCTAAAAGAAAAAGAAATTGTAATTTGTTTTAAAATGTTTGCCCTTAAATGAAACAAATGTTATAATAAATACAATCAGTCTATTACACTTAAACAATTTTAGCAACATATATAAAGGAGCGGTGACATGGAAATTTTTGTTTGTATCAAACAGGTTCCGTCAACCAACAAGGTAAAGGTAGATGAAAAAACCGGCGTATTAATCCGGGATGGGGTTCAAAGCAAAATGAATCCCTATGATTTGTTTGCCTTGGAAGCTGCATTAAGGCTTAAAGAAGCTTGTGGGGCAAAGGTGGTTGTAGGCACCATGGGGCCGCCCCAAGCCCAGGCAGTGATTCGGGAAGCCTATATGATGGGGGCGGATGAAGGTTATGTTTTTTCTGACCGCCGCCTGGGCGGAGCCGATGTGCTGGCTACCAGCTATACCCTTTCCCAGGCCATTCGCTCCATTGGAGATTTCGATATAATTTTTTGCGGAAAGCAAACAACTGATGGAGATACGGCCCAAGTTGGCCCTGCCATTGCGGAGCACCTGGGTATTGCCCATGCAGCCTGGGTATCCAAAATGAGTATGGGCACAGACCAAAAGGGCATAGAGGTAGAACAGCAGTTGCAGGACGTTATTGAAACGGCCTACATGCCCTTTCCCTGCTTAATTACTGTAGAGCAGGATATTTTTACTCCCCGCCTGCCTTCTTTAAAAATGGAGCGGGAAATAAAAGATAAGGCCATTACCATTTTTGGCCTGGAGGCTTTTATGGATCAAGACCCTTCCCATTATGGGCTAGAGGGCAGTCCCACCCAGGTAGAGCGGATATTCCCCCCCACAAGGGATATTAAACAGGAGCGGTGGGAGGGGCAAGACGGGGAAAACAGCCAAAAGCTCTTTGATTGGCTTAAAAAACAGAAGTTTGTATAGGAGGGAAGGACATGGCACAAATTGCAATTATAGATCGTAAGTGTACCGGCTGCGGCCAGTGTGTGACCAGCTGCCCCTTTAATGCCATTGATTTTGAAAAAGGTAGACCCCAGCTCAACGCGGCCTGCCGGGTTTGCGGTATTTGTATGAAGGTTTGCCCGGAGCAGGCCATTATTAAGCTGGAAACAAAGGTGAAAAGCGTTGATAAGACCAAGTGGAACGATATTCTCGTTTTTGCCGAAGTATCCGGGGGCAGGCTTCATCCGGTGGCCCTGGAACTAATCGGCAAGGCCCATGAATTGGCAAAGGGCAGTCATCATAAGGTAAAGGCTGTGCTGGTAGGGCAAAACCTGGCCGCTTACGGAAATGAACTGCGCTACTACGGCCTGGAAGATGTTTATGTGTACGAAAGCCCGGAGTTGGCCTTTTTTAGGGCCGACGCCTATACGGACTGCCTGGAGGCCTGTGTTAAAAAAACCAAACCTTCGGTAATTTTAGTGGGGGCAACGGCCCTGGGCAGGTCTTTGGCACCTCGGCTGTCTACCCGGTTTCATACTGGCCTTACGGCAGATTGTACCCAGCTGGAATTAAAAGAAAACAGTGACTTGGTGCAAATTCGCCCGGCCTTTGGGGGCAATATTATGGCCCAAATTGTTACCCCTTACACTCGGCCTCAGCTGGCAACGGTGCGCTATAAGGTGATGGATGCCAAGGGGCGGGAAGAGAATCCCTCCTGTGAAGTAACCATGATGCCCATTCCAAAAAAGGTTGGGAACTCTCCGGTAAGGCATGTGAAGACCCAGCCGGTGCCAAAAGGGGTGAATATATCCGATGCGGAAATTCTGGTGGTAGCAGGCCGGGGGGTTCAAAGCGAAAAAGACTTTGAAATGATTAAAAAACTGGCCGCCCTCTTGGGCGGAGACTACGCTGTAACCAGGCCTCTGGTTGAAAAAGGCTGGACGGATAATCACCGGCAAATTGGCCTTTCCGGCCGTACGGTCAGGCCTAAGCTGCTGATTGCTTGCGGGGTGTCGGGGGCTATTCAATTTACAGCCTCTATGACGGGAAGCGAGCATATTATCGCCATTGACAGCGATCCCCAAGCCCCTATTTTTGAAGTGGCCCATGTAGGCATTGTAGGGGATTTATATAACATACTACCTCCATTAATTGAAAAACTGGAGAAGGAGGCAGCCCATGATGGCGTTATTTAATAAGGTAACCCAAAGAGATATTCTTTTTTTTGAAAAGGTCATGCCAAACCGGGTGTTTACAGGAGATGACATTCGGGAGGATTACTACCACGATGAAATGACCGAGTATGGCTATTTTGAGCCGGAGGCGCTTTTAATGGCCCAAAGCACCCAAGAAATTAGCCAAATTTTGACCTACTGCAATGATAAAAACATTGCCGTTACCCTTCGCGGCGCAGGCACCGGCCTGTGCGGCGGCTGTGTAGCCACCCAAGGGGGGATTATTCTCTCTACCGAAAAAATGAAAAAAGTGCTGGAGGTAGATACAGTTAATATGACCGCCACGGTAGAACCAGGGGTTTTATTGATGGAGTTTCCCAAATACCTGGAGGGGACCGGCCTGTTTTATCCCCCTGATCCCGGCGAAAAAAGCGCCACCATGGGAGGCAATGCCATGACCAATGCGGGGGGGATGCGGGCCGTGCGCTACGGGGTAACCCGAGATTATGTACTGGGCATGGAAGTGGTGCTGCCCACAGGAGAAATAATCACCTTGGGGGGAAAAATTGTTAAAAACGCCAGCGGCTATTCCCTTTTAGACCTAATGATCGGCAGCGAAGGCACCTTAGGGGTGTTAACCCAATTAACGGTAAAACTGATTCCAGAACCTAAGGACAACCTCTCCCTTTTGGTACCCTTTGATGATTTGCAGGCCTGTGTTGAAGCGGTACCAAGTGTTTTAGGCTGCGGTTGGGACCCTACCGCCGTTGAGTTTATGGAGCGGGAAGTTATTGAGGCAGCGGAGGAATACTTAGGCAAAAAATTCCCTGATGTGTCGGCTAATGCCTATATGCTCATTCGGCTGGACGGCCCTTCCCGCGAGATGCTCACCCCAGCGATGGAAAATTTAACGGATATTTTACTTTCTGCCGGTGCTAAGGATGTGCTGCTGGCCGATACCGACGAGCGAAAAGAAAGCATTTGGAACGCCCGGGGGGCCTTTTTAGAGGCTATTAAGGGGGGCACTACCTCTATGGATGAATGCGACGTGGTTGTGCCAAGGGATAAAATTGCCGACTTTTTAAGGCGGGCTGTAGCCATTAGCAAAGAGGTGGATGTACGTACCCGTTCCTTTGGCCATGCAGGGGATGGAAACCTGCATATTTATGTATGTAAAGACGACCTGCCCGAGGATGTGTGGACGGAAAAATGCGCCAAAACCATGGATTTACTCTACCAGGCTGCCCAGGATTTTGGGGGCCAGGTGTCGGGTGAACATGGCATTGGCCATGCCAAGCGGCAATTTTTGCTGGAAGCTGTAGGCCCTAAACAGATGGATATAATGAAGAATATTAAAAAAGTGTTTGACCCTAAGGGCATTTTAAACCCGGGCAAAGTCATTTTGTAAAAAATCAAATACAAAAAAGCTGCAAGCCATGGCTTGCAGCTTTTTCTTTTCGATAAAAATGCAAAAACCATGAATAAAACCTTGACAAATCCAAATCATAGCTTATAATATACATTGATATTGAATAAATATCCAAAACAAACCAAGGAAGCAAGAGGAGAAAAAATATGAAAAATGATATTAAAAAAATTGCGCTGGCTTATTCTGGGGGGCTTGATACCTCGATTATTATTCCATGGCTCAAGGAAAACTATCCTGGCTGCGAAGTGATTGCCGTATGCGGCGATGTGGGGCAGGGCAAAGAAACCGATGGCCTGGAAGAAAAGGCCCTTAAAACCGGTGCCTCTAAATTATATATATTGGATTTAACCGAAGAGTTTGTAAACGAATTTATCATCCCTACGGTAAAGGCGGGGGCTCTTTATGAAGGTTATATGCTGGGTACCGCTTTTGCCCGGCCGGTCATTGCTAAACATTTGGTTAAAATAGCCTTGGACGAGGGCTGTGATGCCATCTGCCATGGCTGCACCGGCAAAGGAAATGATCAGGTCCGCTTTGAACTAACGGTAAAAGCCTTTGCACCTCAAATGAAAATTATCGCTCCCTGGCGTGAATGGGACATTAAGTCAAGGGATGAGGAGATTGACTATGCGGAAAAACATAATATTCCTCTAACCATCAATCGGGAAACCAACTATTCCAAAGATAAAAACCTTTGGCACCTTTCTCATGAGGGTATGGATTTAGAGAACCCCGCCAATGAGCCCCAGTACGGAAAAGAAGGATTTTTAGAAATGGGGGTATCCCCTATGGACGCCCCGGACACGCCCACCTATATTACCCTTGATTTTGACAAGGGCATTCCCTTTGCCTTAAACAGCGAAAAAATGAGCCCGAAAGACATTATTTTAAAGCTCAATCAATTTGGCGGGGAAAATGGTATTGGCCTTTTAGACATTGTGGAAAACCGCCTGGTGGGCATGAAGAGCCGCGGGGTATATGAAACCCCAGGGGGGGCTATTTTATATGAGGCCCATCAATACTTAGAGTCTGTATGCCTGGATAAAATGACCGCCCACAAAAAGCAGGAGCTGGCGATTACTTTTGCTGATCTGGTGTATAACGGCCAATGGTTTACTCCCCTGCGGGAAGCCCTTTCCGCCTTTGTGGATAAAACCCAACAAACCGTTACCGGTCAGGTAAAATTGAAGCTTTACAAGGGCAATATTATTAAAGCCGGGGTGTGGAGCGACTGGTCGCTTTACAGCGAAGAAATTGCCACCTTTGAAGAGGATGAGGTGTACAACCAGGCCGACAGCGCCGGCTTTATCAACCTTTTTGGGCTGCCTATTCAGGTACAGGCCCAGGTAAACGCCAAAAACAAAAAATAAAAGAAATACCGCACAAAAAAACTGCTTTTCCGCTGGGCCCAGCTTGGGTGGTATTGACTAAACGATATGTAAAGGTAAAAGGGAGAAGTTGCCGCAAAAGGATGAAGCAATCATCAGCCTTTCTCCGGCGGTTTGGCAAAAGGAGGTGTCAAATGAACTTAAAAGGCCGGGATTTTTTAACCTTGCTGGATTATAGCCCCCGGGAAATTGAAGAACTGCTAAACCTTGCCCAAAAACTGAAGGCAGAAAAGAAAAAAGGCATCGCCCATGAGCAGCACAAAGGTAAAACCATTGCCCTTATTTTTGAAAAACCAAGCACCCGCACCCGCTGCAGTTTCGAGGTGGCGGCCTTCGATTTGGGCATGCATACCACTTACCTGGATCCTCAAGGCTCTCAGCTAGGGCAAAAGGAGTCCATTGCCGACACGGCCAGGGTGCTAAGTGCCATTTATCAGGGCATTGAATACCGGGGTTTTGGGCAAAAGGTGGTGGAAGAATTGGCCCGTTTTGCCCATGTGCCCGTTTGGAATGGTTTAACCAACGAAGACCACCCTACCCAGGTACTGGCAGATTTGTTAACCCTTAAAGAACACTTTGGCAGCTTAAAAGGGCTGAAACTTGTGTTTATGGGGGATTGCAGGTATAACATGGCCAGGGCTCTTGCCATTGGGGCAGCCAAAATGGGGCTGAATTTCACCCTTTGCGGGCCCCGAAAGTACCTCCCCGATGAAAGGCTGCTTCATACCTGTAAAACCGTTGCCAAAAGTACAGGGGCTCTTATTCAGCTGGAAACAGACCCCAACAAGGCAGCCCGTGGGGCCGATGGGGTTTACACCGATGTGTGGCTTTCTATGGGGGAGGAAAAGGCTGCCTGGCAAAAACGGATTGAGGATTTACGGCCCTATCAGGTGAACGCCGGCGTAATGGCCCAATGTAAAAACACCGGGGTGTTTATGCACTGTTTGCCCGCCTTTCATAACACCAAAACCCAAATAGGCAGCCAGGTAGGCGAGGCTTTTGGTTTAAAGGCGCTGGAGGTAACGGAGGAAGTGTTTGAAAGCCCTCGGTCTATTGTATTTAAGCAGGCGGAAAACCGGATGCACACCATTAAGGCTGTAATGGCGGCGACCTTATCAGGCTGAATAATGAATAAAGATAAAAAAATAAATTTTTACAGCTTTTTGTCAGGGCAAATTGCTATTTTATATTATTTGTGTTATACTGGCTTCTGTATTCAAATGGTACATTGTCTCACAAGTTTTGTAAGCCATTGATTTCGTTTTAATGAGTGGCCGGCAAAACTTTTTTTGTGCCCTTTTGAGTATAAATAATATGATGGTAGAAAATGCGCCTTATGGCCAAAGGGCATTGGGCAGCTAAAAAAGATGGCAGAGCAATCATGAAGTTTAGCAGTGCAATTTTTCTACTTTATAAAAAGAAATGGAGCACAAGACGATTACAAACTTTCATGAACTAAATATTTCCAACGAACTGACAAGGGCCATTGAAAAAATGAACTACAAAACCCCCTCCCCTGTACAGGCAGCCGCCGTTACCCCGGTGCTTAAGGGCAGGGATGTTTTTGTGCAAGCCCCTACGGGAACAGGCAAAACAGCTGCCTTTGGCATTCCGGTAATTGAAAACATCAACCCGGCCAGCAGCCACATTCAAACGGTTGTCCTCTGCCCAACGCGAGAGCTGGCCATACAAACGGCAGGGGTGCTTAAAAACCTCGGGGCGTATAAAGAAGGGGTTCGCATTATGGCTTTATACGGAGGGCAGCCCATTCAAACCCAAATAAAGGCTTTAAAGCGCAGGCCGCAAATTATTGTAGCCACACCCGGGCGCATGATTGATCATATTAACCGGCGCACCACCCGTTTAAACCAGGTAAGCTGCCTTGTATTGGATGAGGCGGACTGTATGCTGGACATGGGCTTTCGAGAGGATATTGAAAGCATTTTAAAAACCACTCCCCCAAAAAAACAAACCATTATGTTTTCGGCTACCATCCCTGCACAAATAAAACAAATTGCCAAAGCATACCAACATGATGCAGAACACATTGTTGTTCGGGCAACCCCCCAGGCGGCTAAAAACATTGAGCAATTTTCCATTGAAGTAAACAGCAATGTAAAAACCCAGGCATTGCTCCAGTTGATTAAAGAAAAACAGTTTACCCGGGCGTTGGTTTTTGTAGACACAAAGGCAATGGCAAAAACGCTGGTGCAGCAATTGCTAAAAGCAGGCCATCAGGCAGATGCCATCCATGGAGATTTGCGCCAAAGCCAGCGCAATCAGGTGATGCAGGCTTATAAAACGGGTAAAGTAAAAATACTTGTGGCTACCGATGTGGCTGCCCGAGGTATTGATGTAGACCACATTCAGGCAGTAATCAACTATAACATTCCCCGGGATGTAGACAGCTATATTCACCGCATTGGCCGTACCGGCAGGGCGGCCCAGCAGGGCAAAGCCTATACTTTGGTTTCTTTTAAAGAAAGGGCCAAACTGCAATTTGTAATGAAAAACACAAAAAGCACCATTGTTCCCTTTAAGCTTCAATCTACCGCCTTTGAAGAAATGGCACCCAAAAAGGGAAAAGAAGAGAAGAGAGAAAGGGTCAAGGGGCCTAAAAAATACCCCAACACCAAACCTTATCAAAAAAGGCCCAGCCATAAAAAGCCCCTGTCGGCCTAGTTAAAAAAGACAACACTTTTAAGAAGGAAGGCATTGCCTTCTTCAGGCCATCCCATTTTTGGAGTTTGGGTTTTTTAACAAGCTACAAAAAGCAACAGCGTAAGAATACTTTGTTCTTGCGCTGCTGCTTTTTGCTTTTTTTGCGCAATGTTTTTTAAAACCAACAGGGCGGCTGGGCGCCGACCTGCTTAGTTTATAAAATCCGAAACCGTAACACCAGGCAGTTGCTTTGGCTTTGAGGGTTTTTGGGTTTTTATGTTTAAAACAAAACCTGTAAAGATTGTATTTATAAAAGCAAAGAGTATAATCAATGGGAATAAAAGACCATGAAAGAGGGGAAAAGCGTGAAACGAAAACTGGGTGTAAGCATCGTTTTTAGGGCAAAGCCCTTGATACCCGTTGTTGATCAAATGAAAATGATTAAAGATGCAGGGTTTGACAGCTGTTTTAGCAATTACCATAAAGATGAACCTATTGAAGAATGGGCCGATGCTTCGGCAAAGCTGAACCTGCCCATTGAAATGCTGCATGCCCCCTTTTTAAACATGAACGATTTATGGCTGCCTGGCTTGGCAGGGGAAGAATACCTTCGCTTTTTAATGACCCGGGTTGAGGGCTGCAGCCGCATTGGGGTGAACCGGTGCGTGATTCACCCGGCCTTTACCTTATCAGCGCCCCCTGTAAGCCCTGTGGGCCTGGCCCGATTTAAACGGCTGTGCCAATACGCCAGGGAAAAAGAGGTGCGCTTGTGTTTTGAAAACTTAGAAGGGCCCCAGCATTTAGAAGCCTTGCTAGAGGACAACCCGACCTATCACGGCTTTTGCTGGGACTGTGGGCACAACTACTGTTATACTCCCAGCCTTGATTTTGCAGCCCTGTACCCTGATCGGATCCTCTGTACCCACATCCACGACAATTTTGGCCTCCGCTCGCCGGGCAATATCCGTTCGGCAGATGATCTCCATCTTTTACCCATGGATGGCGGCATGGACTGGCAAGCCTTTGCCGAAAAAATAAAAAAGGCCAATTACACAGGAACCTTAACTTTGGAACTGTCAAAATACGGCCTTTCGGGTTACCGGGATTATGGCTCCCTTACCATGGCGGCTTTTTTTGATGAAGCCTATCAAAGGGCCCAAAACCTGGCGGCCCTGTGCAGCGGTGAATGATGCGCAGGGAAAAGCCCGCCCAATGCAAAGGGGCAAGGAATGATTTAAATAAAAACTCTTCCTTTTTTAAAGGTCTTGGGGCCATCGCTTGATAAAAAGAGGAATCCATAAGGCAGTGCCTTGCTTGTTGCACAACCGGGCCGGGAGGAATATAATGAACAGTAGCAAACAAAAAGGGGTGGAAAAGATGAAAAGTGTAAAACAGGGCCGGGGGCATTCCCTGATGGCGGCTATTGCTTCCTTCTTTATGGGTATTTTGGGCATTGGCTTTATTGCAGCCACCTCGGGGCAGGAGGCCCAACTTTCTTACATAGACGGCTTTTTTATGGACCAAAATCCTTTTGGCAACATCGGCACCCTGGGTACGGTGTTTGCTGTGGTGTTTACCCTGCTCTGTTTTATCAGTGCCGGCTACAACGTGATTAACGCCTTTGGCAAAAACCGCTTTTCAGCCTTTGATATTACCACAGGCACCGAGGAGCCGGACCCGCTGAACGCCCGTTTTGGCCAGGAAAAAGAAGGGACTGCCGACAAGGAAGAAAAAAACACCCTTCAGGAAGCCCAGGAGCAAGGAGAAAAATACTGCCCCACCTGCGGAAGCAAAATGCCAATGGCCTACGGCTTTTGCCCAAATTGCGGCCAGGGGCAGCCATAACTTGAGTCTATAAAACAAAAGAAAACAATGGTGAAGCTAAAAAGTTGGGACTGCAATCAAGCATATCAAATAAATTTTATTTTATTGGGAGGGTGTGGCCTTTATCAACACCCTGAAAGCAAATGCTTGATTTGTTAAGAGAAGCTCTGGCGGATCAATGGGCCGGTGTAATACCAGGGGCCCAAGGGAGGAAAGGATGAAAGATACAACCATTGCCCTGATTTATGATTTTGACAAAACCCTGTGTACCAAAGATATGCAGGAATATAGTTTCATCCCCGGTTTGGGTATGGAAGCCGAAGCTTTTTGGGCCGAGGCAAACGGCCTGGCACGAGAAAAGCAGATGGACAGCATTTTGGCCTATATGTATGTTATGCTTCAAAAAGCACGGGAAGCCCAAAAACCCATTACTAAAAAAAGCCTTCAAAAAATGGGCGAAAAGATAGACTACTTTCCCGGGGTGCTTGAGTGGTTTGACCATATAAATGCCTACGGCAAAAGCCTTGGGGTAAAGATTGAGCACTATATTATTTCCTCCGGCCTAAAGGAGATTATTGAAGGCTCCCGGATTTACGGGGCTTTTAAAGAAATTTATGCAAGCCGGTACCTGTATCAATCCCCCTTGGAAAACCGCCAGGAAGAGGCGCTATGGCCTGCTCTTTCGGTAAATTATACGGCCAAAACTCAGTTTTTATTCCGTATCAATAAAGGGGTGCTGGATGTATCGGAAGACCGGCGTTTAAACGAGGTTACCCCCGAAAACGAGCGGCCTATCCCCTTTTATAATATGATCTACATTGGCGATGGCATGACCGATGTGCCTTGTATGAAGCTGGTAAAAACCAACGGAGGCAAATCCATTGCCGTTTATGGCGGCGAAGGGGCGAAGAATGCGAAGGATTTATATTGCTCTGGCCGGGTGAACTACTTTTTGCCGGCGGACTATAGGCCGGGAGGAGAGCTTGAAACTATAATTAAACAAATTGTAGCCCAGATGGTCATGAACGACCAGTTGATTAAAAAGGAAAAACAGCAACTAAAGGGTGCAGGCTGCCAGGAAAGATAAAAAGATTAACCGGGGTGAGAAGATGGAAACCGCACAAAAAACATGGGTTGTTACCGGCGGAGCCGGGGGCATTGGCCGGGCAATTGCGGAAAAGGCCATAAAAGAAGGAGCCTTTGTTTGTGTTATTGATAAAGACCAGGGCAAAGGGCAAGAACTGGCCCTTGAATACGGCCCCCAGCGGCTTTTTTACTACCAGGGGGATTTAAAAGAAAAACAAGTTTTGGAAAACTTTACACAGGCCTTGCTTCAAAAACGGGGCAAGGTAGATGTGCTTGTAAACAACGCCTGCTATAGCTTGGGTGGCCTGCCTCAGTGCAGCTACGAACAAGCCCTGGAAGTATTAAAGGTGGGGGCTTTGGCCCCTTATGCCCTTGTACAGCTTTTGCATAACCACTTTACCCCCGGAGGGAGTGTGATTAACATTACCTCCACCAGGGCTTTTATGTCTCAGGGGGGAACGGAAAGCTACACCATGGCGAAAGGAGCCTTAAGTGCCCTGACCCATGGGCTTAGCATATCCCTTGGGGGGAAGGTGCGGGTGAATGCCATTGCTCCCGGATGGATTGAAACAGCCCCCAAAGCCACCCATCAAAGGGAAGATGAGCTGCAGCACCCGGTAAAACGGGTAGGCAGACCCCAGGATATTGCAGAACTGGCCTGGTTTTTGGCCGGGGAGGGGGCGGGTTTTATTACCGGTCACGAGTTTGTGGCCGATGGGGGCATGACAAAGCAAATGATTTATCATGGGGATCAGGGCTGGCAGTACCAGGAGGGAGGCTGTTAGCAGGCCCTTTTCTTTCTTGCGGAGAAATAATATGCTGTTTTGCGCAGAAAAAATAAAAAGGTTGCAAAACAATAAACCTTATAGTATAATGAAATCAGAACTAATAGGTGTAAAAAATAGTTCTAGAAAGCACAGATAGGGCTTGTCAGGGGATGAGCCAGTGCGATAGAAAGTGGGTGTTGCCGTTGTTCGAAGAAAATCAAATGGACCTGGATGTCATCGAAGGAATTGACGAAGACGGAAACAAGGTGCTTTTGCAAGTAATGGATTATTTTTTCTATAACGGAGAAGAATACGTAATTTTAGCAGACGCTGATGAGTTCGACTGCGAATGTGACGAAGCATCTTGTAATTGCGAACACGACCACGCTCATGATGAAGAAGAAGTAGACTTATATATAATGAAAGTCATATCCACGACCGGGGATGACGGTGAAGAGCTGGAAGAGTTCGTACCAGTAGATGAAAACCTAATGGATACACTGATTGAAGTAGTTCAAACTAATTTTGCTCAAGAGGAATTAGACGAGGAATAAACTTTATAAGGTGGCATCCAGGTGCCGTTTGAAGGGATCGGAACAATCCTTCAAAAGTGAATAAAAGAAACGCCGAGCAGTTAATATACTGCTCGGTTTCTTTATCTAGGGGGTTTGTACATCTATACCGGTGATTTAATCCTGGGCTGCGGCCAGCCTGTCAAGGGCTTCCTCTTTTGTGGCGGTAAAAAAAATGTCACGGCCTTTGTTTGATTCGTATATAAAATCCTTCAGGGGCTTGCTTGTGTACTTAGCATAATCTCCGTAAATGGCTACCTTCATTTTATAGTTGATAAATTTTTGAAGTATTTC
The DNA here is from genome assembly GCA_964345215.1 of uncultured Oscillospiraceae bacterium. Lineage (GTDB taxonomy): Bacteria > Bacillota > Clostridia > Christensenellales > Aristaeellaceae > CAYFQH01. Next base: position 3,795 of record CAYFQH010000034.1, on the reverse strand, counting down.
GCCGGCCAGGCCGGTGCTTAAAATAAAAAAATCTTCATTTAAGCATTCTTTGGCAATGGCAATACGGCTGGCCCCGCTGTGATAATGTAAAGACATCATTAAATCCAAGGCCGCAGTAACAGTGGAAACAGGCTGCTGAACAGCGGTAACCAGGGCAATGGTTTTGCCTTGATGGGTAAGGGTTTGGGTTGTCATGGCGCTTCCTCCTTCTGGGTATACTAGGCCCCTATAGAAATTACAGGATACCACACAAAAAGAGTTTGAGCAATTGGCTGAAAAAAGGTAAAATAAAGCATGCAAAACATGTAAAGGAGCAAAAAACAGTGAACGAGCGTTTACAGCGCAAAATTGAAAACCTGCCAACCAGCCCCGGCTGCTATTTAATGAAACAGCAAGGTGCCATTATTTACGTTGGCAAGGCGATAAATCTTAAAAACCGGGTTAAAAGCTATTTTCAAAAGGGAGGCACCCATACGGTAAAGGTTGCCGCCATGGTCGAAAAAATAGACGATTTTGATATTATGCTGTGCGATACTAATTTAGAAGCGTTGATTTTAGAGTCCAACTTGATTAAACTGCACAAACCTTATTACAATATTTTGCTAAAGGATGACAAGCATTACCCCTACATCCGTATTTATTTAAAAGAGCCCTTTCCTAAAATGGAAATTGTACGCAAAATTGGCCAGGACGGGGCCAGATACTTCGGCCCCTACATTGGGGCAACCACCGTACGGGAGGCCATGGATGCCGTAGGGGAGTACTTTCCCCTGCGCAACTGCAGCCTGAAGCTGCCCCTAAAGAAAAAAATACGCCCCTGTGTTAATTACGAAATTGGCCGTTGCCTGGGCCCTTGTGCTGATAAATGCAGCGAGGAAGAATACCGGGAAGTGGTGATGCAGGCTGTTGATTTTCTCCAAGGCAAGTATAAAAACATCACCCATCGGCTGGAGCGGGAAATGGAGGAAGCAGCCCAGGCCTTAAACTTTGAAAAGGCGGCCAAGCTGCGAGATCAACTGCGGGATGTTTTAAAGCTGATGGAGGACCAGCAGGCCATTCAAACCACAGGGAAAGACCAGGATATTATAGGCATTGCCCAGGACGGGCTGGATGCCATGGCCCAGGTTTTGTGGGTGCGCAACGGCAAAATGCTGGGGGGAGAGCATTACATCCTGCCCCGGGAGGGAGCCGAGCCCATTGGCGAAGTGGTTAGCGGCTTTTTGATTCAATATTATAAAGACGGGACCGAGCTGCCTAAAAACATTTACTGCCAGGGGGTAGGGAGCGAGGAGGAAGATTTGGAAAACTACCTGCGCAGTTTAAAACAAGGGCCTGTTTCTCTTTATGTGCCCCAGCGAGGGGAAAAAAAGCGCCTGGTAGCCCTGGCTGTTAAAAATGCCCAGGATGCCCTGGAGAAACGCAACGCCAAAGCTGCCGTGACTTACGAGCGAACCATCGGTGCCTCCAAGCTTCTTGGTGAAATATTGGGCTTGGATGAGGCGCCCAGGCGCATTGAAGGCTTTGATATTTCTAATACCCAGGGGGTCCAAAGTGTGGCCTCCATGGTGGTTTTTGTAGATGGAAGCCCGGAAAAAAAGGCCTATCGGCACTTTCGGATTAAAACAGTAGAAGGACCAAACGATTTTGCCTCCATCAAAGAAGTGATTAGCAGGCGCTTTATTCACGGCCTGCAGGAAAAAGCCGAACGGGAGCAGGCAGGCCTTCCCTTGGAAGAAGGGCGTTTTTCCTGGCTGCCGAATTTGGTTTTGATTGACGGGGGTGCCCAACAGCTGCGCTTTGCCATGGAAGCCATGGAGGAGGCAGGGGCCAAGGTGCCCATCTTTGCCCTGGCCGAAAGGCTGGACGAAATATATATGCCCGGGCGGGAAGATACCCTTTACCTTGAGAGAAACTCACCGGCCCTCCACTTGATTCAGCGCATCCGGGATGAAGCCCACCGCTTTGCCCTTACCCACCACCAAAGCCTGCGCAGCAAAACCAGCATCCACAGCCGCCTGGAAGAGATTGAAGGGATAGGCCCCAAAAGGCGAAAGGCCCTTTTAAGGCATTTTAAAAGCCTGCAAAAAATGAAGGAAGCGACGATGGAACAAATTTTGGAAGTAAAGGGTATGAACCAAAAGGCTGCTCAGGCGGTGTACGATTGGCTTCAGGCAGAAAAACAGAAATAAAGCACAATTGCTAGCAGGAAATATCCTTCCCTTTGGCGAAAATAGAGTATATGAATCTATAAAAGAAGAATAAGTCCAGCATCCAATACACAAAGGCAGATGCATCCTTTTATTTTTCTTTTATAGAAATGAATAGTGAAGGAGACGGACTTATGAAGACGACTATTTATGGAAAAAACATGAATATAACCCCGGGGATTGAAAAAAGGGTTTTAACCAAAACCAGCAAAATGGAACGCTATTTTAAAGACGATGTGGAGATGATCGTCCGCATGAAAAAAGAAGGAGCGAACCAGCGGAAGGTGGAAATCACCGTACCCTTTGAAGGAGCCCTTTTACGGGCTGAAGCCAGTAATGTGGATAATTTATATTTAAGCATCGACCAGGCCTTGGGTAAAATAGAGCGGCAAATACACAAACACCGTACAAAACTTGGTAAGCGCATTAAAGAAGGTGCCTTTGCCGTTGGTGAACCGGAATTCATCGAATCCATTCCCGCAGATATACAGGAGCAGGGCCGCAAGGTTGTAAAAACCAAGCAATTCCCCGTTCGTCCCATGTCGGAGGAGGATGCGATTATGCAAATGGAAATGCTGGGTCATGCATTTTTTGTATTTGTTAATAACGAAACGGAAAGAACCAACGTCCTTTACCTGCGAAAGGACGGGAATTTAGGTTTACTTGAGCCGGAAGTATAAAGCTTATGTGCTCTTGGAGGACATCCAAGGGCTTTTTTTACCAGCAAAAGGAGCGTAGCAAAAACATGGCAACCATTAAAGTAGATACCTTCAGCAACAGCTTAAACAAAAACGTCCAGTTCAATGTAATTTTACCTATTGAAGAACAGTGGAAAAACCAGTGCCAGTTTCAAAAGTTTAAAACCCTGTACTTGCTTCACGGCTATCACGGTAACCAGGAAGATTGGATAAGCCGAAGTGCCATTGCCCTTTATGCGGCCGAAAAAGGCCTTGCGGTTGTAATGCCCGACGGGGATAACCGCTACTACGTAGATAATGAAAAAACAGGGGAGTATTATGGGCAGTTTATAGGGGAAGAATTGGTTCAGCTTACCAGAGCCCTTTTTCCTTTGAGCCATAAAAGGGAGGATACATTTATTGCCGGCCTGTCTATGGGGGGCTATGGGGCCATGCGTAACGGGCTAAAGTACCACCACACCTTTAGTGCCATTGGCGCTTTTTCTTCTGCTTTTATTGTAGATGATCTGGCTGCCAGCACCCCCAATGAGCAGGACCCGGCCCTTTCGCGGGAGAGGGTAGTTTATGAGAGCACCTTCGGAGATTTAAGCCAGCTCAAAGGCAGCGATATGGACTATAAGGCCCTTGTTTTAAAGCTGAAAGAAGAAGGGGAGCGGATCCCCAAGCTTTGGATTACCTGCGGCACAGAAGACTTCTTGTTAAACCAAAACCGCGATTTTTACGAGTTTTTAAAGCAAAATCATATTTCTGCCACCTACACAGAAGAAAAGGGGGCCCATACCTGGCCTTATTGGGACAGGGCAGTCAAGCAGTTTTTAAACTGGATTTAGTTTTGGGAGGCATCGCCTCCCTTTTTTGTTGATACTTAGGCCCGCTAAACGTGGAGCGTT
>CAYFQH010000033.1:0-21173 GCA_964345215.1 uncultured Oscillospiraceae bacterium | reverse complement strand
GTGGATGACATCGTGGAAGGTGTTATCCGTGTGATGGCAAAGGCACCGGAAAAGAAGAATGGCGAGGATGGGCTGCCCATTCCTCCCTATGCAGTTTACAACATCGGCAACTCCAATCCTGAGAACCTGCTGGACTTTGTGCAGATTCTGTCGGAGGAGTTGGTGCGTGCCGGTGTACTGCCTGCGGACTATGATTTCGAGGCACACAAGGAGCTGGTGCCCATGCAGCCGGGTGATGTGGCCGTTACTTATGCAGATACTTCTGCCTTGGAGCGGGAGTTTGGGTTTAAACCAAGCACCAATTTAAGGGAAGGCCTACGTAAATTTGCTCAGTGGTATAAGGCGTTCTATATGGCAGAGTGAATAAAATACATGCCAAGTAGTTTAGAAAAAACATGTAGGAGGATATTACCATGAAAATTGCAGTTGCAGGAACGGGATATGTCGGTCTGTCTATTGCCACGCTGCTTGCGCAGCATCATGAGGTTGTGGCGGTAGATATTATTCCTGAAAAAGTGGAGCTGATCAACCAAAAAAAGTCTCCTATTCAGGACGAGTACATTGAAAAATATCTAGCTGAAAAAGATTTGAATTTAACTGCTACGCTAGATGCGAAAGAGGCTTACACGGATGCAGATTTTGTAATCATTGCTGCACCAACCAATTACGATAGCAAGAAGAACTTCTTTGATACTTCTGCAGTTGAAACTGTAATTGAGTTGGTTATAAAGTATAATCCAAAGGCTTATATGGTCATCAAGTCCACCATTCCTGTAGGGTATACAGTGAGTGCTCGAAGGAGATATAACTCCGATAAGATTTTATTCTCTCCGGAGTTCCTCCGTGAGAGTAAAGCTTTGTATGATAATTTATATCCCTCGCGCATTATCGTTGGCTGTGATGATAATAGCCGCAAAACAGCTGAGACTTTTGCAGATTTGCTACAGCAAGGCGCCATCAAGGAAAATATCGACACTCTGTTTATGGGCTTTACCGAGGCAGAAGCGGTCAAGTTGTTTGCCAATACCTATCTAGCATTGCGTGTCTCTTACTTCAACGAACTAGACACCTATGCGGAGGTAAAGGGCCTGGATACACAGCAGATTATTGAAGGCGTGTGCCTTGATCAGCGTATTGGTAGCCATTATAACAACCCGAGCTTTGGTTACGGTGGTTATTGCCTGCCTAAGGATACCAAGCAGCTGTTGGCGAACTATGCTGATGTTCCTGAAAACTTGATTGAAGCCATTGTGGAATCCAACCGCACCCGTAAGGACTTTATTGCGGATCGTGTGTTGGAGATTGCAGGTGCATATGAGGCCGGGGAGGGCTACAACCCGAGTAAAGAGCACACTGTGGTTGTCGGTGTCTTCCGGCTAACCATGAAGTCCAATTCCGATAACTTCCGTCAATCTTCTGTTCAGGGTGTTATGAAGCGTATTAAAGCCAAAGGGGCAACGGTTATTATTTATGAGCCGACGCTGGAGAACGGCACCACATTCTTTGGCAGCGAAGTTGTTAACAACCTGGATGAATTTAAAAAGCGTAGCCAGGCCATTATCGCGAACCGTTATGATAGCAGTTTGGATGATGTGAAGGAGAAAGTCTATACGAGAGATCTGTTTAGAAGAGACTAAGAAGCCCAAGCAGGAGGAAAAGCATTAGATGGATGTATTGCGGGAACTACAGAGGAGTGCACGTATGAATCTGTCAGCAATTGAGGCCATCTTGCTGGTTGGTGTTGCTGGTATGGCATGGCGAGGAAGAAAAAAAGTGTTGTGGCTTCCTGTTGCGTATAGCGCGTTTTTGATTTTATATATCACATTACTACGCCGTTCCCCAGGTTATGACGAGCATGTTCGACTTCAACTACAACTGTTACCGAATGTAGGCGTATTGGTAGGAAACCTGCTGAATGTAGTGCTCTATATTCCATTGGGATGGACAGCAGCAAAATGGAAGGACAGGAGCTATGAGCAAGGCTGGAAGCAGCTTGTTTTATTTGGTGCATTTTTTTCAACCTTCTGTGAACTGATGCAATATTTCACAGGACGAGGCTGGGCTGATATTAATGATGTTCTCTTCAATACGCTGGGGATGGCAGTAGGGCTTTTGCTGGGTAGTGTACACTAAAGTTCGCAAAATAGAAAAATGGACTTAAAAAGCCATTGGACTCTCTGATAGAATGAGAAGTGGAAAACAGCTCATCAAAAAAGGAGAGAGACCAATGGCTAAGCGTAATGATACCAAGGCATTAAGCAAATTGCTACTGAACTGCATGGTGCAAGAAGCCTCAATGCTGGAAATGCTCAAATGCCTATGTAATGAACTAATGGAGGCAGAGGTATCTAGCCAACTGGGCGCAGAAAAATCAGAACACACGGAGAAAAGAAAATCTCATCGCAGTGGCTATCCTCCCCCGCAGACTGGATACCAGGATGGGCACCTTGTGCCTATTGGTGCCCAAAGTAAGACAAGGAGGCGATATCCCTTTCTTTGTTATTGAGGGTGAACGAAGTGAGGCGGCCGGCGTTAATCAGTGTAGTGCAGGAAGCCTATGTACAAGGGGTTTCCACCCGTATGATGGAAAAGCTGGCCCGGTCTCTTGGCATAGAAAGTTTATCTGCCGGCCAGGTATCTGAGATGACTAAGGACTTGAACGAGCAGGTAGAGCAGTTCAGAAACCGGGACCTTTCAGACTACGAATACCCGATTCTTTGGGTGGATGCCCTTTATGAGAAAATCCGTCAAGGAGGGCGTGTCGTAAGCATGGCTGTTTTAGTGGTTTGTGGTGTGAATAATGAGGGAATGCGAGAAATTCTTGCAGTGGAACTGATGATGGAAGAATCCAAGGAAACCTATCATCAGCTCTTTTCTGCCTTAAAAGCGAGGGAATTAGCCAGGGTGCAGCTTGTAGTGTCCGATGCTCATGGGGGGTTGCGGGAAGCCATTAAACAATCCTTTCCGGCAGCCAGTTGGCACGATGCAAGGTACACGTTATGCGTAATATTCTGGCTCACATTCCTCACAAAGAGAAGGAGGCTTTTGCTGCTGACCTCAAGCAAATTTGGCTGGCTCCTACTCAAGAAATTACCAGACAGAGAGCCGAACAGTTAATCAATGCTTATGAAAAGCGGTTCCCCAAAGGGACTAATGTCCTGGAAAATGGTCTGGAGGACTCCTTTCAGTTCTTTACTTTTCCTCAGATTGATTTTCGTAAAATATCTTCTACTAACCTCATGGAGCGACTAAACAAGGAAATTCGACGAAGAACCAATGTGGTTAGCTTTTTCCCTAACGAAGATGCTTATCTGCGCCTGGTGACCTCCTTCTTTATGGGGTATTCAGAAGACTGGGCTGCAGGCAAGGCTTACATTAAAAAAGAAGCTATCCAGAACCTTTTAGCTGCTTAATCCCTTCGCTCTATATCAGAGAAATTGCGAACTTAACTTGACAGGACCAAGGTAAGGGTAAGGTGAAAAGATATTTAAGGGATAAGGCAGGGGTAAGGTGATTACCTTCCCTTTTTACCCTCCACTCATAGCTCTATTATGCGTTTTAAGCCGCCAGGGCCTACTAGCTAGCGTATTATATGCACCTCCGCTGGATAGGGTAAGATTACAGATGCTCAAAATGCTTGTAGCTGTGTTGCTTTTGAACGCAAAAGGGCATTAGTGCACAAAGCTTGATGAAATCTAAGAAAACCTAAGGTTAGGACTTGATAAAACATGAAAGCAAAACGTTATTTTTCGTTATGAGTTAGAAGCTAACATTTGCTAATATTTAGACACTGGTTTTACCTTGCATATTCAATGTGACAGAATGAAAAAGGAGGGTACTAAATCACTTTAATCACATACTATTTAAAAACGCATAGGCAAAAAGCCATGCTTATTTTAAGTATAGGGTATCCACAAGTTGGGGATACCCCTACAAAGGGGAGGTGTTGCGTATACCCCCTATGAAATAAAGCAGGGCTTCTTTTTATTGTCGGGAACGGTGGAGCACTAAGGCAGAACCGCTTGTCTCGCATATGTGAGGGGTGGGTAAGGTGTTAGTAAATGTTAGTGTTGAAACATATATCCCCCCATGAGGGCAGAGCAAGGTAAAAGGGTGGCCGACCGAAGGGGTTTCTGGTTAAAACCCACTGGCCTACACGTGACCCCCCTCCCCTTATTCGGTATGAAGTGGCAAGAGTCTTGTTAAGGTTTGTTAAGGTTCAAAACCTTCACAGGGCTATGTAAACCCTTGCTGTGTTGAGGTTAAAGGGAATACCTGAATACCTGTCTAACCTGTCTAGGGAAGATATAAGGCTTTAAAATCGCCTGTAGGCAGCGAAAAGATTTGATGTTCTCCACAAACCGGCACTTTCGGCAGATTTAAAAGGAGAAGCCCCCGGATACTCCAATTTTGGATTGTCCTTGGAGGGCATCCCACTAACCACATTTGCCTTTTTTGCATTCCCTAAAAGGGCGAGGGTGGTCACAAATATAACACCTTAAAAAAGGGGATAATCTTCACATTTTACAGGCCTTAAAAAAGAAAGATATCTGGAAATTTTGGAGGCCTTAAAAAAGGAGAAGCATTCAGACATTTCGGACACCATAAAAAGAGGCTACAAACTGGCTACAAAAGAGGTACAGTCAAAGCAGACAAAACTCATACAACACTCAAGCCTTTCAAGTCCCCTTAAAAAGGAGAAGTATACAAGGCACTGGCTTTCGGCAAGCGAATCAAAACCGAACCAAAAGTGTACCAAGAAACAGCCCCTTTCATCTGCACCAAAATGGCACCAAATTGGCACCGCTATCTTTACATTTTAGACACCTTAAAAAAGAGGGTGGGGGTGACTTCCTATTTTGGGAAGCCATCACAGGAGGGCATAGCCTGTAGACTGTTTCAGTATTGAGGGCGAAAAATGAAACACTTGCCCCATAAGTGGGGACAGTGGAGATGCCCGCAAAGTTGCGGAGATTAACCTCCACAGTTTTTTGTGCTGCTTCTCTTGCGGTACACTTTTGAAAATTGACCATATTTGACTACAGAAAAAGGGAACGGTTGTTTGTATTACCCTGTGGTGGAATTCTGTAAAGGGTCAAATAAAGGGTCAAAGGTGTTTTTAAGTAAAGAAAAAAGCTGGCAACACGTTGATATTGCTAGCTTTTTAATTGGTCGAGGTGACAGGATTTGAACCTGCGGCCTTTTGGTCCCGAACCAAACGCGCTACCAAGCTGCGCTACACCTCGATAAGGGGATTGAAGACCCCATTACTTAGAATAGCAGAAGAAGGGGAAAGACGCAAGAGAAAAAAAGCAAAATAATGGCAAAAAGGTACGGGCGCTTAACATGGATGACGCAAAGGAAGTAAAGAAATGGATGAGCGGATTTATATTCAAGTAAACGAAGCGGTAAAAACGGAATATCTCCCAGCGCTTCCTATAAATACAAAGACCATGTGTTTAGTATTAAGAAGAGCTCCGTGGTTGGCCGAAAGGCTTTCATTTTTCTTGTGTTAAACAACGAGAAGAAAACCCTTCTAAAGGAATGAAATTGGCATTTTCACCTCAATGCAATGCTATTATGAGCAGGCAAAACATTTCGATTTACAACAAGGCCGGCGCGGCTTTGAGCATTGATGTTAAAGAAATGGAAGTTGAAATGAAAATCCTGCTCAAAGGACTGACTATCCTTGATGAAGCAAATAAGGTAAGCATTGTGTCTATAGAATAAAAAAGCGGCATGTTTTACTAATGAAGGAAAATGGATGCTTGTAACAAGGAAGGCCCCTTGTGAACGGCATCTTTTTTATTAAATAACGGAATGCAAATAAATAAACAGTTTGTCATTCTGCTTAGCTTTTTGAGATCAGCTTATAGGAGGGGGAGGCCGGGCCGTAGAGGAGTGTACTGCAAAAGCCGATATACAGCAAAAAGGTGGGCTACAGACGGCATTGTTTAAAGCTGGTATCCCTTAAGGCAATGCCTTTATTCGTACCTTCAAAATGAAATATATTTTAACAAAAGGGGGGTGATTTGTTAAGCTTTTTTTATGGCCACGGGGCTGTATCATAAACAAAATCTACCTTCCTTTGTGGCTGGGTGGCAGCAAAATAAGCTTCTTCCAAAGGGATCCACTCATTTAAAAACCGGGGTAACATGTCAGGGCCGCTGCGGGCAAGGATGCGACTTTTTTGAAGGGCGGGAGGAAGGGTCAAAAAAACCGATAAGTGATAATAGGGGAATAAGGAAGGATGGAGGCTATAGGAGCCTTCAATAATATAAAATGGGGCAGGTTCCAAGGGTTTGGGCTGGTCAAATTGCTGGGTGGCGCAGTTAAAAGGGGTGTAAGAAGCTGGGATTTTTTGCTGTAGTGGCTTTAGAACCTGGTTTAAAAGGAGCTCGTGGTGTACGTTGCCGCCAGGTTGATGAAGGCGTTGGGGTGTTTTTAGCTGTTGAGGGAGAAAAAACTCATCCATGGAAAGAAGGGTGCTGTTGGGATAGATGTGGTGAAGCCAGGCGCCCAAGGTGCTTTTACCGCTGCCGCTTCTTCCGTCAATGGCTAGCAAAAAAGGCCGCTTTATGGTTGCAGCAACGCAGCGTTTTTCGATAGCCAGTAAAAGGTTCTCAAAAAACGGACCCTCCCAGCCCACAACCCTGTAGGCTGGGCTATAATAGTTTTTATAATCTTGGCTGTGATGAAGGGGAGGATATCCACTAAACCGGTATGCCGCTAAAAATTCCTGGGCTGCATTCAGTGAAAAAGGCAGCCTTTCTTCTTTAATAAGGGTAAGGAGGTTGGCCAGTTGATTTTCCAAAGCCTCTTTATTCGGTGTTTCCTCTTTCTGAGAGGTAAACAAGTGGGCGATGGTTTGGCTGGAAAACAGGGAACACTGAGGGCTGTTTAGATGAAGGCGGTAGCGGTTATTGCCAATGGATTCAAATAAGGGGCGGGCAGTCAAAGAAGAAAGCCCCTCCCGCTCTTTGTTAATGGATTCAAAGGCCGCATTAAAACTAGGAACAGCGTGACCTGTTCCTAATTGTTGCTGGTAAAGGAGCTTCACCACATCCTGTATTTCTATTTTAGGGTAGCGCCTTATATGTTCATAAATGAGCAATAACAAAGTATCCACTATATAGTCTTTGAAAGCTTAGCTTTGTTTAGCAAAAGCACAATGGGGGGAATAATGATAATTTGAATAACAATGCCTGCAATGGCTGTTGTGAAAGCCCCTGCTAAAAAGGCGGTCCAGCCGAAGACATTTTGTCTTCCGGTGGCAATAACTGCTTTTATAATACCCCACACCCCTCGGCCGATAAGCATGGAAAAGATAAGGGCCAGCAAAATATGAACATATTCTTGAGATTTTTTCGGAAAAAAGCGTGAAATAGGCCGGAAGGAAGGAGCTGAGAGAAGGCCGGCGAAAAAACCGTAGGCGGCCAATTCAAACACCATGGCAATCAGAGTATCGCCTGCGGGCATGCCGCCGGAAACAAGGGAAGAGATTAATGGGGTGAGAATACCGCACAGCAGTCCGTATTTGGCACCGCAAATAAAGCCGCATAGCAAAACGGGGATATGCATAGGTAAAAGCATTCTTGCTCCTGGCCCAATAAAAGCATGGGCCAGTTTAGCCAAAACAACACCTAGGGCCACAAACAGAGCGGCAAGAACCATATTTTGAACTTCTCCGCGTTTCAAAAAAATCATCCTTTCAAGTTGGAAAGAGCAACTGTATTCATTACATACAATGATATTTCCCCTAATGTTTTTAGATCAAAGCCAGTATAACGGATATGAAAATCGCTGTCAATCAAAATAGCAAAAAGCAACAGCTTGTGTTATAATTTAGTTCGTTTACAAGGAGTGAGATAATGATCAAGCGGATTGAAAAATGGATATTAAAAGGCAGGCAGACCGATAGCCCCCAAGGGCGAAAAGCTTATGGCGTTTTTGCTGGTTTGTTAGGTACTTTTGTTAATATTTTATTGGGCGCGGGCAAGTGGATTGCAGGAAATGCCATCGGTTCGGTTTCATTAATAGCCGACGGGGCGAACAACCTTACCGACAGCATTAGTGCCTTGATCACCCTTTTTACTGTTCGGGCTGGGCAAAAACCAAAAGATAAGGATCATCCTTTCGGCCATGGCAGGGTAGAGTATATTGGCAGCTTTATCATTGGTTTTTTTATTATGCTCATGGCATGGGAAATGCTAAAGGGCAGTATAGAACAGATAGCGGCACCTAAAGCCGTTACCTTTAGCTGGGTTTCTGTTGGGGTAATTGGGGTGAGTATTGTTATAAAAATTGGCCTGTACCTTTTTTACACAAAGCTTGGTAAAAAAATTCAGTCTTTGCCCCTGATTGCCACAGGAAAGGATGCCTTAAGTGACGTGGCTGCCAGCAGTGCAGTTTTAACTGGTCTGCTGCTCAACCGCTTTTTAGGCTGGAACATTGACGGGTATATCGGATTAGTGGTTGTAGCCTTTATTGGTAAAAATGCCTGGGATGTTTTAAAAGAAACAGGGGATCGGCTGATTGGGGGGAAACAAGACCTCTGGCTGCGGGAACAGGTAACGGAAATTTTACTTCACCAGCCGGGCATTTTAGGCATTCATGACCTGCACCTGCACGATTATGGGCCGGGCAGAAGCTATGCTACTGTGGATGCAGAAGTAGACGCCAGGGACAGCGTAGTAAACATTCACCGCTTTATTGACCAGGCGGAACGTAAAATTGAAAAAGAACTGAATCTTTCCATCTCCATTCATATTGACCCGGTGGAAGAGGTAGGGGGCGAGTTGGAAAAAATACGGGATGAAATTGTTTTCTATCTTCAACAGGTTCATCCAAAGTTGAGTATTCACGATTTTCAACATGCCCATATCGGAAAATATACAGACATCTATTTTGATGTAGTGGTTCCTGAAGACTATCAGGGTAAACGGGAGGCGCTGGAGGAGGATCTAAAAAGCCGTATTTGTGGCCAATCGTCCTTATATAGATGCATTATAGATTTTGACATTGAGATGGCAGGGGAATAAGAGAGGTTCAGCCCTTTTAGCCCCTTCATTATATCAACAAATCAGCCTCTTATTATTAGCATAGGAGTGGCCCAGCCTTTTTTGACAAGGCAGAGGACCATTATAAAATAAGTGGAACCGATTTTAATTGAAAGGAATTTTTTGATGGCCATTAACAAGGTAAAAGCCTACTTTAAAACCCACAATATGGAACAAAGGATACGGGAGTTTGATACCTCCAGCGCAACGGTAGAATTGGCCGCCATGGCCTTGGACTGCGAGCCTGCTCGCATAGCTAAAAGCCTTTCCTTTGTTGTTAACCAGGCTCCTGTGCTTGTAGTTGCGGCAGGGGATGCCAAAGTTGATAACAGCAAATACAAGGCCCAGTTTCAGGTAAAGGCTAAAATGCTGACAGCTGATGAAACACAAGCCCTTGTTGGCCATAATATAGGCGGGGTCTGCCCCTTTGCTATAAATAGTGGTGTTGCCGTTTATCTTGATGAGTCGCTTAAACGCTTTGACACGGTTTTTCCCGCCTGCGGCAGCAGCAACAGCTGTATAGAGTTAACCATTGAGGAGTTGGAAGAACATTCCGGCTTTACTGCCTGGGTAAATGTTTGTAAAAACTGGGTTTAAATAGGCCTGGGAAAGCCTTTGATTATGTATCGCAAAATCATCATCCCCAGCCCAGTTATTGGGCTGGGGATGTATTTAATTAAAAGTAATCTCTCCCCCTTGGGAGGAATCCCCTGTTTCCTCTTCACCAGTGGCGGCGGATGAGTTCACTTCCCCCTCACTTAGAGGGTTTTGGAGAGCAGCAGCTTGTTTGGCTTTTGCAGCTTCTACAATTTCAAGGTTCCGTTGGGGGGGAAGGCAGTTTGCACAAGGGGCAAGAGAGCTAAAAAGCTCCTCATCCAACTGGCTGTATAAAAGGGCTGTTAAGGGTAAATACTTTTTATTAACGGTAGGGCAGTTTTCTTCCCGATGGTAATACATGCCTCCATCCGGATTATAGTATACCCTTGTATCACTTGTGATAGTAGCAAGGGGCTTTTCGGCTCCATCGTGAACAACCAGAGCGTTTTGAGCGTTTAGGGCTTCAATTTTTTCCCTTCGCATGGGCGGGTTGCAGTTGGTGCAGGGGGTCAGGCTGTGGTAAGGCTCTTCATTCAACTGCCCATAGGTAAAAGGAGAGAGGGGCAGGTATTTATCCCGTACGTTAGAACAGTAGGCATCTCCATGGTAGTTTTTGCCCCCGTCGGGGTTGTAATACAAGGGCGTATCGGCAGCTGGAATTTCCCGCAAACGGCCCTTATCCTCCCAAATAAATACCCGGGTGTTCATTTTTAAGTTATCCCAAAGCCAGCGCATATTGGTGTTTTCAGGGGTTAATGCCCGCTGAATGCGGATACATCCGTGGCTGGCCTTGGAACCAAGCAGGGGTTCAAAAGGGGCATAGTTGCGACTGCCATCGGCGTTAAATAGGCAGGGAACTTCATGTAAGAGAATGCCTGCGTTAATCCGCAGGGCCATATCGCAGTACATGTTGCCCGAATAAAAGCCCCCGGTCCAGCTTACTACCAGGTAATCCCCGGCGGGGGTTTCGTTGTAGGGTTGCTTATTATTGGGCAGCCCTGTTGAAATAAGCAGTTCGGAGATGATTTTGCCATCTTCTAAAACATACATTTTTTGGGTCAGCTTATCGATTAACAGGCCATACTTGTCGGACGGCTGTTTGGTTTCGAGGCGGGAGGTTTTAATATAGCCCTGAAAAAAACCAGCGTAGTTTTTGATTTTGCTTTTATGAAAAGAGCTGGAATAGCCCTCAACCAGCGACCATCCGTTATCCAGGGTTTTTAGTACATGCAGCCCTTGGGATACAGCAGTTACATCGGCAATGGGGGTGGCATCTTCATCGGGTTGTTCGTAAATATAAAAGCTTTGCCTGTCGGCGGCAGTATCTCTTGTGGCTTTGACAACGGTAATAGGCTGCATCATGGCATCCCAAATGGCCTGTTCGTTCATTTCGCCCATAGGCAGCTTCCAAAAACAATTTTCATGCTCACAGTCGTAGGGGCTGTAGTCGCTGGGAGCGTATTTGGGCAAGGAAGCTTCAGAGGGAATAAGTTGATAGCCTGTTAAGTCCGCCGGATGGGCAGAAGGTAGGGTTACATCGTTGTTTTGCTGGTGGGCTTCTTGGCCATCGGCTGGAGTTGAGGAGGTAACAGTATCTTGGCCCTGTTCGCTTAAAACAAGGGGAGCCCCGTCCACGATGCTGATTTCCTGGGTGGCGTTATCAGTGCCCAGAGCTACTTTTAAAACATAAGTTCCCGGATCCAGAGGGCTGTCGTCAATCGACAGGGGCCA
This sequence comes from uncultured Oscillospiraceae bacterium, assembly GCA_964345215.1. Classification (GTDB taxonomy): domain Bacteria; phylum Bacillota; class Clostridia; order Christensenellales; family Aristaeellaceae; genus CAYFQH01. Next base: position 9,786 of record CAYFQH010000033.1, on the reverse strand, counting down.
TTCTATGTTGTTGTTGCCCGACTTTGCAGGAAAATTTTCTTCAATCATGGCAAGGGTGTTGCCCTGCCCGTCTTCTAGGGTAAGCATGGCTGGGCCTGGGGCAGGCGTATAAAAGGTAAAGCGGGCAATTTGCCCTGCAAGGTATTCATCTTGCCCATTTACAAAGGCAAGGCTCGTGGCAAGGGCACCAAATACCGTAGTTGAAAATATCATTAACACTAAAAGAAAAAGAAAAAACTTTTTCGTTTTTATTTTCATGGGAATACCTCCTTGGACTTATCAACATTATTGTACCCGATGGGCCAGGAGAAATCAATTTACCTTTACAAAGTCAACACCACATAAATAAGGTATAATGGAAAGGCAGCTTTTTGCGGAAAATATGGATAAAGAGCCGCGAAACAGTGGAGCTGTGTTTGGCTATTTCTTCGTTTTTGACAAAATGCCTTTGCTTTTTATCGGCCTTTCCGTTGTGCGGTATATTCCAATCATTAAGTTAGCAGTATTCACCATTTGTTTACAGTTTTTAGAAAGGTTAAGCGCTTGTTGATGTTGTGAAATAAGGCAAATGCGAGTATAATTAATGTATATGCGTAATTAATTTACAACAAATTGTTGTTTGAATGAAAAAGGAGAAATAGAATGAATCAACCACCAAATGACCCAAAACGAGATTCGAATCAACCCCCTGATCCCAATAAAAACCGTCCGGGGAATGGGTTAGGGCCCCAAAACCCTAATATGATGACGACGGTTATTATTATCTTCTTGGTCATTTTTGCGATTAATTCCCTTGCTACCATGATGATGCCAAAGCGGCAGACCCAAGTTCATTACAATCAATTTATGGCCTTGGTGCGCAGCGGAAATGTAAAAGAAGTGGAAATTGGTGATAATGAGATTGCCGTTGAATTGAAAGAAAATTTTAACACCGGCGCTGTTGAAAAAATACTCTATCCCGATGGAAAAAATGAATGGCCCCTGGCCCTTCAGGGTAAGGTAATCCTTACTGTTGGAATGGTTAATGACCCGAATTTAACCCAATTTTTAGACGAGAACGGCGTAGATTTTTCAAAACCCATTGTATACACCAACCCGATTTTAAGTTTTATATCTACCTGGATACTACCCTTTTTAATCATTTACCTCATCTATGCGCTGTTTATGCGTAACATGATGAAGCGAATGGGCGGCGGTGCCGGCGGGGGCATGTTTAGTGTAGGTAAATCCAAGGCCAAAGAATACAATGTGGAGAAAAATACCGGCATTACCTTTGCTGATGTGGCTGGCCAGGATGAAGCGAAGGAGAGCCTTGAAGAGTTAGTAGACTTTTTGCACGATCCCAAGCGCTACGAAGAAATTGGGGCCAAGCAGCCTAAAGGTGCCCTTCTTGTAGGCCCGCCTGGAACCGGTAAAACCCTTTTGGCCAAAGCGGTTGCAGGGGAGGCAAAGGTGGTTTTCTACTCCATTTCCGGCTCGGAATTTGTTGAGATGTTTGTAGGAGTCGGCGCTTCCAGGGTACGGGATCTATTTGAAAATGCCAAGAAAAATGCTCCCTGCATTGTTTTTATAGACGAGATTGACGCCATTGGTAAAAGCCGAGATAATCAGCTGGGCAGCAACGACGAACGGGAGCAAACCCTTAACCAGCTCCTAGCTGAAATGGACGGCTTCGACTCGTCTGTGGGTATTGTGGTGCTGGCAGCCACCAACCGGCCAGAAATTTTAGACAAGGCTCTTTTACGGCCCGGCCGTTTTGATCGGCGGATTATTGTAGAAAAACCTGACCTGCCAGGGCGGGAGGCCATTTTAAAAGTTCATGCCAAAAAAGTAAAAATGGGCCCTAATGTAAACTTAAATGGCATTGCCAAAGCCACCCCCGGGGCCACCGGTGCAGACTTGGCAAACATGATTAACGAAGCCGCCCTTCGGGCGGTGCGAATGGGCCGTAAAGCCGTTTTGCAGGAAGACCTGATGGAAGCGGTGGAAACAGTGATTGCCGGCCAGGAAAAGAAAGACCGGATTATGAATGAAAAAGAAAAACGGATGGTCGCGTATCACGAGGTGGGGCATGCCCTGGTTACGGCCCTTCAAAAAAACAGCCAGCCCGTTACTAAAATTACCATTGTGCCAAGAACCATGGGCTCCCTAGGCTATAGCATGAGCGTGCCTGAAGAAGAGCGTTACTTGCTAACCAAGGAAGAGCTGTTAGCAGAAATTGCTTCTATGTTGGGTGGTAGAGCTGCTGAAATTATTAAATTTGCTACTGTGACCACTGGCGCCTCTAACGACATAGAGCGGGCCACAAAAATGGCCCGGGGCATGGTCACTCAATACGGCATGAGCGATAAATTTGGCCCCATCAGCTTAGAGAGTACTCAAAGCCAATATTTAGACGGGCGCAATGTATCTACGGCTTCTGAAACCACCAATGCCGTTGTGGATGAGGAAGTAAAGAAGATTTTAGACCACAGCCAGGAAGAGGCTATTGCCTTACTGAACAACAACCTTCCTGCCTTGGAAAAAATTACCCAGCGGCTTTTGGAGAAGGAAAACATTACTGGCGAAGAGTTTATGGCTCTTTTAAACCAGGCTAAAGAAGAAAACCCGGCTGAAAAGGAGAAGGAAACAGAAGACCTGCAAGCAGAGAATCAAGGCGAAAAAAATTTACCTGATTCAAAAAACGAATAAGAAAAACCGCTAAAAGGGGCACCAGAAGGTGCCCCTTTTAAGTGTTGCAAGTTGGATACCCCCAAATAAAATGAAACTCACTTTATGAAATGTATAGATTTCTATTTGGTACATGACCAGACTTATTTTAAGAAAGGCACGTTCTGCAAGTGTCCACTTTCCTTTTGATTTATGGGAATCATCGCCTCTTTTTTGATTAACAGAGCGTTAGAAAAATTAGAAGACCATGAGAAAAGGCCTTAAATCCTTGCACCATAAAGCATCCTGCGATAAGATTCGTCTTGCCTTTTAAATAGGCCTTTATACAAATGACCGCCTAGGGATATAGTGAACATGCCTTTAGGCGAACTTTATGCATAGAAAGGATCTGACAGTATTGGGTGACCAAAAGGTTTTAGTTAAAACCCAGCAGCTTACTAAAAAATACCAAACCACTACGGCGGTAGATCAGGTAAGCATTAATGTAAATCAGGGGGATATTTACGGCTTAATCGGCAAAAACGGCGCGGGTAAAACCACCTTGTTTAAATTGCTTTTGGGCCTGTCAATCCCCACCAGCGGAGAGATGAGCCTATTAGGGGAAAATACAGTTTCTGGCAGGCGTAAGGCTTCCAGGCACATTGGCAGTTTTGTGGGGGGCGGTTTTTTTCCTTACTTATCGGCCCATGAAAACCTGATGTATTTTTCAAAGGTAAAAGGGGCTCAAAGCGGTAAAAAAGAAACAGGCCGCCTGTTAAAGCTTGTAAATCTGGCCAATACCACCAAGCCTTTTGCTGCCTTTTCTATGGGCATGAAACAGCGGCTGGGCCTGGCGGCAGCCTTGATAGATAGCCCTAAAATGATTGTTTTAGACGAGCCTGTAAACGGCCTCGATCCGGAAGGAATTGTAGAAATTCGTAACATTATTCACTCTTTGCACCAAAACGAAGGCCTTACTTTTTTAATCTCCTCCCATATTTTAAGTGAGCTGGAAATGATTGCTACTACCTTCGGTTTTTTAAACGATGGCAGGCTGGTAAAAGAGCTTTCGCGGGCAGAACTACACAATGGAACCAAAGGGGTTTTATACCTTCAAGTGAGTTCCAATCAGCAGGCAAAAAAAATTTTGATTGAAAAATTGCAGTTATTGCCAGAGGAGATTATCTTGCTTGAAGAAAATGGGCTAAGCATTAATAACCCTAATATAAAACCGAACCTGGTGGCCAGCCATTTAGTAAGCCAAGGGGTGGACTTATATAAAATGCAGCCGAAGGGCCATACGCTGGAAGAATACTTCTTTGAACTGATAGGACGGTGATGACATGAATTACTTTAAAGCGGAACTGTACCGTATTTTTCACAAAAAAAGTTTTTATATATTTACCCTTGTAGTAGGCCTTTTGATTGGAGCTACTATGGTTTTTATAGGCACCAGCCAGGGAGAGAAAACCAAAGAACATTTCATTATGGGCACCATTTTAATTGATGTTGCCGCGGTGGTGGTTTGTGCCATTGTATTTTCCCTTGTTTATTTAGATGACTTTAAGGGTAAAACCTTGGGCACTACTATTGCCGCCGGCCAGTCAAGGCCTGGGGCTGTTATTGTTAAACAGATAACAGGCTGGCTTATTTCCCTAGGGCTATACGTTTTTTGGGGAGGTTTATTTTTTCTTTTGTCTTTTTTGCTTGGGGGCGGGTTTTCTGCTGAACAAACCCAAGCGTTGATCATCAGTGCCCTTGGGTCCTACACAAAAGTAATGGGCTACCAGGTGATAGCAGGGGTTTTTGTATATTGGACCCAAAATGCAGGCATTTCTTTAACCATGGTTGTTTTGCTCAGCTCTGGCTTTATCCATACGATTTTATCCCTTGCTTTAAGTGCGCCTCAGATTATGAAAATACTAGGTGATTTAACCCCCTATCTGTTTAAAAATGCTGCTGAAAACCTGTTTATGGGGTTTCAAACAGGTCTCTTTGAGGGAGGCAGTTTGGTTATTGTTGTATTATACTTGATTTTACCGGCGATTTTAACATCGGCTGTGTTTACGAAAAAAGAACTTAGTTTTTAAGGATGGGAAGAGATGAGTAAATCTGTGAAAATATTTTTAGTTATTTTTATTATTATTATTTTAATTGTGCTGGGTTATAGCGGTAAAAAGTATTACAATAACCGTTATGTGGGGGAGGACTACTATGCCCAGGTGCCCATGGATGCCTCAACGGAATTGGAAGCCCTTTACGATGATAGGGGCAATGAAGTGGATATGGGTAAAGAATATGAGCTAAAAGCCTATAATGAAAAAGGTGAAGAGCGGATAGCCATTTTTTCAGTTCATGAGGGCTTGGGGCAAAAAGTGCTGGAACCGGGAAGTTATGTAAAGTTCAGCTTAAGCAAAACCATTGTTGTAAAGCACCAGACCATTGCCAAAGAAGAAGTGCCGGAAAAAGTGCTGAAGATTTTGGAAGAAAAAAAGCAATAAGAATAAACGGTATAAAAAAGAAAGCTTCATAGCCTTCCAATAAAATGAAATTCATTTTATTGGACTTGCAGATTCCTCTTGGTAGCATTGCTACATTTATTGTTTCGAGTTACAAATGTTTTTCGCTGAAAACCTTAAGAAAAACGAAGCTTTCCCGGGCAGAGGAATCTGTAGCCCAGCGATTTTTGGCATTGCCCCTTTTTTATTAAAATCGCCGAGACTCACCGCAATAAAAGGGCCCAATGAACCTCGCTGGGTCTCGATTTTACCTGAAGGCGTCTTGCCGCCTTCATGCATCCCACGCTTTATGTTTGGGGTTTTTTGACACCCTGAGAAGGCTTTATAGCCTTCTTTTTTTATGATGTTTAAAATATTAAACTTTAATTTTAAATATATAGCGTAAAAAAATTGTGTTTATTGCGCTTTTGTATAGATTTTACTTAAAAAAATTGGTATGATAATTGGTAAGCGGTTTTTAATCATGAAGTTTACTCTGCAAGAAAGGAGACATTTTATAATGAACTTCTTAAAGAAAATATTTTCTCGAAAAAGCAAAACCCACCCTGAAGCAGCAGCGTTGCCAATAGAACCGGCCTCCTTAGGGGGCAATGGAGCCCTAGAAGAGGTTTTAGACGATGACTATGTAAAACTAGGCATCGCCTATCCGGCCAAGGATGAGGAAAAGGAGCTGGTTTGTATTATTACCGCAGCCATTATGGCAGAGAATAACCCCAATACAAATGTAAGGGTACGGCATGTATATGCCATTGATGAACATAAAGAAGCGGCAGCTCTTGTAGCTAGTGCCATTGCGGCAGATAACCAGCCAAACAGCTGCTTTAAGCTAAAGGGCATTACACAACTGTAAAAAAATAAATGAGGTGTTTTTATGTTAAGAAAATTTAAGGTAAACGTAAACGGAAAATCCTACTTGGTTGAACTGGAGGAAATCGGTGGCAGCCCCGCCCCGGTACAGCCTGCAAAGCCTGCCCCGGTTTTTGTGGCCTCCTCAACATCAGCCCCCGCTCCGGCAGCAGCTCCAGTGGCTGAAACGAGGGTACCGGTGCCTTCCTCTAAAGGGGTAACCATTGAGGCCCCTATGCCCGGCAATATTTTGGCCCTTAAGGTAAGCGTGGGGGACCAGGTGGCCTTTGAACAAACCGTAGCTGTTTTAGAAGCCATGAAAATGGAAAACGAGCTGGTGGCTCCTAAGGCCGGTACCGTAACGGCCATTTATGTTAAAGAAGGGGCCCCCATTGATGTGGGCAAACCCATTTTAACCATTGAATAGTGATATTATCGCTTTAGGAGGATTTGTGTGGATATACTGTTAAAAGGAATTACCTCTGTTACCCTTGCACAAATTATTATGATGGTTGTTGGCGGCCTGCTTTTATACCTTGGCATAAAAAAAGACATTGAGCCAACGCTCCTTGTGCCCATGGGCCTTGGCACCATTTTAGTTAACTTTCCAGGTTCCGCTATGATTAACCAGGTGGTTAACGGCCAGGTAGAACCCGGGGTCCTCAATACCATTTTTGATTTTGGTATTGCTACAGAACTATTTCCACTGTTGTTGTTTATTGGCATCGGGGCGATGATTGATTTTGGCCCTCTCCTTCAAAATCCCTTTATGCTTTTGTTTGGAGCTGCTGCCCAGTTTGGTATTTTCTTTGCCTTGGTTATGGCTACTTTGTTTGGTTTTGACTTGTTTGAGGCAGCCTCTATCGGCATTATCGGTGCGGCAGATGGACCTTCGGCCATTTATGTATCCAACCACTTATTATCGGGAGATTCCAAATGGTTGATGGGGGCCATTACAGTGGTGGCCTACTCCTATATGGCCCTGGTACCGCTGATTCAGCCCATGGCCATCAAGCTGGTTACCACCAAAAAAGAGCGGATGATCCGTATGCCCTATAAGGCTACCGGGGTATCCAAAACCACTAAAATTCTATTTCCTATTATAATCTGTATCGTTGCAGGGTTTATCGCCCCGGCTTCATTGCCCTTGGTCGGATTCTTAATGTTTGGCAACCTCTTGCGAGAGTGCGGTGTACTGGACCGTTTAAGTGCCACCGCTCAAAACGAGTTGGTGAACATTATTTCAATTTTATTGGGCTTTACCATTTCCGTACAGATGACCGCCGATAAAATTATGCGCCCCGAGGTGGGATTAGTGTTAATTTTAGGCCTGGTTGCCTTTGTAATGGATACCATTGGCGGGGTGCTGTTTGCTAAATTGTTGAACTTGTTTAGAAAAAATAAAATCAACCCCATGATTGGTGCTGCCGGTATATCTGCCTTCCCTATGTCTGCCCGGGTGGTTCAGCGCCTGGCCTCCAAGGAAGACAAGCAGAACTTTATTTTAAACTATGCCATTGGTGCCAACGTAGCGGGGCAAATTGCCTCGGTGGTGGCGGCAGGGCTTATTCTGTCTATGTTTGCAGGCTAAGGGAGGAATGAAAAATGTTAAACAGTATTTTATCAGGTTCACAGCTTTTGTCCGCTACAGGGGAAGGAATGAAACTTGGCTTTACCACCAAACTCCTGCCCGAAGCCTTTGCCATGATGGGTAAAGGAATGCTGGGGATCTTTATTGCTTTGTTTGTAATCTACCTTGCCTGTATTGGGCTTAAGAAAGCCTTTCCTCCTAAAGAGGAAGAACAGCAATAGGCAAAACACGTAAATGAGGGATATTGATGAAACGAAAAATTGGATTAATTGATACGGTTCTGCGGGATGCCCACCAAAGTTTAATTGCCACCCGTATGACTACCGATGAAATGGTGCCTGTTCTGGGGCTGATGGATCAGGCCGGTTACAGGGCCCTTGAAGTATGGGGCGGGGCTACCTTTGATGCTTCTCTTCGTTATTTAAACGAAGATCCTTGGGTAAGGCTTAGAACCATCCGCAAACATGTGAAGAAGACCAAGCTTCAAATGCTCCTGAGGGGCCAAAATATTTTAGGCTACCACCATTACGCCGATGATGTGGTGGATGCCTTTGTTCAAAAAGCCATTGAGAACGGCATTGATGTGATTAGGGTTTTTGATGCCCTAAACGATACGGATAACCTGCGGGTGGCTATGGATGCCATTAACAAATATGGCGGAGAGTGTCAAGCTTGTATCTGCTACACCATTTCCAAGGTGCATACCATTGAATACTACGTTGATTTGGTACAAAAGCTAATTGAAATGGGGGCCGGCAGCATTGCTATTAAAGACATGGCCGGGATTTTGCTCCCCGGCGAGGCCTTCAACCTGGTTACCGCCATTCGCAAAGTAACCCAAATTCCCCTGGAAATGCACACCCACTCCACCAGCGGCATTTCGGAAATGACCTATTTAAAATCCATCGAGGCCGGGGCGGACTTTATTGATACCGCCATTTCCCCTTTTGCGGGGGGCACCAGCCAGCCTGCTACCGAATCCCTAACCATTGCTTTGGAAGGGCTGGGCTACGACACAGGGATGAACTTGGAGGTTTTAACCCAAATTGCCGACTACTTTAAACCCATTAAAGAAAAATACCGCACAGAGGGAATTTTAAATCCCAAGGTAATGGATATACAGCCCGGCACCCTAATCTCTCAAATTCCTGGGGGGATGCTCTCCAACCTGCTTTCTCAGTTAAAAGAGGCGGGGAAGGAAGACAAGTACGATGAAGTTTTAAAAGAAGTACCTATTGTGAGGGCCGATATGGGTTATCCGCCATTGGTGACCCCCTTAAGCCAAATGGTAGGCACCCAGGCACTGATGAACGTCATCAGCGGGGAACGGTATAAAATGGTACCCAAGGAAATTAAAGACTATGTAAAGGGCTTATACGGCAAAAGCCCGGCACCTATTTCCGATGAAGTGCGCAAAAAAATTATCGGCGATGAAAAGCCTATTACCCACCGCCCGGCAGATGATATTCCCCCCGCGATGGAAGGGTATAAAAAAGAATTGGGGGATTTAGCCGAATCCGTTGAAGATGTGCTAATGTACGCCTCCTTCCCCAACCTAGCCCTGGACTTTTTGAAAAAGCGCAAGGACCCCTTCTACGATGTGCCCGAACAAATGATTACCATTACCTTTTAAATCGCTTTAAGCTTAAAAAGGCCCCTATACAGCTCAATGTACAGGGGCCTTTTGTTTCAGTGGTTTAAGGTGCTACCAACTTAAGTGCACCCTGCCTGCCTGCAGGCAGCATAAGCGGCCCTGTTCATCAATAACCATAAGGGCCCCGTCCTTATCAATGCCGGTAACCAGGGCGGTATAGCGGTGATTCTCCTGCTCTATTAGCACTTTTTTACCCTTAATAAAAAGCTTTTGGTCATATTCTAACAGAATTTCAGCTTTTTTATCCCTGACCGTAAAATCAATAAACAACGCTTCAAAGGTGTTTAAAATTTGGGCAATCAGTTGGTTGCGGATGTTTGTAAGCCCTGTTTCCTCCAAAATGGAGGTGGCAATATCCGCTACCTCTTTAGCTACGGTGCCGGTGTTGATGCCAATGCCAATAACCACGGTGCTAGGTTGGCCTGAGAAAGTGGAAAGCTGGCTTTGAGCCAAAATGCCGCACAGCTTTTTGCCGCGGCAATAAATATCATTTACCCATTTAATCCCTGTATCAAGGCGGCAAACTT
>CAYFQH010000032.1:0-23081 GCA_964345215.1 uncultured Oscillospiraceae bacterium | reverse complement strand
AACGGAGGTGGGATGATGGCTAATCATGACAATCAAAAAAAATCCACAAAACTGATAAAGTATAAAAGTACAGCAGATAAAACAGATAGGGGTATTGGATGTGAAAATGAGACTTTACCCCGATAAATCCATTTCTGATACTTGACTGTATGGGCGGGGTTACCTCTTTGAAGGCTACAGGCGGCATATAATAAGGAAAAGGAGGAGAGCATAATAAATTACGTATAAATAAAAACAACTGCACTTTAGTTTCAGACTGTGTTTTAACGGTTGCAGCATGCTTTTGATGCTAAAAATCAGATACTATTTTTGTGATGTGTTCTATTGTATAAAAGGAATCTATTGAGTATAATAGAGTTCTACCCCCGGCACATGGCTACGCTTCCAACAGGCCTTTGGAATTTAGTATTTGGATTGCCAGTTGATACATGGCAATACCATTATAGCTGCGCGGGTTAATACTGGTTTTTGCATATAATTTATTAAGCTTATATTGAAGCGTGTTTTTATGAATGAACAGTTTTTCGGCTGCTTTAGAAATAGAGCCTTCCTCGCGATACAATGCTTGCAACAGGCGTATATTTTCTTCAATTTCTTTTTTGGTAAAACCGCAAAACACCTTGTTAATGTAAGTGGTTTTTCCTTGTTCAGAAACCTCGCTTAATAAAACCTCTATTGGAATATCCTCATAAAAAATCGGATTGAGTCCTTTGCTGGCATACGCTACATCCAGTGCATGTTTTGCCTTTTGAAACAGATTTTGTATTTCGATTTTAGAAGCGGTTTCTTTGCTTGAGCCGATATATAGCTTGATATGGTAAGTTTGATGTGTTTTGCTTTGGACTTCTTTTAAAAAAGAACAATAGGCGGAGAAGGAGGAAAAGGAAAATTTGGGAAAAATGGCCAGATAATACGAAGTAGTGCGCACAAGGTAACCCTTTTGCGTTTTGGCCCAGTTCATTAGAAATGTTTCTGTTTTTTTTCCTTTTTCAGGACTGTCGCCACTGTTTGAAAAAATATCAAAATTAGGCTGCAGCAACGCTAAATACCATCGCTTTTGAATGTCAATTCCCATTTGCTTACCGCTAGTTATAAAACTATTGGTGTCGTTGTAGGGTTTTTCCAAAATCCAGCGGCGCATAAAAGAACGGATTGCCCGTTCCTGCTCAAACTGCATTTCTTTGGTAAATTGGCCTTGCAGTAATATTTCCGTCATTTTTTTGATAATTTTGCCATAACGGGATACTTCATCATAATTGCCGGTAATGCCCACCACACCAATAATTTGCTGATCAATTTCAATAGGCAAATTGATACCCGGCTTTGTATTTTTATATTCGTGCCCCGGCAGGATAGCAAGCTCAGGTAAACGTTGGTTGATTAAGTCAAGCCCTCCCTCATGCACGGTTCCAATTCGCTCAGGAGTAGAGCTGGCAATAATAATGCTGTTTTCATCCATTAAGTTAATTTGTTGTTCAATGATGTTTTCCAATTCCTGTACAATTTGCGATGCGACTTGCTTGGAAATTTTCATGCTTACCTCCCCCGTCAATACTCGGTTTTTACTGATCTGAAAGGATGATATTATGCAAACTTTTAATTTGCCTTATGGCCATGATAACATACAGGTTCGCATTCCTCAATCTAGGCTACAAGGAGTGTTAATGCCTTCCGGCGAATCAACTGCGCCTAATGTATCAGAGCGGCTCCTGATCAGGCAAGCCTTAGAGCATCCTTTTGGCAGCCCAAGGTTATGTGAGCTGGCCAAAGGGAAAAAGAATGTGGTCATTATTACAAGCGATCATACCCGTCCTGTTCCTAGCCATATCATCATACCCGAACTCCTAAAGGAAATACGAACAGGAAATCCTAAGGCTGAAGTACACATATTAATCGCAACAGGTTGTCACCGCGCCCCCACCCCTGAGGAAATGCTCAGTAAATTTGGCAAAGAATTGATAGAAAACGAGATTTTTATCGCTCATGACTGCGATCGGTCTGAAATGATTGAGTTGGAGGCTTTGCCCTCTGGAGGAAAACTGATTCTGAATAAAATGGCTGTTGACGCAGATTTGCTGGTAAGCGACGGGTTTGTAGAACCGCACTTTTTTGCAGGCTTTTCAGGGGGGCGCAAATCCGTATTGCCGGGGGTCGCTGCTCGAAGCACGGTGATGTATAATCATAACGGAACCTTTATAAACAGCCCTTACGCTCGCCAGGGCGTTTTGGATAAAAACCCCCTTCATCAGGATATGCTTTTTGCTGCACATATGGCAAAGCTGGCTTTTATCTGCAATGTGGTTTTAGGCAAGGAAAAAAATATTCTTTTTGCAGTGGCAGGAAATGCAGAGGATGCACACCAAAAAGCCTGTGATTATGTTTCCGATGCTTTTGCTGTAAAGCCCAGTATGGCCGATATTGTTATTACCACCAATGGCGGCTACCCTTTGGACCAAAATATTTACCAGGCGGTAAAAGGGATGACTGGAGCCGAGGCCACGGTAAAAGAAAAAGGTGTTATTATTATGCTAGCAAAATCAGAAGACGGCCATGGAGGGCAGGGCTTCTATGATTTGTTTACCGGCAAAAAAGACTATACGGCAATGCACGAAAGTTTTATAAAAACACCTCCCGAAAAAACCGTACCCGATCAGTGGCAGGCGCAAATATTGACCCGTATTATGTTAAAGGCCAGCGTCATTTATATTTCTCAAGCTCCTGATGAAGTAGTGGAAAACTTTGGAATGATACCGGCAAAGGATATTCATGAGGCTTTGAAAATGGCAGAAAAAATATTGAATAACCCTGATGCTACCATTACGGTTATTCCTGATGGTGTTGGGGTGATCATTAAAGGAGAAGCGTAAAGATGACCAAAATTATTGTAATTCCCGACTCTTTTAAGGGCACCATGTCCTCAGAGGAGGTGTGCCAGATTATTCGCCAAGTTCTTGTTGAAAATATTAGTGAGTTGAAAGTAGTAACCATCCCCGTTGCAGATGGAGGAGAAGGCAGCGTAGATGCTTTTTTAAAAGCCCTTGGGGGCGAAAAGATTGCGTTATCCGTTCAAGGTCCTTACGGTGAACAGATACAATCCTTTTGGGGTATCTTAAAAGATGGGACTGCTGTAATCGAAATGGCAGCAGCAGCAGGACTAACGCTGGCAGAGAAAAACTTAAATCCGCTTAAAACCACAACCTATGGCCTTGGCCAGCTTATTTCCCATGCCCTTGACAAAAAATGTAAAAAAATAATTGTGGGGATGGGAGGAAGCGCCACCAACGATGGGGGGGCAGGAGCCGCCGCAGCCCTGGGAGTCCGGTTTTTAGACCGGCAGGGCCGTGCCTTTGTTCCCGTAGGGGGAACCCTTTGTGAAATTGATAAAATTGATATTTCAGGCCTTGATCCCCGCATAAAGAAAACGGAAATGGTTGCCATGTCGGATATTGATAACCCCCTTACAGGAGAACAAGGTGCTGCCTATGTATTTGGCCCCCAAAAAGGGGGGAATTTGCATCAAATAGCGCAATTGGATGCAGGCCTTGCCCATTTGGCTCAAATCATCAGGCGAGATATTAAGATGGAAGTGGAGCATCTTCCCGGTGCCGGTGCAGCAGGGGGCTTAGGCGCAGGGATGGTTGCTTTTTTAGGTGCTACAATGCAAATGGGCATTAACGCCGTATTAGATGCTGTGGCCTTTGAAAGCTTAATTGAAGGAGCGAATTTAATTATCACCGGCGAAGGAAAACTGGATCAACAATCTTTAAGGGGCAAGGTGGTTATTGGTGTAGCCAAAAGAGCACAAAAAAAAGCAGTTCCTGTTTTGGCTGTAGTAGGGGCTGCCGAAATACCATTGCGTGCCTTACGCCAGTATGGAATTATTTCAGTTTTTACAATCAACCGCCTTGCGCTTCCCTTTGAACAAACAAAGCACCAAAGCAAAGAAAATCTTCGCGAGACCATGGAAAACATTGTACAGCTAATGGTCCACCTAAAAAATGGCTTGTCATAAAAAGCAGCGCAAAAGCAAGAAACAAAGAATACGATTTGCCAATCAAAAAAGTTAGTATCCTGTTTTTTATAAGCTGAGTTGTCAAGTGAAGTGCACTGGCTGCTGTAAAAAGCCTTGAAAAGGCCCAGGGTGCCTAACAAGTCGACACCCTCCCAATAAAATGAAATTCATTTTATTGGACTTGCAGATTCCTCTTGGTAGCATTGCTACATTTATTGTTTCTAGTTACAAATGCTTTTCGCTGAAAACCTTAAGAAAAACGAAGCTTTCACGGGCAGAGGAATCTGTAGCGTAGCGATTTTGGGGCATTGCCCCTTTTTTATCAAAATTGCCGAGACCCACCGCAATAAAGGGCCAATGGGCCTGGCTGGGTCTCGATTGTATATAAAGGGAGGCATCGCCTCTTTTTTGCCGCCTTCATGCATCCCACGCTTTACGTTTGGGGTTTTTTGACAAGTCTGAGCCTTGAAAAGGCCTATTCTTCAAGGGTTTCTATTTCCTTTATTTATACTAGAAAAACAAGGCCTTTCCGGGTCAAAATCCATAGGCTACGGCTTTTGACCCTTGTCTTAGCCCTGTTTAGATTATTGATTTTATTCATTGGGCGAATAAAGCTAAAAAATAAGAGCCTCTCCTTTTACAGAAAGACTCTTTTTTTGGTACCGTGGGCACAGCTGTTTTCATTTCCCTATCAGAATTTTCGCTCTATCCCCATAAAGCAACTGGCTACGGTTCCCGGCCCGCAATGAGTGCCAATAACGGGCCCTACGAATATTGTTTCAACACCGCCCAAATCTGGTATGCGGCTACGGATTAGCTCTTCTAGTTTTTTTACATCTTCCTCGGCGTCGGCATGCATTAAAATAATGGTTTGCTCACTGGGGTTTTCAATCCACTGGGCTGTACGGTCGGCTAAGGTTCTTAAAGCTTTTTTACGGCCTTGTACCTTTTCGGCCGGTACAATTTTACCGTTTTTTCCCATGGCCAAAATGGGTTTAATATCAAGCATGGTGCCCATAAAGGCACTGGCACCGGAGATACGGCCCCCCCGCTTTAAATACTTTAAATCATCCACCGTAAAAATAGCCTGAGCGCGCATTTTATTCTCTTCAATCCATTGGGCTATTTCATCCATGGTCTTCCCCTTTTGATACATGGTATAGGCATGTTTAACCAAAAGGGTTTGGGGGGCGGAGATGGACATGGTATCCACCACCATAAGTTTCCTGTCCGGGTATTTTTCAAGTAGTTCCTCCCTGGCTTTATAAATGTTTTCGATGGTGTTGGAAAGCTGGCTTGAAAAAGCGATAAACAAAAGGTCTTTTCCGTCCTTTAGGATAGGCTCAAAATACTCAAGGTAAGCCCCTACCGGCAACAAAGATGTGATAGCTGAAGCCCCTTGGCGCAATTTATTATAAAAATCAACATTGTTACCGCCTTCACCTAAATCTGCAAAAAACTCTTCTCCTTCAATGGTATAAGGCATATATACAATAGGTATCTGATGTTCATCCCGGTAAATATATGTTAAATCGCTGTTGGAATCAGTCATAAACACATAATTTGCCATCAAAGTCCTCCTCATTTCTCAGCATTACCCTTTTACAGATTCCTTGTTTATCTATTGTAACCAAATAACTGAAAAAAAGCAATTTATTCTTGCAATTTCTAATCGTTTGTTAACCAAAGGCTCCATTGACTTCTTTCACCGGTTTAATTATAATAAATTTCATGACGTAAACATGTAAAGCGAGGTTTTTTTATGGCAAAAATTATTGGTTCCGCTCTGCCCAACATTCCTTGGCAGAATCCGCCGGAACAGTTACATAATCCGGTGTGGCGCTATGACCAAAATCCGGTTATTTCCCGTCACGCCAACAAAATCAGCAACAGTGTTTTTAATAGCGCTGTCGTTCCCTTTAAGGGAGGATATGCAGGAGTTTTCCGCTGCGATTCAAAAGCCGTGAGCATGGACATTTATGTGGGCTTTAGCAACAATGGTATTGATTTTACCATTTCCGATACCCCTATTATTTTTGAAGGGGATCCATATATTACCAAAAGGGAATACCGCTACGACCCAAGGGTTTGTTTTATTGATGATCGCTACTATATTACCTGGTGCAACGGCTACCATGGCCCCACCATTGGTATCGCCTGGACGAAGGATTTTAAAGCTTTTCATCAAATGGAAAATCTGCTTTTACCCTACAACCGTAACGGGGTTTTGTTTCCCAGAAAAATAGACGGCAAGTTTATGATGCTCAGCCGCCCTTCCGACACAGGCCACACCCCCTTTGGGGATATTTTTATTAGCGAAAGCCCTGATTTAACCTACTGGGGCAAGCATCGCTTTGTGATGGGTGCCTATCCTGGAGATCAATCTGCCTGGCAGTCTAAAAAAATCGGCCCCGGCCCTATCCCCATTGAAACCGATGAAGGCTGGCTGGTGATTTACCACGGGGTCATTAATACCTGCAACGGCTTTGTGTACCGCATGGGTGTTGCCCTTTTGGATCTTGAGCAGCCCTGGAAAGTTTTGGCCCGTTCACGCCACTATATTTTAGGACCCGAAACGTCGTATGAATGTATGGGAGATGTGCCCAATGTGATTTTCCCTTGCGCCGCCTTGACTGATAGCGAAACAGGCCGTATTGCCATTTACTATGGCTGCGCCGACACGGTAACAGGCCTTGCCTTTACAACCGTTGACCATCTCCTTAACTACATGAAGGAATATCCCTTGGTATAAGGGCTATTCCTTGTGATATAAAGGTTTTTTAAAACCTGTTAATCCTTTTCACGCCGCCCTTTATTGAAAGGAGCACAGCCATGAGCATGAACGATGTTTACCTAGGCGATATCATCCAAACAAAAAAACCCCACCCCTGCGGCAGCAATGAGTGGACGGTGATTCGTGTTGGAGCCGATATTAAAATCAAGTGTTCCGGCTGCAGCCGTATTGTAATGATGGACAGGCAAACTTTTTTAAAGCGCCGTAAAAAAACCCTTATGTCAAACGGGCCGGCCCCGGAGGAAGGGCTTTACTAAGCCAATACCGGCTTTAACTGTGTATTGTGAGGTTTTATAACATGCCCCAAAATAATTTATATCCCAGTGACCCAAACAACACCCCTGAAAACATGCCCCAAGGGAAGGGTATTGATCCCGTTCCATCGGCCCAGGCCGAAGGAGAGAATGCACCGCAAAAGGCCCCGCCCAGTCTTTTTAAAGAGATTCTCAGCTGGGTCTTAACCATTGCCATAGCAGTGATTGCCGCTCTTCTTATCCGCACCTTTATTTTTGAGCCGGTAAAAGTAGATGGCTCCAGCATGGCCGATACCTTGCACCACGAGGAAATGGTTTTTGTAACCAAGTTTGACTACCTTTTTAACGAGCCTAAACGCCATGATGTGGTGATTTGCCATTATCCCGGGCGTACCACCAAGTTTTTAAACCTGATTACCATGCCCCAAAACTTTGTAAAGCGGCTGATTGGTCTGCCTGGGGACACCATTGAAATCAGGTACGATGCCCAAAAAGGTCAAAAGGTGTTTTTTATTAACGGCGAACCCTTGGATGAACCCTACATCACCCCCCAGCGCAACAGCCGCCTTGGCCTAATGGAGCCTATTACCCTGGGAGAGGATGAGTATTTTGTTGTAGGCGATAACAGAGATAACAGTAACGACAGCCGCAGCATTGGCCCTATTAGCCGTAAAGCCATCATCGGTCATGTACGCTTCGTTTTCTTCCCCTTTAACCAGTGGCGGGGCATTGAATAGTTTCTCTCCCTTCCCTTAATCCATATCTTATATAAAAAAGCAGGAGAAAGGGCCTGTTTTTTTATTTTTAATTCCATCGTGCAGGAGGTTTTACCATGAACCAAAACCCTTCTTTTTTAAAAGAGCAAGACTTGAAGAGCCCTGAGGGCGACAGCCCGGCGAGTGAGCAACAGGGAATCCCCTCCCCTTCCCAATCCCCGGGCAATCAAGAACCAAAGGCCTCTTTCAGCGTTAAAAAAGAAGTGATCAGCTGGCTTTTACACTTTGCAGGGGCTTTTGTGCTGGTTTTTATCATTCAGGCCTTTCTTTTTGTTCCTGTTCGGGTTCAAGGTTCCAGCATGGCCCGCACCTTAGAAAATCAGGAGTTTGTTCTAGCCACCAAGTATGACTATCTTTTTTCAGACCCTAACCGGCATGACGTGGTCATCTGCCACTATCCCGGCCGGGAGCGAAAGATGTTGGGAGGCCTTGCAACGGTGCCGGAAAATTTTGTAAAGCGGGTTATTGGCCTGCCGGGGGACACTATTGAAATAAAATACAACAGTCAAACCAGTCAAAAGGTTTTTTTTATTAACGGCCAGCCTCTGGATGAACCCTACATCACCCCCGAGAACAACACTCGCTTTAGCTTAATGGAGCCTGTTGTTTTGGGGGAAGACGAGTATTTTGTGGTGGGCGATAACAGGGATAACAGCAACGACAGCCGTAATTTAAGGGATGTAGGGCCCATTAGCCGCAAGGCTATTTTAAGCCATGTACGCTTCGTGCTCTTCCCCTTTAGCCAATGGGGCTCCGTTCAATAAGGCAGGCGGTCATAATATGTGGCTTTTTTACGCCTTTTTACCGGTTTTTTTACAGGCATTACAGGACTTTTACTAAAATTAGCCCTAAAAAACATTTTCTCCCTGGCTGCTGCCTTTCATACCAGGGTAGTGCTAATGGTGTTCTGGCCCTTGGGTTTGGTTGGCAAACTTCTTTTTTGATTAAAACCTAATGAAATACCACACAAAGGAAGGAACAATAAAGGGGCGAGCGTTTCTTGCAGAAAACAAGAAAAAAGCAGAGGAATCTCCCTGCTTTTTCGAAGGTTCTTGGCGGTGTTCTATGTAAAAAACTGCCTTTCCACTGTACCTGCTTGCCCGGTGTTGATCTACCCAAAAAAACTGGTTTTTTATTATTCTTTCATGGTTATCCACAGGTCTTTTCTGATTAGGCTGCAGCAGTGGCCTGAACGCCGGCCCCTCAGTGTGATGGTTCTTATTAGTAAATAATCGATATTCAGTACTGTTGTTTTTACTTGAATGGTATATAAAAAGGCTTACAACAAAAGGTTTTACGGGCCTTTTACTGTTGACCGGCAATCCCTATTATCCCTTGTCTACCTAAGGAGGCATTTTATGGCATCATTTTTTGATTTGGCCCGGAGCCGCAAAAGCTGCAGAAAGTTTTCCACATCTCCTGTGGAAAAAGAAAAAATTGAAAAAATCCTGGCTTGTGCCCGTCTGGCCCCTTCGGCCTGCAATGCCCAACCTTGGTATTTTCATGTGGTTACAAGCCAGCCCTTGTTGGGCAAAGTAGCCAAAAGCCTGCAGGAAATGAAGATGAATGGTTTTACCTCCCAGGCCCCTTGCTTTATTGTGATTCAAGAGGGAGAGTCCAACACCTCTGCCGCCTTCGGGGCCCGGCTTAAAAAACAGGACTACACCGCCTATGACGTAGGCCTGGCCACAGCGCATATTTGCTACAGCGCCATGGAACTTGGCCTTGGTACTTGTATTTTGGGCTGGTTTTCTCAAAAAAGCTTAAAAGATGCCCTTCAGCTTTCGGATAAGCCGGTGCGGCTGGTAATTGCCCTGGGCTATGAGCAAAGGCCCAAAGCTGCCTTGGATGAGAAAAAGCGCAAGGATCTTTCCCAAATTGTAACCTATTACGAATCTTGATTCACTGCCGAAAGCTCATGGCGTAACAAAGTAGCCCGGTATCGGCTATGAGCCATAAAAGGACAGGTTGCATTAAAAAGAGGAGAAGCTTTAACTTCTCCTCTTTTTAATGCAAAGAAAAGCCGTCTGCCTGGTAAAAGGTCCTTCTTCTTTAATCATTGTTCAAAACATCTGATAAAGGGCTGCATTGTAACCATGTGCACCCGCATTAGCCTTGTGCGTCCCTGCCCGCCGCCCTTTACGATTCATCCATTATAAAGCGCCAGGGGATTTCCTTCCATGGGGCCCCGGCATAGTCAATGCCTACTCTGGGGGCTGTAATCACCTTTGGCTGAAGGCCTTCATCCTCCAGCCAAAGGCCTTTTTCAGGCAATAACAGCTGGCCCGAATCTGCCCCGGTAATACCAAAGGCTTTTGTCCATTTTCCCGGCCCGTCAAGGGGCGGGCGCAAGCATCGGATCATAACTCCCTGAGGCTGATCCTTTGGGCCGGTCACCACATTAAACAGCCAGTGAATGCCGTAAATCAAATACACGTAGCTGCAGCCTCCCTCTTCGTACATAGGGGCATTTCGAGAAGTTTTGCCATGGCGGGCATGACAAGCCAAATCTTCCTCCCCCCGGTAGGCTTCCGTTTGGATAATCTGCCCCCGGATGACTGCCCCTGTAGGCAGCCGTCTGCACACCCATTTGCCCAGCAAATCAGGGGCTACTTTAAGGACATCCCCCTTGAATAGTTCAAGGGGGACAGGCTTAAAAGCTTTATATTGGTTTTGTGTATCCATTAGTCAATGGGCTTGGTTGCAACAATATCAACCCCGCTGCCCACCACATTGGCAATAATCACCTGGCCCAGGCCTACCGGGGCACTGACTTCAACCTGGGTCAAGGCTTTCATTACTTTGTTAATGTCTTGTTTTGGAATGGATTCCTTTGTTTTTACGCTTAAAGGCATCCTCCTGTTTTTTACCGGAATAACTGCCGTAACCATACGCTTAGGAGCTATGCTTTCCTGCTTGCCGTAAACTTCGCCCCGCTTGCACGCATTGCCGGAAATCGATACAAATTTGCCGTTTTCCGTTACTACTTTCATACGGCAGCCAACAGGGCAACTAATACAAGTTAATGTCTGTTCCATAATCTTCCTCTTTCCTTCACGTACTCTTGGTTAATTTACCATTGTCACGGTAATTTCATCCGCACCGGAGGCCCTCAGGGCTTCCAGCGCCTTTGTGGTCAAGGTCAGCACAGCCATTTCGCCGGGGGTAAAAATGCGGCCCTTCTTTTTAGCTATTTCTTCGTCTGCCGCTGTAACACTTATCTGGGCATTTTCAAATACGCTGGTAGGTCTAAACATTAAATCAATGTTTTGGGCTTCGTCCATGTTTTGGGGCAGGCGGATAAACTGAGGCACCGTACCCCGAACCCCCTGACCGTCTTTTACGGTAATAAGCCTTTGGGAAGGTTTTTTACCGGCAATAAAGTCAACCGCTGCCTCCCCTGCTTTAAAGCTTTCGGCGCTAACATGGTCAACCAGGTCGTGTACATGCAGCACATTGCCGCAAGCAAATATCCCGGGTACGTTGGTTTCAAAGCTATTATCAACAATAGGCCCGCTGGTTAAGGGCGAAATATTTACATTGGCCCCCTCGCTTAGCTCATTTTCAGGAATCAGCCCTACAGACAGCAGCAGGGTATCGCACTCCAAGCGCTGCTGGGTACCGGGAATGGGGCGGCGGTTTTCGTCGACCCTGGCAATGATTACGGCTTCCAGCCGCTCCTTGCCTTCAATGTCGATCACCGTATGTTCTAATAAAAGGGGAATATCATAGTCTTCCAGGCACTGTACAATGTTTCGGTTCAGGCCGCTGGAATAGGGCATCAGTTCAACACATGCCAGCACCTTTGCCCCTTGCAAGGTCATGCGCCGGGCCATAATCAGCCCAATGTCGCCGGAGCCTAAAATAACCACTTTTTTGCCGGGCATATACCCATCCATATTAACAAACTTTTGCGCCGTCCCGGCCGAGAAAATCCCTGCACAGCGGGTACCTGGGGTTGCCAGGGCGCCCCTTGGCCGTTCCCTGCAGCCCATGGCTAAAATAACGGTTTTAGGCTTAAACACCTGGACCCCATGCTGGGCGCTGATGGCGGTTACGGTTTTGTCTTCATCAACAGATAAAACGGTGGTGTTGCACTGGTAGGGAATATTTATTTCCTTTACTTTATCAATATCCCGCTGGGCATACTCCGGGCCGGTCAACTCTTCTTTAAACCGGTGCAGGCCAAAGCCATTGTGGATACATTGGCTCAAAATGCCCCCCAAGTTGTCTTCCCGTTCCAGCACCAGCAGGCTGTCGTTCCCTTTTTCTTTAACGGCAATGGCCGCCGCAAGGCCGGCAGGGCCGCCGCCGATAATTAAAACATCCAATTGGGTTACAGGTAAACTTCCTTTATCACTCATCTCTCGTGGCCTCCTTTGCTGCTTGCTCAATGGTATCTACCAATACATAGCTGTTGCCCCCATTTTTAGTAATGGAAGTAAAGGGAACCTTTAGCTCTTCGGCTAAAATTTCCATTACCCTGGGGCTGCAAAATCCCCCTTGGCAGCGGCCCATACCTGCGCGGGTACGGCGCTTTACCCCATCGATATTGGTAGCTGGCACAGGCCTTTGGGCGCATTGGCGAATTTCTGCCTCGGTTACCATTTCGCAGCGGCACACCAAATTGCCCCATTGAGGATCCCTTTGTACTGCTTTCATCCGCTCTTGGGTGTTCATGGCGTAAAAAGGTTTAGGGTTGTTCACTTTTTTAAGTTCTCCGCTTTTTTTATTTAGATTAAGGAGGTTTACGATTTGCAGGCACAAGTCTTTTGCAATGGCAGGGGCAGCGGTAAGGCCGGGGCTTTCAATGCCAATGGCTTCAAAAGCCATGGGAGCGTCGGAAACAGGGCCTACAATAAAGTCGTCACCCGTGGGGTGGGAACGAATGCCCGAGAAAGTAGTAATGGTTTGCCTGGTAGAATATTGAGGCCAGGTGTAGCGCACCTTGGCTAAAATATCATTCAGGCCGGCCTGGGTGGTTGCCGTATCCTCTGGGTCATCAATATCTTGGGCGGTAGGCCCAAGCAGCAGGTTGCCATGAACGGTGGGAGTAATCAACACCCCTTTTCCCATCGGAGTTGGGCACTGGAACATGGTCATATAAAAAGGCAGTTCTTCAAGGCGGTCAAGGAGGTAGTATTCACCTCTCCTTGGAATCAATTCACAAGGAGTATCAGAAATCAGGTTATGCAAGGCCATAGCCCCAAGGCCCGCACAGTTTACGATTACCTTTGCCTGGTAGGTACCCAAAGTGGTTTCAATTTTCCAGCCCTGATCTGAGTGATCCAGCTTTAACACCTGGGTTTCCCTAAAAATGTCTGTTCCGTTTAAAGCAGCCATGTCGGCCAGGTCGTAGGTCAGCTCGTAAGGGCTGGTAATACCACTGGTTTCAGCGTAGAGGGCACCTATAATATGTGGATTGGTGTTGGGCTCCATCTGGAGCACTTCTTCTTTGGTTAAAATTTTTAACCCTTCAACGCCGTTTTCAATTCCTTGATGATACAGGTTTTCTAAAATTTTGCGGTCTTTTTCGTCAAAGCCAAGTACCAGGGCACCAGGCTGACCATAAGGTGCGCCTACCTCTTGGCAAAGGGCCTTGAACATTTTAGCCCCTTCAACATTATACTTCGCTTTTTGAGTGCCGGGCTTTGCGTCAAAACCGGCATGCACAATTCCACTATTGGCCTTGCTGGCTCCTTCCGCTAAATCAGCAGCTTTTTCCAGTATAGCAACCTTGCCTTCATAGTAGCATAGAGCGTGGGCCACTGCGCTTCCAATCACTCCGCCACCTATGATAACCACATCATACTGCAACACTCGTTCCTCCACCTTTTCTATTTTTTTGTGATCTTTCAACAAAATTTATTGAAATACGCCTTACACATTTTAGCATAAAAAAGGATTCTTTACCACAATATTTGATAGGTCTTAACCGTTTTTTATTGCCTTTAGAAATAATTCAATGTATAATAACAGTATCAACCTGCAGCCGTAAAAAAGCTGTACCCAATTTCATATTATACAACGAAAGGTGGTTTCCTTAATGAAAAAACTCCTTGCCTTACTACTATCACTTGTTATGGCATTGGGGCTTGTTTCTGCTTTTGCAGAAGATGCCCAAGAGCCTTTTGCCATTACCATTTTCCACACTAACGACGTCCACGCCAACGCTGCCCCTTCCCCCGGCATGGGTTACGCCATGATGGCCGCCTATGTAAACCAAGAAAAGGGCCAAAACGAAAATGTTTTGGTGCTGGATGCTGGGGACACCTTCCACGGTACGGTTTTTGCCACCGCCGTTGAAGGAGCCAGCATTGCCCAGGTTATGAACAATGTTCCCTACAGCGCCATGGCTCCGGGCAACCACGATTTTAACTATGGCTATGACAGGCTTAAAGAAATTGAACAAAGCCTCACCTTTCCCCTAATTAACGCCAACATTTATCTTGAAAACGGCGAGCGGGCCTTTACCCCCTATATCATACAAGAAGTAGGAGATAAGAAAATAGGCTTAATCGGCGTGGCCACCCCGGACATGGTGCCAAAAATTCACCCCGATCAGATTAAAGGCCTTGAATTTCGCGATGGGGTTAATGAAGTAACCGCTGTAGTAGGCGAAATCAAAGATGAAACGGATGCCATTATCTTAATTGCTCACTGGGGTATTACAGGTGAAGAAGTAACCAGCGAGGTCCTGGCCGCTATTGAAGGCCTTGATTTAATTATTGATGGCCACAGCCACGATGCCTTCCCCGAAGGGCACAAAACCGAGGGCAGCGACATTTTAATTGTTTCTACCGGCGAAAAATTAAACAACCTGGGCAAAGTGGTTATGACCTTTAACGATGAAGGCGTTGAAAAGGTGGAAGCCAGCTTAATTCCTTCCCCCACCGTGTTTGAAGACCGAAGCATTATTAAGCTGATGAACGAAATTACCGCCGAGCAGGATGTGCTTTTAGGCGAAGTAATTGGCAAAACCTCCGTATTGCTCGATGGGGAGCGGGAAAACGTACGTACAAAAGAAACCAACCTGGGTAACCTCAGTGCCGATGCCCTTTTGGCCTTTACCGGTGCCGATGTCGCCATTACCAATGGCGGAGGCATTCGCGCCAGTATTGAAGAAGGCGACATTACCTTAAGGGATACTATTACTGTATTCCCCTTTGGCAATATTGTTGTAACCAAAGAAGTAAAAGGCGCCGACATCAAGGCCGCCCTTGAAGTAGGCTATAGAATGTACCCCGACCAAAACGGCGGATTTTCACAAATTGGCGGGATGCGGGTTACTTTTGATCCATCAAAAGAAGAAGGCAGCCGAGTAACAGAAGTGCTGGTTGGCGAAAATAACGAACCCCTGGACGAAGAGAAGATGTACATGCTGGCCACCAACGACTTTATGGCAGCCGGAGGCGACAGCTACGAAATGTTTAAGCCCTACCCCATTGCAAAAGAATTTGGCAGTATGGACGAGGCCATTAAACGATACATGAAAGAACTGGGCGACATTAGCCTTGAGGTAGATGGCCGCATTAACGTAGTTGAATAACAATCAAACTTATCAACAATAAAAAAGGAAGAAAAATTCTTCCTTTTTTATTTTCCTTTTTCCAAATAGGCTACAACCAATCCTGCCGCCTCATCCGGCTTTACTTTTTCAAATATTTTTGCAATGTTTCCTTCTTCATCAATGATATATACATTTCGCAGGGTGCCCATTACTTTTTTACCGTACATGGTTTTTTCCTTGCGCACCCCATAGGCGGTAGAAACTACATGGTCTGGGTCCGACAAAAGGGAAAAATGAATATCGTTTTTGGCGGCAAAGTTTTCATGAGTCTTTACAGAATCTTTGCTGATGCCAATAATATGACCCCCCAGGGCTTTTATTTTGCTGTGCTCTTTTACAAAGGCCTGGGCTTGTTTGGTACAGCCAGGAGTATTATCTTTAGAATAAAAGTATAAAACCACTTTTTTTCCCGCAAACTCCTTTAGGTTTATCAACTCGTCAAACTGATTTTTAAGCTGAATGTTGGGTGCCTTCATTCCCTCTTTAAGCATGTTTCATCCCCCTTTTTTACTTCCTTCCCCCGAAGAGGTATACACTGTATATTATTTTGTTTCAGCAGAGCCGTAAAAACCCCGTCTCCTGGTATTTTTTTGCCCGAAAAACTTCCGTCATACACCCAACCGCAGCCGCAGCTTGGACTGTACATTTGCACAAAAAACCTTGTAATACCCTTTTTTATGCATTCTTCAAGAGCGCCCTGGGCTCCTTCTATCATTTGCCCGGTAATGTCCTCTCCGTCAATATTGATAACCTTTCCTGTTCCTAAAAGAATCTCTTTTCCCCCGCCTCCAATCATTTCGCAGGGCTTCCTTGGGGTTGAAAAACCGGCCAATACCTCGGGGCAAAGGGGCAATATCTCCATTTTTTGGGTCATTTCTTCAATCAACGGGTGATATAAGCCCTTTTTATTATATCTGCAGGCAATACCCATTAAGCAGGCACTTACACCAATCATTCTTTTCTCCTTATATCCGGTTTTTTCATATACATCCTTTGAAAGATCACCGCAGCTATAGCCCAGCCGATTCATGGCATTGCCCAGGGTTTTAAGGGCCTCCGCCTGGTCTTGGAGGCTACCGGCCTGTCAATGGGGGTCATACTCCACTATCCAATCCCGGCGGTACATTCTTAACAGTTTTTGCAAAAATCTAGCAAACTTGCCGTATAAAGCCAAGATCATTCCCCTTCTAAGTCATATTTTGCCCAGTAAAACTCTCCTTTATTATACCATATTTATTTTTAACCTTACTACAACGAATTGAATTCTATTTCTATCTTTATTCTTTTATTTTTATGATATACTAATGCTATTATTACTTAAAGGAAAGGAAAATAAGTATGAGATTCATTTCGTGGAATGTAAATGGCTTACGAGCCAGTTTAAAAAAGGGCTTTATTCAATCCATCAATAGCTTGAATGCAGATGTAATATGCCTGCAGGAAACAAAAATGGAAAAAGGGCAGGCAGAAATTGACCTACCTGAATATGAAGAATACTGGAACAGCGCCGAAAAAAAGGGTTATTCCGGCACCGCCATCTTTACAAAAGAAAAGCCCTTGGCCGCTCATTTGGGTATGGGCATTGAAGAACATGATAAAGAAGGCCGGGTTATAACCCTGGAATATCCCCAGTTTTACCTGGTCAACGTATACACCCCTAACGCTAAGGACGGCCTGTTGCGCCTTGATTACCGCATGGTTTGGGAAGATGATTTTAGGGCCTACCTAAAACAACTGGAAACAAAAAAGCCCGTTGTTATCTGCGGGGATTTAAACGTTGCTCACAAGGAAATTGACCTTAAAAACCCAGCTACAAACCAGAAAAATCCGGGCTTTAGCCCCCAAGAGCGGGAGAAGATGACCGCCTTACTCAATGCCGGCTTTATTGATACTTTCCGCCACTTCTACCCCCACAAAACCGGGGCTTACAGCTGGTGGAGCTGGCGAGCCAACGCCAGGGCAAACAACACCGGCTGGCGTATCGACTATTTTCTCATTTCAAAAAGCCTTGCTCCCAACTTGAAAGATGCTTACATCTACCCGGATATTTACGGTTCCGATCATTGCCCCGTTGGTATTGACATTGACTTTTAATACCAAAAAACCAGCTCTGTGATATGGGCTGGTTTTTATTTGGAAATACCGCAAAAAAGAAAGATCTATAAATAGGCAAAGGAACCGCCTGGCGATTCCGAGTTTTTTGACGCTCTTTACCTAAAAGAGTCTGCCCTTTTATTGTGGCCGCCTTATGTGCTGTTGTCTTTATATTAGGGCCAATTATATATAATCCATCCAAGGGGCGGTAGGATCCTGGCGCCCGGTTAAATGGCCTTGCCCTTGTAACTGCTTAAAACCCTGCTGGCGTAAAGCCTCATATAAAATAATGGCCACCGAGTTGCTTAGATTTAGGGATCGGGCCTGAGGCACCATGGGGATGCGAATACATTGATCATATACTCTTTTAAGCAGGCTTTCAGGTAATCCCCTTGTTTCGCAGCCAAAAACCAAAAAATCATCTTCCCCATATTCTACATGGCAGTAGTCTTTGGGGGCTTTGGTAGTTGCAAAATATAAATTGGCCCCGGGGTATTTTTTAATCAAATCTTCAAATTGATCATACACAAAATAATCCATCATATTCCAGTAATCAAGGCCTGCCCGTTTTAAGTATTTGTCTGAAAGAGAGAAGCCCAGCGGCTTGATTAAATGAAGGGTTGAGTGGGTTGAAGCGCAGGTTCTGGCAATGTTTCCGGTATTTTGGGGTATTTCCGGCTCAAATAGTACAATATGCATCGATTCATTCCTTTTTATTTTTTGTAAAACTGGGTGCTGATTTTTCAGCACCCAGTTTATTTAACGTAACTTATTATTTTGGATGACTATTTTATCCAAATGGATTTAATCAAAAAATATTTAAACTCTTATAAAGCCCGGTTCAACGCTAAAAACTACTGCTTTAACTGGTTTTCCAGCTGCACTTTGTGCATTTTTTCCTCCTGGGCTATGGATAAAAATGCTTCCTTCGCCCGGGGGTTTTTACAAACGAGGGCAAATTCCCGGTACTTTGTATAGGCCTTTTTTTCTTCCTGTATGGCATAATTTAGCAGGCTTTCACCGCTTTCAAAGGCCCCATCCCGCTGCGCCTGAGAAATACCCCCCTTAAAAACAAACTCGCCGGCATAAGCCTTTAGCAGCACAGTTTTTTCAAAATCCACATCCACCATGCCCTGCTCCCTGCTAAAATCACTAAACTGAGCCAGATGTTCTTTTTCATCCACAATCAGTTCTCTGATCATTTTTTTTACATCTTCATCCTCAAAAATCATCAGCGCCCGCTGATATATTTCAATGGCTCTTTTTTCCATTTCACAGGCAATGAATAAAGCCTCTTTCTCGTTTTCAATTACAGCGATTTTTCTCACCTCCCCTTTTAATTTAAAAGTCCTTCAAAAATTAAAAGGCTGTTCAGGCTTCCTGTTCTACCAAATAAGCGTTTAGCTGGTCTATTAATTCTTCTACATGAATGCCGTGAACCATCCCCGCCTCTTCAATACTTTCCCCTACAGAATGG
Organism: uncultured Oscillospiraceae bacterium; assembly: GCA_964345215.1. Taxonomy (GTDB): domain Bacteria; phylum Bacillota; class Clostridia; order Christensenellales; family Aristaeellaceae; genus CAYFQH01. The sequence continues at coordinate 4,104 of CAYFQH010000032.1, read as the reverse complement.
GGGCAACCCAGGCAGTGCATGCCAAACTCCATAAAAACTCTTGCGGTTCCTCTATGTATTGAAAGAACTTCACCAATGGTCATTTCTTTTGTAATCATGTTTATTCCTCCCTTGGTTTTGCAGGGTACCCCTGCAAGCTTCATGGTACTGATTTTCTTTTATTCTGTCAACGTTTTTCACCCTGAATTCAAAAAAATAAAAAGACTGCTTTTTTAGAAAACATCGGACAAAAGGAAGGCCGGTAAAAGAGCATAAATAGCCCCACTATTTCGTGCATTTTTGACCATGACTTCTATAAAAAAGAGCTGCCTTTTGATTATGCCTAACTTATGGAGCATTGACTTTATAAATAAATCCTGCCTTCCCAATGTATTTACTACATCATTCCAAGGTTTTATGGTATAATTGAAAAGACTAAATACCATTTTACAGAAATGAGGCGTTTCCAACGAGTACCCCAAAATATGCCGTTTTCATCGATCTTGAAAACACCGGCGCAAAAGTTTCCACCTTAAATAATATATTAGACAAAGTTAAAATGCGCGGGGATATTCTCCTTGGTAAGGTCTATGGCTATACCGACCAATATAGCGATTTAAAAGAAATTCTTTTATCAAATACCTTTACCGTTATTCCCTCCCTTCGCTATGGCTATGCCCAAAAAAATAATGCAGATATACACTTGGTGCTGGATGCCCTGGAAGTGGCCTACACCAATCCCCTGGTTGATAGCTTTTGCATTGTTTCAGGTGACAGCGATTATGTTCCCCTGGTTGGCCGTTTAAAAAGCATGGGCAAATATGTTTTGGGCATTTCCCGAAGCGAGGCTGCCAGCAGCGTATTTATTAAAGCTTGTAACGAGTTTCAGTTTTTAGAAACCGTTGGCACCTTTAAAGATGATAAAAACGAAAAGAAAAAGAACGGCACCTCCCCGCAGGATATGCTGGAAGAAGCAGACCTGGTTAAACTAATCGAGAAAATTTTTGATGAGCAGGACGAAGACGAAATCTACGCCAGTGTCTTAAAAAATATTATTCTTCGCCTGCGTCCGGAGTTTAACGAAAAAGACTACGGCTGCGCTACTTTTGGTAAGCTTCTTACCAAACTTAGCCAAAAATATAATGTTTTTGACATTCGAAAAGACAATTATAACGTGGTCGTTTCCTTAAAAACAAAAGAACCTACCCAGCAGCTTGAAATTACAAAAGATAACTGGAAGGACATTTTTGCAAGGCAGCTGAACCATTATAAAGAAGAAGGCTTTGATCGGATTAACCCCAGTATTTTAAAAGGGGCCATTCAGTCGGCTTATCCTAATTTTTCTGAAAAAAATATCGGCTTTAAACGCTTTTCCGACGTGATGAAGCACCTTGAAAAAGACGGCCTGCTCACAGTAGAAATGGACGATCAAAACACCATGCTGATTAAAGTAAAATAATGGGCAACAGCTGTGGATAAAAAATGAATACACATCAAAACCCGGCATTTGTACGCTTTTTTTATGCACACTTCCCTTTTCCACAGTTGTTTAAGTTGGGGATAAAAAGTTTTTGTAAAATGAAAAAACCTTATAAAAAATCTTTTATTAAAAAACAATCAACCCCATTTTAAAAAATAAACCTTTATGAATACATTAAAAAAAGGTGGAATATCAAAAAATTCTGTTTATTCACAAAAAACTTCTCTCTTTTACTCTTTTATCCACAAAGTATAAAGAGCTAAAATACAGTTGCATTAAAGCAATAACCCCCTTTTCCACAATTTTAACACCCCCTACTACTACGCCTATATTATTAATATAATAACTACTTACAGAAAGGTTGATATATATGCATTTTCAATGCGAATCCCAAAGCCTGCTGGAAGGCCTGAGCATTGTAACAAGAGCCTTGGCACCAAGGCCGGCCAAGCCTATTTTAGAAGGAGTGCTTCTTGAAACTTCTTTAAAAGGCTTGCAGTTAACCTGTACCGACGGCAATGTTACCATTCAATCACGTGTTGAAGCCCAGATTTCTTCAGAAGGTTCTGTTGTGTTGCCTGGCCGGCTGTTTACCGAAATCATCCGTAAATTGCCAAGCGGCCTGGTAACCATTAAAGTAAATGAAAACCTTTCTTCTTCTATTACCTGCTTAAACAGCAAAACCAACCTAGCTGGTATGTCATCCATTGATTTTCCCATGGCAAGGGAAATGGAGCACGGCTTTAACATCACCATGGAGCAAAAACAGTTAAAAGACATGATTAGCAAAGTTGTTTTTTCTATTGCTACCGATGAAAGCCGCCAGGTTTTAACAGGCTGCCTGCTTGAAATTACAAAAGATGAGGCCACAATAGTTGCCCTGGACGGGTTTAGGCTTGCCCTTCAAAAACAAGAGGGGCAGTACGGATTACCGGATGGGCAAGAAAAAGTCAGCGCCATTATCCCCGGAAAGGTAGCCCAGGAGTTGTCTAAAATTATGGATGACTCAAAAGATATTGTAACCCTTACCTTAGAAAAAAATTATCTTATGGCATCCTTTGGTAAAACAGAATTGTTAACCATTTTGTTGGCCGGTGAATATATTAATTACCGGCAAATTTTGCCGGCAGATTTTCAAAGCAAGGCAAAGGTTCATCGTGGGGAATTTGCCGATGCCATTGACCGGGCCAGTTTGATGGCCAGGGAAGGGAAAAACAACCTGATTCACATGCACGTTGAAGAGAGTAAAATGCTTATTACCAGTAATGCAGAGCTTGGCAACGTGCTGGAAGAAATTCCCATCGCTTTAGAGGGAAAGGAGTTAGATATTGCTTTTAATGCCAGGTATTTAACCGATGTGATCAGAAACGTTGAAGAAGAAGAGCTGGTGATGTGCTTTAACAGCAATGTTTCTCCCTGTGTGGTTCGTCCGATTGAAGGGGAAGGCTATTTATATTTAATCCTTCCTGTGCGTACTTTTAATAGTTAAAACAGATGTATATTGAAAGCATACTGTTAAAAGGATACAGAAATTACGAGTCTGTATCCTTTAAGCCGAAAAAGGGCATTACGGTTCTGTACGGCAAAAACGGAGCGGGGAAAACCAACATTTTAGAAGCCATTCATTTATGTTGTTTAGGCAAAAGCCACCGAACCTCCTTTGATAAAGAGTTGATTGGCTACCAGTCTCCCTTTGCCCTGGTGCACACAAAAGCCCAGCTTTATGACGGGCTGCATGATGTGAAAATCCTCCTTCAAAAAAAAGAAAAAAAAACGAAGGAAGTTTTTATTTACGGTAAGAAAGTGCAAAAAATAGGGGAGCTGATGGGCCACATCAACTGTGTTATTTTTTCGCCGGAAGACTTGCAAATGATTAAAGAAGGCCCCTCCCTTCGCCGCAAATTTATGGATATGCAGCTGTCGCAAATCCGCCCTACTTACTTTTATGCTTTGCAAAAATACAATGCCGCCCTTCAGCAACGCAACGCCCTTTTGCGGGAGGGCAACAAGCTGAAAAAGCCTGTTAGCGATGCTTTTATAGACATTTGGGACGAGCAGCTGGCAGCTTATGGCGAAGTGATTATGGAGCACCGCCGGTGGTTTGCTGTAAAAATTAAAGAAAAGGCGGATCAAATGTATGCTTTTATCAGCAACAACCCTGGCGAAAGGCTGGATGTACAGTTGAAAACCCCCTTTAAACCCGATGACTCTGTCCACGGAAAAATGCTGGAAGGCCTTTTAAAATCAAGGGAGGATGATAAAAAATATGGTCAAACAGGCTTTGGACCCCACCGGGATGATCTTGCAATTACCCTATCGGCTAAAGAAATTAAAACCTATGGTTCCCAGGGGCAAATTAGAACGGCGGCCCTGTGTTTGAAACTGGCTCAGCTTGAAATGATGAAGGAAGATAAAAATGGTGATGCCCCCATCCTTCTTTTAGACGATGTGATGAGCGAGTTGGATCCCTTTAGGCGGGAGCGCCTTTTAGAACAAATCGACGGCATTCAAACTTTTGTAACCTGCACAGACAAGAGCGATTTACAAACAGCCAAAGCAGAAAGCTTTATTGAAGTTAAAAATGTAGATGGAAGGGCTTTCTTTGTGGTAAAAAAATATGATGATAAGGAAAAATTATGAAAATA
>CAYFQH010000031.1:0-23520 GCA_964345215.1 uncultured Oscillospiraceae bacterium | reverse complement strand
AACTTACTGTCACTTGTTTATTTAGGTCCAACAACCCTAGCCATGTAACGGTGGCTCCGTGTTTGCCTACTATATTCAGCAAACCGGCTCAGGAGTGTATTTACACCGTTTTTTGACGATTTTTGCTCGCACCAACCGCAAAATCTCTGCTTCCCCATGGGACTTCGCCATCAAACAGTCTTTCTCTCCGTCACTGCCTTTGATGAAAAAATTATAACATAGGTTTTTATGACTTGTCAATATGGAAAAGAAATGATAAAAGCAGGGTAAAACAAGGGTAGATAGAGCACATGAAAGATTGGTGGGAAAAAAGGTAAAAACACAAAACAGTATAAATACAAAAAAAGAAATGGTCATCCAAATACTTTGGATGACCGCTGAAAAACACAAAAGAGGGTGGCAACAGCTTTGGCCCTATGGCTCTAGAGAAAGGGGAAGGTGCCTCAAAATGACTTCAAGGCCTTTAACCACCTGGGTTGACACTTGACTGGCCCAGATCATCAGTTCCAGCTGATCCATTTTGCCAAGGCGGGTAACCTTCTGAGGAAGAGAAACTTCTTGAGGCGCTGTGGTAAAAACCTCCTCTTTAATGGTTAAGACCCGGCCTTCACCCCAGTCATCTGCTAAATCAAGGCTGAAAGTGCGAAGACTTTGGGCATCTTCTCCTTCTGCGGAAGATTGCTGGTCAACCAAAAAGCTTGCACCTGCTTTATTATAATAAGAAGGGGTGCCGTTTTTACCATCGGCGGTATTAAACACCGATACCTTTGCCGCAAGCTGGCTGTTGCTGGTGTTTTTGTTCAAAGTGTTCTCATAGGATAAAAGAAGCTGCTGTCCTTTGGTAACTGCATCTTCTCCTTCCTCCTTTGTGCTGGTAAAAGAAATATCGGCGAAAAAGGAGTGGACCTGGTCACTGCTTATAATTTTTGTTGTTAGGGGATTGACTGTAATCACCAATTTGGCTTGATTTATTTGATCAGTAAGGGTTGAACTTACGATATGGGCAGGGTCCTGCTCATTAGCCAAGTCGAGGTCATACTCAAAAAGAAAATAAAGGACCTCTTTCTCCTTTTTATCTTCTTGATTATCTTTGGTAAAGGGCAAAGGCAAATGAACTTTTACAAGCTGAGCGCCTTTGTTAAAAAGAGTTAGGTAAATGGGGAAGGCGGCCTCATCAACAAAGTAGGATTCTATTTCTTCTAAGACTTCAAGCAGGTGCTGGGAGTAGGTTTGGGCTGATGAAGCCGACAGCAGAGAAAGACTTAAAAAAGCTGAAGGAAGTCCTTGAAAATTTTGTTCATTTCCGGCCCATTCCTTTAAAAGGACAAAAAGTTTTTCTATGGCCTTTTTATCAAACTGAAACTGAGTTGCCTCGGCATTTTCGGGAGCAGAAGGAACGATAGCTAGGTTGGTATCGGAAACTTGATGCATTTGGGCCCAAGCAGCAATATCATCCCAAAGGGGAAGGAGACGGTCAAATAGGCTGTCTTGAGTGGGCTGTGGGAAAATGAAATTTTTCCAGGTAGGTGAATTGCCAATCTTTTTTGCAAGGGCATTGAGTTGAGTCTGCAAGTTGTTAAGTAAAAGGCTTACTCTTGGAGAAACCTGTACGGCCGAAGAAAAAGCATTAACCAAAGTGCTAAAGAAGGTAATTACTTCATTAGGAGTAAAGGCCAGAGCCTGATTGGGAATAAGGCTTGTAAAAAGGTATACATCATCTTCAAAATTAAGGCTGCTGAGGCCTAAAAGAGTGGTTTTATCTTGCTGCCCGTAGAGCATTTCCTTGCTCCAAAAGCTGCTTTTATCATCGGTTTTTTGATAGATTCCCTGGAAGGTCAAGTTATTTAGAAAAGTACTTATCGTGCCTAAATGCTTCGAGGCGAAAAAAACTTCATCGGCGTCAAAGGTAACGGAGCTGTGCACACGGCGTCCGTTTTTCTGGGCTTGGTCAATAAAGGAATAGGAAGGGGAAAGGGTATTTTCAGCCTTTACAGAAACGATACCCTGGCCCGTAAAAAGAAAGAGAACCAGCAGTAAGGATAAGAGTTTTTCATCAAAATATCTCCTTTGGTTTGATTGTTACTAAATACTTTATCAGCTTGGGTAGCATTATTAATATACCATGGTAAGAAGAAGTGAGCAATATTTTGGCGGTCTTTGGAAAAGGATTGGCCTGCCGCTTGCTAAAATAAAAAAACAGCCGCTTAAAGGGTAAGCGGCTGATCAGGAAAAAACCAGACAAATGGGTTAGTTAAACCCTTCAAAGAAGGCGAAAAAGGTTTCCAGCGCATCCATAATGCTGTTTGAATGCTTATTAAACCAGCTGTTCATCTGCTTAAAGGTCATCTGGCCCAAACGGGTGGTTTGGCTGGGTTTGGGGATAATAACCTGCCTTGGCTGGGAAGAGACAAGGTCTTTTCTGATGGACAAAAGCTCCTGGGAGCCTAAATCCCCTTCTCCTAAATCCCCTTCTAATGAAAGGCTGTAGTTGGTGGTGCTTTTGATGTTGCTTGTTTCATTAAAGGTTGTGTGTGTATCAGCTGCAAAGAAGATACCGCCGTTTAAGTCTAACATGGAGTAATAAGGGGTATCATCGCTATCCTTTAGTGAAGAAAAGGCTAAACTGATATGCAGGCTCTCGTCTGAAGAGGTGTCGGTTGCTGTTTGCTCTTGTGAAACGGATAAGGTGACTTGATCTAACAAGGTGTAGATGTCCTGCTCCTTTGTTTCCAGTACTGCAGAAAAGAGGATTTGGGCCTGTTTTTCTTCGTCATCACTGCCGGGTTCACTTAAAGTATGTTGGGGCAGTAGGTTCAGTTCTAAGTGCATGCGATTGGTTTCGTCAAAGAGGCCATAGGAAAAAGCATATTGGGGCATGGGTTCTTGGTCAAAGGCGTAGTTGAAAAAAAATGTTATAGGCGGGTCGGAATAATTCCCATAATAGGGAAACATAGTATATATAAGAGTTAGTTGATCCAGCCGGGATGAACCTGATTCCAGCTCTGTTGCCCAGTAGGTCAATGTTACAGGGCCGGTGAAATGATCTTCCAGGTTTTCTTGCAAGGTGTCGCGCAGGTATTCAAGAGCATCTGCCATATCTTTTGCTGTAAAACTTTGATAGGAGGAGGAGCTGGATGCAAAAGCAGATAAAAAAGAAGCAACTTCCGCTTGGGAAAACCAATCAAAAAAGATGTCAATTAATTGATTGATGTCGGTCCGGTTTATCTGGTGCTGGTGTATTGTGCTACCCAGGGGCAAGCCTTCAATGCTGCTGATAACAGGTGTGGGCACCTTGGTTTTTTCAAACCAGTCCATAACCTCATCAAATAATGGGCTAAGGGAGGGAAGCCCCATGCTGTCAAACAAAACCAGCATCTCTTCAAGGCTCTGGGTGAGGAAGAAATCCTCTAAAGCGCTAATCTCTTCCGGAAGGAGGAGATCACCAACATCTGCCCAGGTAGCGCCCTCTGTTATGAAATACGAAAGAGAACTGAGCAAAAGGTTGGCAGAAAAAATATTTTCGTCAAGAGAATCGTCATCCAAAGATTCCAGCTCTTTCATGCCTGTGTTAAGCAAGGTTGAAATAAAGCTTACAAGCTCTTTAGGGGTAAAGGCAAGGATCTCACCGGGAAGAAAATTAGTGGTAAAAAAACTATCTTCAGGGGTGGTTATGAGTGAATGGTTTAAAAAGGATTCGCCGCCCAAGGAGGCTGTTTGCTGCCAAAAATAAGTTCCATCATAATCAGGCTGAAAAAGGATTTCCAGGCTGGAATTGTTAATGAAAGCAGCCAGCAGGCCAAAGTCCGTATCAAGGTTGTCGGCGGCCTCTTCATTAGCATACACCTGATAGGTGGTTTTTAAACGGTGTTGGGCATCAATAGCCATTTGGGTAAATTCCTGGGTTTTTGAAGGGATAAAAAAACCGTTTGCAGCAGGAAGAATATCTTCTTCTAAAATAGGCGCCACAGAGGGAGCGTCTTCTTTTAAAAAAGGGGCATCGCCAAAAGTAGTCAAGGGTACCATTAGGAGTATGGCAGACAGGAACAGGGATAAAAATCTTTTTTTCATGCTATATCCTTTCTGGGTTACATTACCCTGCAAGGTTGATAATGGCCTGGGCGATAATGTGAATATTTTTTACAAAGCTATCGATAGAAATGTTCTCACCTGCCTGGTGAGCCAGCTCCTCTTCATGGGGAAACTGGGCTCCGAAAGCAACACCTGTGCCGAGCCACCGGGCATAAGTGCCCCCGCCAATGGCCAGGGCTTTTTTTTCAAGGCCTGTTACCTGGTGGTAAGCATCCAGGAGGGATTGAACTAAAAAGCTGTCTTCCGGCACGTGATGAGGCCCTTTATTGCTGGTAACTTTTAAGCTGATACCGGCTTTCTCGGCGGCAGCGGCAATGAGCCCAATCATGGTTTCATCTTTGGTTAAAACCGGATAGCGGATGTCCAGGGTTGCTTCAAGAAGGCCGTTGTTAAGGGCCAGGATGCCAATATTTAAAGTTAAAGGGCCGGAAATTTCATCAGAAATAGCAATATTTAAACTTTTGCCATTTGTTTCCATGCCAATGGATTGGGCCAGCCAAGCAATGGGGTTGCCGGCGCCTAGGGCTTTAAGGGTTTGAAGGAGCTGCCCGTTGGCATTGCGCCCCCCGTCGGGGAAGGCCGCATGGCCGATTTTGCCTATTGCAGTTATTTCAATTTCACCTGGAGCGATTTCTTTAGCTTCAACAGGATAACCCGTTTTTCTGCTGAAAGCGGCAACTTTTTCGACTAGGTTCTGGCCGCCTTTTACAACAGCCTTTGCTTTGCCGGGAATCACATTGGCCCGTTCGCCACCTTGCAAGTGAAGAATTTCAAGGCCTTTTTTGGGCAAGGGAGCGGTTAAAAAAAGCTCTGCACGGCCTTTTTCTGTATTGATGACAGGATAGGAGGCATCGGGGCTAAAGCCAAAGGCTGGCATATCTGCATGTTTAGCATAATACTCCATGTCTTCCATACCCGACTCTTCATCGCAGCCTAAAATCAGACGAACGCTGTTTTTAAGGGGGATACCCAATTTTTTTACAGCCGCCATGGCATACAGGGCAGCAACGGCAGGTCCCTTATCATCACTGGTACCTCGGCCAAAAACTGCCCCATCGTGAATGGATGCCCCATAAGGGTCTTCTTGCCAGCCCTCTCCCGGGGGAACTACGTCAAGGTGGGCCAAAATACCCACGACATCGCCTTCGGTGCCCATTTGAGCATCTCCGGCATAGCCGTCAAAATTCCTGGTTTCAAAACCCAGGCGGGCACAGTCTTCAAGGGCTGTGTGAAGCATTTGGTCTACTTCTTTGCCGAAGGGAGCCCCAGGGGCAGCTTCGCCCTTAACGCTGGGGATACGAATCCATTTTTGCAATGTTTCTATGGCTTCATCTTTTAGTTGGTCAATGATTTGGTTTAAATTTTCGTTTTTCATTATAATTCTCCTTCCAAAGCTTCTTTTAACATGGCTACAGCTTTTTCAATGTGGCTGTGGGGGCAGCCAATATTCAGGCGAATATGCCCTTCGCCGGCTTTTTCACCGAAAACCCGCCCATCGTTTACATACAAGCCGGCTTTTTTAATTTTAGGCAGCAGTTCATTGCTGGTACCGTAAGCCCTTATATTAATCCAGGCCAGATATGTTCCCTCCAAAGGCGATAGAATAGCCTTAGGGCAGTTGGCTTTAAGGAGTTGATTTAAAAGGTCAGCCCCTTGTTTTAGGTAGGTTTTCAGTCCGTCCAACCAGGCATCCCCATGGTTATAAGCAGCCCGGGTTCCTTCTAAAGCAAAAATATTACCGCTGGTAATGCCGATGCGCTGAATCAGCCGCTCTAAGCTTAGGCGCAGCTGAGGATTTTTGCAAAAAAGGGTGGCCTGTTGCAGGCCAGCCACATTGAAGGTTTTACTGGCGGCCCCTAAGGAAATCAGCAGATCATCATGATTGGGGGAAAGGTGAAAAACAGAAGTGAAATGAAAGGGATCCAGGGCAAATTCTGAGTGAATTTCATCACTGACCAAAATAACCTGGTATTTTTTACATAAATCCATCAAGGCTTTAAGCTCTTGCTTTGACCATACGCGGCTAACCGGGTTATGGGGGCTACAAAGGAGCATTAACCGGGCACCCTTTTTAAAATGTTCTTCAGTCGCAGCCAAATCCATGGTATAGTGGCCCTTCTCATCACAAACAAGGGGTGCATCGGCAAGGCTACGCCCGTTTGAAGTTACGGCATGGGCAAAGGGGCCATAGACGGGGCTTTGAATGACAACTGGATCGCCGGGATGGGAAAAGGCCTGTATACAAATCTTAAGACCCGTAACAACACAGGGGAGTATCATCAGCTCTTCCTGCTTAAAGTCAATTTGATGGCGGCGTTGCCAAAAGTTGATCGGGGCAGAAAAATCGTCTTCCAACACTTCCGTATAGCCGTAGGTTGGGTGCTCGGCCCGGGCAATCAGGGCTTCTTGGATGGCAGGAGGGCTTTGAAAGTCCATATCCGCAACCCACATAGCCAACAGACCCTCTCCTTCTCGTTTTCTCATACCATCCCACTTTTCGCAGCGGGTGCCAATGCGGTTAAGGCCCTTGTCAAAAAAATCTTTTGAAAACAAACAAAAACGTCCTTTCTATATAAGATGATTTTTTATATTTTGCAGGCAATAATCCAATAGCCGCCTTCTTTTTTGATAACAGCAACATCGGAAAACAGGTTTTTTAAGTGGCTGAGGGCGGAAGGGGCCCCCTGCTGTTTACGGATGACCAAAAACAACTGGCCTTGAGGGTTCAGGTGCTGAATACTCTGGTTAAACCAGCTGTAAATGATCTTTTTTCCTGCCCGAATGGGGGGATTGGTAACAATGGTGTCAAAGCGCTCCTGAGAGGCAAGGGGAGAGAAACCATCACCCTGTAAAATTCGGGGAGAAACCTGGTTGGTTTTTGCATTTTGGGAAGCGAGAGTAACGGCCCGCTCATTAATATCAACCATGGTTACTTGAAGGGCCGGGTATTTTTTGGACAGGGCAATGCCTATGGCCCCCCAACCGCAGCCTAAATCCAGTAAGGAACCTGATAAGGGAGGCAAGTGCTTTAACAGAATTTCTGTTCCCTTATCTAAACTGCCTTTTGAAAAAACCCCGTGATCCGTTCGAAAATGAAGGCTGGTACCTAAAAAATCAAACTGGGCCTGGCTGGGGTTGGATTGACTGTTGGGGCTTTTAGTATAGTAATGCTCACTCATAAAGAGGGGCCTCCTTTTTCACATCCTGCCAAAGGGCAGCAACTTCAACATCCAGAAGGGGCCTGAATTGGCCGGGCGCTAAAGCTGGGTCTAAGCTGATGCTGCCGATTGAAACCCGATGCAGATTGACAACTGGTTTGCCGAGGGATTGAAACATGCGCTTTACTTGGTGATACTTTCCTTCGTAAAGGGTAACCTGGGCGCTGGTGGTACCTTTATCAAAAATAGCGTTTATTTGAAGGGCTGCCGGCAGGGCTGTAAAATCTTTTAGCACAACACCCTCAGCAAAGGCTTTAATATCTTCTTTGGTAAGGATGCCCTCAACTAAAACATGGTACACTTTTTTAACCTCCCGCTTGGGGGAGAGAAGGTAGTGCCCCAAAGCTCCGTCGGTTGTAAAAAGCAAGAGGCCGGTGGTGTCTTTATCCAAGCGTCCAACGGGCATACAGCGGTTTTGAAGGTAAAAGCTGGGCAAAAGATCCATAACCGTTTGGCGGTTGGCATCGCTGGCAGCGCTAAGGTATCCGGCAGGCTTATTAAGCATAATATGATGGTGAAAGGCCTGGTGTACTGGTTGGCCCTCTACCGTGATCTTATCTGTATGGGGATTAATTTTAACAGCCGGGCTTAATATGGTAGTGCCGTTTACACAAACCTTTTGGCGGTGAACTAATTTTTGGCTGTCGGTTCGGCTGCCAAACCCTTGTTGGCTCAGCCACTTGTCAAGGCGAATTGCGTTTTCCTTTTTCAAGGCTGGACCTCCCTCATCAAGGCTGCGGGGAGCAACATACGGAAGGGAACCATCAGTAAAATGAGGGCAAAGCCTGCAACGGTAGCGGGTAGTAGCCAAAGTGTTCCTCCGTAAGAAAGCTTGGGTAAAAAAGATAAAAAGGAAAACAGCCCAGGGCTTTTAGCATACAAGCCACTAAGGGCTAAAAGGGTAATCACAGCATATAATGGTAAATTTGCCACAAAACGAACGAACCCCATAATTAGCTGATCGAATCGGTGGTGTTTTAATAAGATGTTCATTTGCCTGCGAACAGTACCCTTTTTCCCATTAAATAAAACGAAGGCATAGGGGTAAGAACTGTTGCGCAGCAGCCCGTAGGCAGCCAATAATAAAGAAAATAACACAATTGCAACACCTATGATTAAGGTACTTCCAATGGAAACTGTGGGGCCTAAAAAGGTGGTAATGGATTCATAAAAATCTATAAAAGCACCGGAATCTTTGCGCTTGGTACCAACATATAAATAAGCGCTTAAAAGTATAAAAGGCAGGCACCAGGGAATGTTGCTGGCCAAGTGGCTCAAGGCAGCCTTGAGCTTTTTGCCATAGTCGGAAAAAGAAAGAATGCCCCATAGGGAAAAAGGGCGATCGTTTAAAATGTTGGTAACAACACGGGCTTTTGAAAAAAGAAGAGGGAGGACAAAAAATAAATACAACAATATAGAAAGGCCCATCATGCCGTATAAAACAATAGGAGACTTAACCCATGGGACTGTTTTGGCCCAAGTGCTTGAAGGCAGGGCCAAGGAGAGAAAAAAGGGTAAAAGGGCAATAAGATGGCAACACAGGCGAATAAGCCAAATGGGCACCAAAAAGAATAAATACAGAAAACCCTTTTTAAATGAAAGGAAGATGGTCTTTCTAAGAACGTTTTTAGCAGGCTGTACAGGCATAAAGAACCTCCTGAATAATACTATCAATATGAAACTATGTTTATTATAACAAACCCTAAGGGGCAACGCAATTGCATTTCTTTTAAAGGAAAGGTAAAATAGATAGGAACAGGGGGATTGGAATGATAACAATTGTAGGAATTGCAAGCCAATATATTCATCAAAACCTAGGTGTTTGGTGTTTGGCGGCAGGCCTTGAACAGTACGGCATAAAAACACCTTTTACGGTTGTTGAAATGAACATTAACCAACAAATAGATGAAAGCATTGAAAAAATTATGCGCACAAACCCAAAAATCATCGGATTTTCATGCTATATATGGAATATTGAGCGTACAATAAAATTGATACAGGCAATAAAGCTGCTGTTGCCTGAGTGTATTATTGTTTGCGGCGGGCCGGAAGTAAGCTTTAGGGCAGAAGTTTTTTTACAGGAAAATAACCAGGTTTCCTATGTCCTTAAAGGGGCGGGAGAGTACAGCTTTTACAAGCTGTGCAGTGTTCTTATTGATGAAGATAGCAAGGCCTGTATAAAAGAGGTTCCGGGCTTATGTTTTAGGCAAGGGGAAAAGGTGCAAACCAATCCTTCTGCTCCCTTGCCTCTGCCGGCCCCAAGCCCATATACAAAAAAATGCTTGGACCAGGTAAAGGGCCGCATTGTTTATGTGGAAACCTCCCGAGGCTGTCCCTTCTCTTGTGCTTTTTGCCTGTCGGGTATTGATGAGCCGACGATCTTTTTTAACCTTGACCAGGCAAAAAAAGATTTGCTTTTAGCCGCTAACGCAGGTACGGCTACCGTAAAGTTGGTTGACCGTACGTTTAACTGTAATGCGAAAAGGGCAAAGGAATTACTTCGGTTTTTAATCAATGCCCATGAACAAAAGGCATTCCCTGAAGATATTTGCTTTCATTTTGAAATTGGGGCGGATTTATTTGATCAAGAAACCCTGGATATTTTAGCAAAAGCACCTATTGGGCTATTTCAGGTAGAAGCGGGGCTACAAAGCTTTAATACGCCCACATTGGTGGCATCAAGACGCAAAACCAACATGGAAAAGCTGGAGTATAATTTGATACATTTACTTAAAAATCAAAATATCCATGTGCATATTGATTTAATTGCCGGGCTGCCCCTGGAGGATTTTAAAACTTTCATGCTTTCGTTTAAAAAAGCTTTGGGTCTAAAGCCCCACATGCTTCAGCTGGGCTTTTTAAAACTGATTTACGGCAGCAACCTGCAAGAAGAAAAAGAAGAGTACGGCTATATTGCCTTGCCCTACCCTCCCTACGAAATATTAAAAAATAGGTGGCTTACCTTTGATGAGATCAATCGGCTGAAAAGAGCCGAAAAAGGGCTGGAGTATTTTTATAACAAGGGGCGTTTTCCAAAGACCGTTGAAAAACTCCTCGCCCTTTTAGGTGAAGAACCCCTTTTGTTTTTTGAACGGCTGGGTCAAAATATTGAAGACCGGGGGGGCAAGCTCTCCTACGAAAACAGCTGCAACTTGCTGGGCAACATGTTTGTCTTGGCTCCTGAAAAAGCAAGGCAGGAGCTAAGCGATTTGCTGATTGAAGACATTTTAACTTATAATAACACAGGCTATCTGCCAGCTTTTTTGCGAAAAGAAGAGACTTTGTTTAAAAAAATAAACATTCAAGCCCGCAAAAAGTATCCAAAGGGAACCAAGCTGGGGATTGGGCTGGTCAGCATGGATTCGGCGGAGGTTTTGGTAGCCAATTATACGAAAAAAGCCCATAGGGTTACAGGTGAATACCCGGTTGACCGGTACCCATTAAAAGCGCTGCTTACGGAATAAGGAGGGCTGGGTGAAACAGCTTTTGTTCAGGGAGTGAGTAGGAGGCAAATGTAACAACTGCCGGAACTTTCGTTTAAGATACCAGACTAGAGGCCGCCGATGAAGGCCATGGTGATTTGAGCAATGGCCTTGGATATAGTATAATAATAAGCTAGCAGAAGATACTAAGCGAACCATTTAAAGGAGATGCCTATGGCCAATACTTTGCTGATTATTGATGGAAACAGTTTAATGTACAGAGGATTTCACGCTCTGCCCCTGCTATCCTACGGGAATGTTTACACCAATGCCATTCAGGGCTTTATGGGCATGTTTATTAAAGCCCTTCAGGAAAAAAGGCCGACTTATTGTGTTGTTGCTTTTGACGAGGCGGGGCCCACCTTTCGCCACAATGTGTATAAAGACTATAAAGCGGGCCGAAAACCTACCCCTGAGGAATTGGTGATGCAGTTTCCCCTGATTAGGGAACTCCTTGAAGCCATGGGCGTTGGAGTAACTAGCCTTGCAGGGTACGAAGCCGACGACATTTTGGGTACCTTTGCCAAACAGGGGGAAGACCTGAATCTAGCTCCCCTGCTTTTAACAGGGGATAAGGATGCTCTGCAGCTAATCAATGACATTAGCCATGTGCTTTTTACCAAAAAAGGTATTACGGAAACGGTGGAGTTTGACCCCCAAACCCTCTATGATACCTTTGGCATTTGGCCAAACCAGGTAACCGATTGGAAAGGACTGATGGGGGACTCAAGCGACAATATTCCCGGCGTGCCCGGAATAGGTGAAAAAACCGCCACCAAACTCTTGAAGGAATACGGAAGCATGGACAATCTTTACGCCCACAGCGATGAAATAAAGGGCAAGATAGGCGAGAAAATCAGGGATCATAAACAGCAAGCCTATTTTAGCAAGGAACTGGCAAAAATAGACCGGGAGGTTCCCTTGACCTTGGACTTAGACGCGGCCCGCCTGGATAACCTTCAAGGCGGCATTCCCTTTTTTAGAAAATATAAAATGGCTCAAATGGAAAAACGCTTAAAACAGCTTCTTTCTGATGGTAGCTTTGGGGGTTACAGCGCAGAGGAAGCCGCCCAACAGGAAACAGAGGCGAAGCCCCAGGAAGATGGGGTAAATGCCCAGTGGCAGGTGCTAAAAACCATAGATGAAGTAAAAAAAATGACCAAAGCTTTGCCTCTAAAAGAAGAAACCATGGCCTTGTTTTTAGATGAGAAATTGACCCTTTATATTCCGCAAAAAAACATGGGCTATGAAATGTCCTTTTCGTACAGCTTGCTGGAAGAAGGGCTGATACCCCAGGAGGTGCTGGCTCTTTTAAGCCCGGTGCTTCACGAAAACCCCTTAATTCTTCATGGGGCAAAAGCCTTTTTTCACTTGTGCAAAAAAAACAGTATCCTCGTACCTCAAAACCTTTATTGGGACACCATGATTGGGGCCTATCTTTTAAATCCCCAAGAAAAAAGCTATGCTTTTGATGCCCTTTACACCACCGGAGAGAAAGATGCTGCTCAGGTTTACAAAAGGTATAAACAGCAAAAAGAAAAAATTAAAGAAGATAAAATGCTGACTTTGATGCAAACCATTGAGCTGCCTTTGGTAAAGGTTTTATACTTAATGGAGCAGCGGGGCTTTAGGGTGGATAAACAGGTTTTAGAGGATTTGGGCAAGGGCTATAACGAAGAAATTGCTCGGCTAACCAAGGGAATATATGAGAGCACCGGGGTGAACGATTTTAATATTAACAGCCCTCAACAGCTAGGCAAGGTGTTGTTTGATACCCTGGGCCTGCCTACAGGCAAAAAGAAGAAAACCGGATACTCTACCAGCGCCCAGGTACTTGAGAACCTGGTGGACTTACACCCGGCTATTGACATGATTTTATCCTACAGGCAAATTACAAAACTGAACGGCACCTACATAGAAGGGCTGATCAAGCTGATTGGGGAAGACGGGCGAATTCACTCTAACTTTGAGCAAACAGGTACCGCCACAGGGAGGATTTCCAGCAATGAGCCAAATTTACAAAATATTCCCGTTAGAACAGAGCTGGGGCGTGAAATTAGAAAGGCTTTTATTCCAAAAGAAGGGTGGCTGCTGATTGACGCGGACTATTCGCAAATTGAGCTGCGGGTTTTGGCCCACTTAAGCGAAGATGGGGCCATGATGGAGGCTTTTAATTTAGGGCAAGATATTCATACTCGTACCGCTGCAGAAGTGTACGGAGTTGATATGAGCCAGGTAACCGCTCACATGCGGGCCAGTGCAAAGGCGGTAAACTTTGGGCTGGTATACGGCATTAGCGATTTTGGCCTGGCCCGGAATATCGGCATTGGGGTAAAAGAAGCAGGGGATTTTATTCAAACCTACTTTACAAAATACCCCGGAATCAGAGCCTTTATGGACAGGGCTGTTGCTGAGGGGAAGGAAAAGGGCTATGCTCATACTATTCTTGGCCGCAGGCGTTATTTACCGGAGCTGAAGAGCAAAAACTACAACATTCGCAACTTTGGCGAGCGGGTGGCTATGAATGCGCCCATCCAAGGCACTGCAGCAGATATTATTAAGCAGGCCATGGTATCCGTTGAAAAACGGCTTCAGGAAGAAAAAATGCAGGCAAGGCTCATCCTTCAGGTTCATGACGAACTTTTATTGGAAGCCCCTCCTGAAGAAGTAGAAAAAGCCAGCCAGCTATTAAAACAAACCATGGAAAGGGTTGTCACCCTACGTGTACCCCTGGTGGCAGATGTAAACTTTGGCAAAAGCTGGTTTGAAACAAAGTAAAGCGAAGGGCTTTAAGGGTAAAAGCTTTAATAGTTAAAAGCCTTAATGCCTTAACAAGGAAGGAAGACGACAGACAGGTGACCGTGTTAGGATTGACCGGCGGCATTGCAACAGGCAAAAGCAATGTAAGCAGGCTTTTTAAAAAATGGGGCGTGCCCGTTGTGGACGCAGATGAAATTTCAAAAACCCTTACACAAAAAAAAGGCAAGGCCCTGCCGGCTATTTTGGCCGCCTTTGGGCAGGATGTTTTTTTTAGCGATGGCACTTTAAACCGGGCTGTCCTGGGGGAACTCATTTTTAAAAACCCCCAGAAAAAAAAAACATTGGAAGAAATTTTACACCCCTTGATTCAAAAGGAAATGGAAGAGCAGCTTACCGCCCTTAAAAATGAGGGAACAAGGGTGGCTGTAGTGGACGTGCCGCTGCTTTTTGAAAGCGGCATGGAGGGAATGGCTGATGAGATTTGGATGACCGATGCTCCGGTTATGGAACAGGTCGCCAGGCTTCAAAAGCGTAATGGCTTAACAGAAGGCCAGGCCCTGGCAAGAATTAACAGCCAGTGGCCCCGGGATCAAAAGCTAGGGCTTGTAGACCAGGTGATTGATACAACAGGCCCCAAAGCTGAAACTGAAGCCTATGTAAAAGCACTTTTTTCAAAACGCTTTTATCCCCTTGACGAGGAGGCAGTATGAACCAGAACAATATAGATGATCAAACGAAGTACTATGCTCCTATAAACCAACAAAGACCTCAAAACCATCCGCCCGCGGCTTATTCCCAAGGAACTCCTGATCAGTCTGAGCCTCAAGAACCCTGGATTCCACCTGCCTACCAAAACCAAGCCAGGCGGCGGCGGGGCGATAAATGGAGGCAGGAGGAAGTAAAACCTCAAGCAAAAGGGGGAAACAACAGCCAACTGGAGGATAGAAAAAAGAGAAGGCCTCTTTTGGGTTTAACGCTTACCTGTGCTGTTTTAACTCTGATTTTGATCGGGGCCCTTATTGGCCAGGGGCTGCTTAGGGGCTACATCCAAACGCAGGAAGGGCTAAAACAAGCGGCTTACGAACAGTACTTAAAACGCTATCCCTTACAATACCGGGAGTTAATTGAGGGGGAAGCAAAAAAAAATAACCTGCATCCAGCTTTTGTGGCTGCCATTATATTAAACGAAAGCTCTTTTAAAAAGGATGCCCAAAGCTCTGTAGGGGCCAGGGGGCTAATGCAGGTAATGGAGGATACGGCAGGCTGGATTGCCAGTAAATTGGATGAAGGAAATGCTTTTCACTTTGATTTAATGTACCAGCCCGAGGCCAACATTCGCTACGGGGCCTGGTATTTGGGGTTTTTATCCCAGCGCTTTAATGGGGACCCTATACTGGTGGCAGGGGCTTATCATGCGGGCCAAGGGGAAGTTAGTAAATGGCTGGCTAACAAGGAGTACAGTCAGGACGGAAAAACTATATCTATTGAAAACATGATTGACGGGCCCACAAAAAACTATGTAAAGAAGGTGGCACAGGCGTATGCGGCATATAAAAGCATTTACTATACCCCAACAGATGAAAAGACCATATAAAAGTTTTATTGCCATGGTTATTGTGCTGCTTTTCTTGCCGGCAGCGGCCTTGACGGAAGGGGCGGAGGAGAATTTGCTCATCGGCATGCAGTCTTACATGACAACGGGTATTTACCCTCTGGACCCGGTTGAAAAGGACATGGCCTCGGTTTACAGCCTGGTTTATAACGGCTTAATCGAAATGGATGACGATTTTCGCCCCCAGGGGAAGTTGGCCGAAAGCTGGGTTATGGGCAGCGGCGGTGAGCGGTGGACCTTTACCCTGCGGGAAGGGGTTACCTTTTCTGACGGAACCCCTCTTACAGCCTACGATGCCGAGGCCACCCTCAGCTATTTGGTTGACAAAGCCAACAACGGCACCACCGATTCGGAGCGAGGGTATTACGGCAACTTGCGCTACTTTGTTAAAAGCGTAAAGGCCGATGATGAAAAAACCTTGACCATTACCACCAAAGACAGGGCTAATTATGCCTTTCTATATGCGATGACCTTCCCTATTTTGCCGGCAGACCGTATTGAGCAAGAAAACCCGCCGGGTACCGGGCCCTATATAATCGATGGTTTTGTTCCCCAAAGCAGCTTGTACCTAAGCGTAAACCCCAACTGGTGGAAACAGCCACCTCAAATTAAGTACATTACCTGCACCCTCTACTCTTCTAACAAAGACCTTTTGTTGGCCTACGAAAACATGGCGGTGGATGCGGTGTTCAGCAAGTCCATCTCTGCTGCTCAGTACAGTGATAATATTAACTCCCTTAACATTGCCTACCGCACCAATCAGCTGGAAACCCTGCTGATTAATAACCGGGCATCGGAATTTAAAGACCCTCAGGTGCGAAAGGCCCTGCGCCATGTTATTAACGTAAACCAAATTGCTTCTCAAATTTATATGTCCATGGTCCAGCGCACCGATACCCCTTTGCCTGCGGGAACCTGGATGTATAACGAGGATGGGTTGGTTACCTATGAGCATAATATTGATAAAGCTAAGGAAATGCTGGCCGAAGCCGGTTGGCGTGACAGTAACGAAGATGGCATTTTAGACCGGCCCGACAGCGAAAAAGAAAGCGGTATGCGCAATTTCAGCATCAGGCTACTGGTTTATGACGAGGGGGATAACACCTTCCGCTCCGACATGGCCCTAATGATTAGAAGTATGCTGGCAGAAGTGAATATTAATGTATATGATATTCAGTATGTTACCTTCCAGGAGGCGGGGGAGCGTTTGCGGGCCGGTAATTATGATTTAGCTCTGGTGGCCTATCAAATGGATACACCGCCGGACCCGGGGTTTATGCTTATATCGGGGAATACGGGTAACCATACGGGGTATAAAAACACTCAGGTGGATGACTTGTTTAAAAAACTGCGAAAAGCCACGGATCCTAACGAGTACCAGCAAATTCTCTTTGATATTCAACACAAATTTTCGGAAGATGTGCCCTTTATTTCCTTATTTTACCGCAGCGGCAGTATTTTAACACGCAACTTGTTTACCATTGTTCGGGATGTACGGGAGCTGGAGCTGTTCAGGGGAATTGACGAGTACCGTTTTGAACCCGGTCAGCAAAGATAGCGGATATGAAAAAGGCTTCAACAAAAAAGTTGAAGCCTTTTTACTGATGTGATGATTTAAAACTCATCTTCTGGCTTGTATTTGTCTTCTAAAAGGGTCATACCATAGGCAAGCAAAGCCCCGGCCCCGGCGCAAACCAGGCAAATAAGGGCACCCAGGCTTAAATAGTTGTATTGGGGCACAATCATCACCGTAGAGGAGATAACAATACCTAAGATTGAAAAATAGACTCCAGTATAAGCCTTCTTAAAAAAGTAGCTCATCACTTTTGATAGGGAGATAACGCATAAAAACATGCCCAAAAATAAAGGAAGCATCATAGTTAAGTCAAAGGTATTAAAGCCGGCCAACATCGGCTCGTAAAAGCCCAGAAAAAACAAAATGTTTGAGGGGCTTAAGCCGGGGACCACCGTACCTAAACCAATAACAGCGCCCACCAATACCCAGGTAAGGGTTCGCAAAATCAGGTTAGAGGAGAGGGTGAGGGAGGTGCCAAGGGAGGCGGAGGCCAAAAACTTGAATAGTACAAAGGCCACAACAGCCACAACAGCCATTAAAATAAGATGTTTTTTTTCATGGCCTTTTTTGTTAGCCTGCTTAAATAAGGTGGGTAAAGTGCCTAAAATACAGCCGATGAAAAACCAAAGAACAAACACTTCGTATTTGCCCAAAAGGCTGCTTAAGATTTTAGAAAAAAGCAAAATACCAAGAAGGCCGCCGATACCAACGGGAATAAAGAACAGGAGATTTTTAACAAAGTCCTTTTTTAAGTTGGATAAAAAGTTAATCAGCCGTTCGTAAATACCAAAAACCGCTGCCAGAGCACCACCGCTTACACCAGGTAAAATAAAGCCGGAGCCGATAAAAATACCTTTGATGATGCGCATCAACCAATCGATGATTTTTCTCGAATTCAATGTTTTCACTCCTTCAAAAAATACCCTTGTATCATACCATGGCTTTAAAAAAAAGAAAAGGAGAATTAAAAGCTTGTAATGATAGAAAAAAAGGCCGTCACCGGCCTTTTTTATAAAAGGGAACCTATACAGTTATTCAGCAAAGAGCCACTTAAAGTAAGGTATGATTTCGCCCGTGTCAATAGGGTAAGCGCCCAGGCATTCAAGGTATAAACGCAGTTCCGTTTCAAGGGTAAAGCCCGGTTCTTCACTGCTTTGTACGTATACAATTTCTTTAAAGCCGCTTTTGGTAGAGCGCATGGCCATTTTAATTAACCATTGGTCGTTTTCTACCTGTTCAAAGGACAGGGGATACAGGGTATACACCATGTAGCGACCTGTGTAACCGTCCAATTTATCGGTTAAGGTGCCATAGGCGGGTTTAACGGCCTCTTCCTTAATTTTTGCCCTTTGTTGGCTGGGAGTGAATTTTCGTTCTACGGTAAAGTTAAAGCGCCGCTCCGAGTGGGTGGCTGTATTAAAGGAAATGGTCGCTTCAAAAGAGCCTTCTTCCTTAGTGGGAATATTAAAAGAAAAACTTTGATTACCGCCAACATTTTTCTTTATATTTTTGCCATTGTAAACCAGCTGTATTTTTGCCCCTTTCATACTGGTGCCCTCTAAAACCACCTTATCCTCATTGGTTACAAGGTGTAGGTCGGAACTTTGAGCTGCTTGGGCAAAGTCGCCAATGAAGCTAACGGGGATTTGCCCTTTGTTATATAAAATAGAGCGAATCAATAGTTCTTCATAGGTGGCGTTTTGGGTTTTAACGGTTAGGCTCATACCGTAGGTGCTTTCGGCAGGCAGGTCGATCTCCAGGGTAAATTCGCCTTTTTTGTTAGCGGTGGTTTCAATCAAAAGGGGTTCTTGATCCCGGGTCCAGCTCATCAGAACGCCAATCACCGTGGCCTCAGGGTCGGCTACGCCTTTTACCTTAAAAGAACCAGTGTTGGTCTCTTTAGGGGGCTCTTGGGTATAGTAAATGGATTTTGCGGCACTCTCAATAGGCAGGGGATGTATTTGGGTAAAACGCCAACTTTCCATTACCTTATTTAAAATGTTATTGTCGCTGGCTTTCAGGGTTCTGCTAAACACTTTTAAATCCACGGTAATGGTGTAGCCGTTGCGGATGGTGCGCCTTGCAAAGCCCCTGTGGGTTACGTCGTTACCAAAACGGTGTACATATTTGAGCATTAAAAAGCGGCCTATACTCTTATTTTGCTGCCACTCAGCTTCATCAAAAGAGTAGTTCGGGTTAATTTCATCATTTAGGTGGGCGGCCCGGTATTCACTGCGAATTTGTGCCGTTTGGGCTTCCATATCAAAATAAGTGTTTGCCCACTCATCTTTTACGCCGGTGATTTCAAGGCAAATGTTATTTTCATCGTTCCAGGCTTGAAATAGGACACTGCGGTCCTCAAAGTCTTTTTCAACCTCAGATCTGTCCTTTTGAGTGGCTGTGAACCAAGCCTCGTTTGCATCCAGACTTTCAGGGGTTAGGCTGGTAACAAAGTTCTTTGGCAGTTCAAAGGTGGCGCTGATTTCATCAAGATTAATTACCGGCTGCTCACCTGTAGCAAAGGCACCGGACAAGGGCAATATAACCAAGCACAAGGCAATTAAGAGCCCCTTTAGGAATATACGCATTGAATAACCTCCTTAGGGTGAAGTGGGTTCATTTACAAAGGGCAGGGCACGGAACAGGGCTGCGCAGGGGAGCAGCTGAGCAGGATGAAGAGGATGGTCGATTGTTTCCCCTGTAAAAGTGGCCAAAAGGCGGATAAAATTGCCGGGAAGCAGATCGATGAGGTGGTCTGCAAAAACATAGTATTCCTGCCCCTGTTCCTCTTCTTTAAAAATAAAGGCCGGCTGCCCTTTATAGCTACTGATGCGCAAAATGGTGCCTGTAAGGTCAAAGGCTTTATCTTTATTAATTTCTGGGTTTTCAAGGGCTTTTTCATAATCAGGGGTGATGGCCTTTTCTAAAAAGGCTTCAATGGCTTCTTCTTCTCCTTCCACCCGGTGAAGAGTTACATCTTGGTTGTGCTTGCGGTAGCCCTGGGCTATCGAAGAGAGGGTAAAACTGTTATCCCCCATACGGGGAAGAGCCACTTCGATTGAAAAATGACCCTTTTCATCAGCTATTGTTTCGTGACTTTTTTGTTTCCCCTGGGCTTGAAGGGTAGCCCCAGGCAAGGTGGTACCGGTTATAATATAGGTTTTGGCGGCAATTTCACCTTGGAGAGGGGTAATGACCAGAGGAGTGGGAATCCGATCCACGGTTAGGGTAAAGGAAACGTTGCCGTAACCATTTTTGCCAACGCTTTGAAGGGATACGGTGTTCTTGCCGTCGCTTAAGCCCGAAACTTCAACAGAAAATTGCCCTTTTTCATCGGCAGTGAAACGCTGATGGCCAACAGAGCCAATATAATAGCGCAGCTCGGCCAGGGGTTCGGTGGTGCCGCTAATGGGCAAGAGGGTAGACTCCCACAAAGAGGGAATATAATCCAGGTCAATGGGGGTATTGTCCCTTGTAACTTTTACCTGAGCAGGTTTGGGGCTGGGGCCCGAGGCAGCAGGGGAAAGGGTAGCCAGGGGGGCAGGAGTGTTCTTGGCGCTTTCAGCTTCTTTGTGCCCAAGATAGGTCAGCCCCTCAAGGGCCAAAAGCACTTCTTGCTCTTCTTCATCGGTAAAGCTTCGGTCAAAAACGGGCACTTCCCAAATAAAAATACGGTTGCCAAGATAGGTTGCATATATATGGGTAACCAGGGGCATAACCTCATCGGCAACTTGTAGAACAAACACATCATCCCCCAGCCAATTGCCGCTGTTTCCCTGGCTGTATTGAGCACTTACCCATTCTTCAAAGGCTTCTTCCTGCTTTTGATCACCCTTAGTAAAAGCGCTAAAAGACCAGTTCTCGGGGGCGATAAATGATTTCAAAACAAATTGGGTGCCCTTGGTCGACAGGGCGATGGCCAGAATATCCTGCTGGTTAAAGCCCTCCTCCAATTCTTTAACGGTGGTTCCCAACTTATTAATGAAAGAGCCTTGCTCAGCCATATTGTTTTTTGTAACAGCGCGCCAGCCGCTGGGCAGGTAAATGCCCAGTTCCTCATCAAAAAAGGGGTAGAAAGAATCCTCACCAAGGGCAACAACCCAAGAGGAGGCAACTAAACAAAAAATTAAGAATAAAGCAAGCCCCCTGTGGCGTAAAAAGGCCATGACAAGCCCTCCTTTATAAACGGACAGATACATTACAAAAGTATAACAGTTATATTTTAACATAGCTGCCATCTCTGCGCAAGAAAAGTAAAAAAGCCCCAAAAGGGGCTATGAAATTTTATTATAGGTCAAGGTCATTAAAAATGGGGTCCATATCCAAGGTGGCGAAGTAATCACTGGGGTTTTCAGCCCGGCGAATAAGGGCAAAATCCCCTTTTTGAGTGTACAAAACTTCAGCGCTGCGCAGGCGTCCATTGTAATTATATCCCATGGCATGGCCATGGGCGCCCGTGTCGTGAATAATGAGCAAATCACCCTTTTTAATTTCCGGCAAGGGCCGGTCAATGGCAAATTTGTCGTTGTTTTCGCAAAGGGATCCAGTTACATCGTAGGTATGGTGATTAGGCCAATCTCCTTTACCGGCAACTGTTATGTGGTGGTAGGCCCCGTACATGGCCGGACGGATTAAGTTACAGGCCGAGGCATCAACCCCGATGAAATCTTTGTAAGTGTTTTTTTCATGCAAAACCCGGCTGACTAGCCAGCCATGGGGGCCGGTGACGTAACGGCCAAGTTCGGTAAAAATAGCCACATTTTGGATGTTCTTAGGGGTAAACACTTCCTCATATGCCTTTTGAACGCCCCGGCCAATGGCGAAAATATCCGCCTGGGGCTGATTTGGTTCGTAGGGAATGCCAATACCGCCGGAAAGGTTGATAAAGCCAATATCAAGGCCTGTTTCTTGGTGTAAATCAACGGCCACTTCAAAAAGCAATTTAGCCAAGCCGGGGTAGTAACTCTCATCTGTTGTGTTACTGGACAAAAAGGCGTGCAGGCCAAAGCGCTTTACCCCAAGGGCCTTAAGCATTAGCAGGCCTTGGGTAAGCTGGGGGCGTGTAAATCCGTATTTTGAATCCCCCGGGCTTCCCATAATTTTATTGCCAATTGAAAACGCTCCCCCTGGGTTATAACGGCAAGAAACGGTTTCAGGTATACCCCCATGGTCTTTTAAAATGGCGATATGGCTAATATCATCCAAGTTTATATAGGCATTTAAACTTCTGGCAATGTCAAATTCTTCATAAGGCATGGCATTGGCGCTGAACATAATATCTTCGCCTTCAAATAAAAGAGCCTTGGCGAGCATCAACTCTGTTAGGGAAGAGCAGTCTACCCCACAACCCTCTTCTTTTATGATGCGTAAGATGCTTGGGTTGGGCAGGGCCTTTACGGCAAAGTACTCTTTATAATTTTTACACCAACCAAAGGCTTGCTGCAAATTTTTAATAGTTTGGCGAATGCCTTTTTCATCGTACAAGTGAAACGGAGTGGAAAACTGCTGAGCCGCCTGCTCAAATACCATATCAGGCAAAGAAAAGTTGGGCATGGTGGTTCCTCCTAAAAGATGATAAACATTGATTCATTATAGCGAAGAAGCCCTGGTTTTACAATAAACTGGGGAGAGAAACAGAAAAAACACAGAGAAAAAAGCTTTGGATACCATTATATTTTTTGAATAAGAATTAAGCAGGGGTTATGAGCATCCCACAGAGCAGGGAGTACTTCCAAGGGCCGAAAGCCCATTCTTTCGTAAAAGGCAACGGTCTGGTCATACTGGGGATAATGGCCTTTGGCTACCGTTTTAACCTGGAGGTACTCAAAACCTTCTATCTTAGCGTGGGCTTTAGCCCTTTCAAAAAGACTTTTGCCCAAGCCTAAACGATGGTAAGCTTTCTTAACGGCCATGCAATGAATTTCTACAGTGTAGGGGCTGGTTGCCTTTAAAGTAATAAAGCCCAGCACATGATCTGCAGCAGGAGGGCTTGATAAAGGCTGGTCGATTGACGGTGACTTAAAAGCCCCGAAACAGGGAAGATTGCGGCTTTTATCAATATACTCTTGGATACTTTCTGCAAGGCCAAACCACTGGGGTAAATCAAGCAGCACCTGTTTGGCGGCGGCGGCTTTTTGATCAGGATTGGTTAGGGGATAAATAGGGAAGGACAAGATGAGAAAACCTTCTTAGATAAGCATTAAAATAATTTTATATTTATATCATAACACAAAACGTTTTGGCTAAAGCATTACCTTGGGCAAAGGCATGGGCTAATACGGTGTTTACGGGGGAACCTATTTCATTAGCCAGAGTATGTACCTGTACAATGTCTATTTTGGTTGGGGGCATCTTTATATTACCCTTAGCTCAACTGCGGCAGAAATCCATGGCATCCATAGGCCTTGGGGCAGGGTGGAGGTTTGGTGAGCGTTTCTAAAATAGGGGAGCAGCAGTCAAAAACCCATAAAATCAAGGAAGAATGTTTTTGTACTCAAATAAGCTTGAACAAAGGCCCTAAAAGGCTACTATTGGGGTTAACAAAAGGGTGTTTTTATGATTCCATTTTAAACGCACATCTTCTATCCAATCTATATCCATAAGCCCTCTTGATTACTAACTGTTCATTAATATACAGCAAGTCTAACAAAATGAGAGAAAAAACGAAAGAAGAAAAAATTCTCCTTGTTTGACAGTTTTTTTATTCCTTTGCTATACTGACCCTGCAGCATATACTATAAGTAATTTAGCAACTGGTAAGGCCTGAACATAAGGACAGGTTTT
>CAYFQH010000030.1:0-24069 GCA_964345215.1 uncultured Oscillospiraceae bacterium | reverse complement strand
GTTGAATGAAAAAGCCTTTCAGGGTATAATGCCAATAGAAACATTGGAGGTGACAAATGTTTACAGGATTCACCCAGGAAACAATTGATTTTTTTGTAAAGCTTAGCTTTAATAATTATACTTCTTTCTTTCAAGAGAATAAACAAGAGTATATTGAAAAAGTTCGTACCCCCTTTTATGATTTTATTGATGCCATGGCGCCAACCATCCTTTCAATCGATTCCGAAATTGATGTAAGACCTTATAAATGCTTATCCCGCATCCGGCGGGATACCCGCTTTACCAAAGATAAATCTCCTTATAGAGATCACCTGTGGGTAATGTTTAAAAAAACAGGAGTACCTAAAGAAGAAAGCTTGGTTTATTGGTTTGAACTATCGCCAAGGGAGGTAGGCTGGGGCATGGGCTTTTGGGGCCAAAACCGGAATGCCCTTGATCTTTTACGCAAAAACCTAAGAGCAAAACCTGATTTATTTTTAAACACCCTCAAGGCCAGCCGCCTGGCCCAGCATCAACTGATTGTTTCAGGGGAGGACTATAAACGCATAGCCTTACCCCAAAACTTGCCCCCGGCTCTTGACCAGTGGTACGTAAAAAAACAGTTGTACATTCATAAAGCTTCCCCAGCCTATGACCTGGCCTTTAGCGAAAAGTTAGTGCCCACTGTTGCAGAAGATTTTTTAGCGCTAAAACCCTTATACCATGCCTTGTATGGTATAATTGAGTAAGGCGCCAAAGTAATACAAAATACCCCTTGTATGATTTAAAAGGAGGATTTTCATGAATTGGCTTAAACTGCAAAGCGGAAGTGATATCAGAGGTATTGCAGTAGGCGAGAACGCGGCATTAACCCCCAAAAAGGTACAGGCCATTGCCTATGCCTTCACCCAAATGGTGGCAAAACACCATCAAAAAGCTGCGCCGGAATTAACCATTTCCATCGGGTATGATTCAAGAATTACCGGCCCTCAGTTGGCTGATGCTGCAGCCCAAGGCATTGCTAAAGCCCGGGCAACAGCCGTTTTGGTAGGCATGTGCACAACACCTGCCATGTATATGACCACCATTGACCAAAACACCCAATACCAGGGGGCCATTATGATTACAGCCAGCCACCACCCCTACCAAATGAATGGGCTAAAGTTCTTTTTACCAAGGGGAGGGCTAAACAACCAGGAAATAAAAGAGTTGCTGTTAACTGCCCAAGGGTTGGAATTGGGCGAAGATTCTTTTCAGGCAGAAGATAGAATTATTCAAGAATCTTACCTTGGCCATTACCAAAACTTTTTAATGGAATTTGTGCGTAAGCAACTGGATACCGAGGTAGCCATGCCCCTTTTAGGGCTTCACATTATTGTAGATGCAGGCAATGGCGCAGGGGGCTTTTATGCAAAAATGCTGGAAGAGCTGGGGGCTTGGGTTGATGGAAGCCAGTTTTTAGAACCCGACGGCTATTTCCCTAACCACCCGCCAAACCCAGAAAATAAAGAAGCCATGGCTTCTTTAAGCAAAGCCGTTATTCAAAACGAGGCGGATTTGGGGGTTATTTTTGATGCAGACTGTGACCGAACGGCCCTTGTGGATAGCAACGGAAAAGAAATAAATAAAAACCGGCTTATTGCCCTGGTCAGTGCTATTTTGCTGGATAAACAGCCCGGTATTACCATCGTAACCGACTCAGTTACCTCCTCAGGGCTAAAAGAGTTTATTGGCGCTTGGGGCGGGGAACAGTACCGCTACAAGCGGGGCTACCGCAATGTGATTGATGAGGCTATTTTACTTAACCAGGCCGGGATTGACTGCCCTTTGGCTATTGAAACCAGCGGCCATGCTGCTTTTAGGGACAATCACTTTTTAGACGATGGCATGTACCTTGCCACCCTTCTAGTTGCTGAGGCTATGAAACTAAAGCAAGAAGGAATGAACCTGGGGGATTTAATAAAGGATTTAAAGGAACCTGTTGAAGATATGGAGATTCGCCTCCATATTGAAAATGAAGACTTTCAGCGGGTTGGGCGGGAATGTATTGAACAGCTAATCGCCTACGGGGAGGAATGCCCTTCCTGGGCTATTGCACCGGATAACCGAGAAGGGGTGCGTTACAGCTTTAGAATCCATGAGGATCATTTGGAAGACGGATGGTTCTTACTGCGCCTTTCCGTTCACGATCCGGTGCTGGCCTTGAATGTAGAAAGTGATGTGCCCGGCGGGGTTGTTCAGGCCTTGAAGGAACTTTTGATTCCTTTAAAAGAAGCTGAAGGCATAAACCTTAAGCCTATTTACGATTATCTGGCCCAACACCAATAATAAATATATGGAGGTAGTACTATGGATATTTCTCAAAAAACAATTAACACAATCAGGGTCTTGTCGGCAGATATGGTGCAAAAAGCCAAAAGTGGGCACCCCGGCGCGCCTATGGGCATGGCGCCCATGGCCTATAGCCTGTGGGCTGAAAAAATGAACCATAACCCCCATAATCCCCATTGGATTAACAGGGACCGTTTTGTGCTTTCAGCAGGTCATGCCAGTGCCTTATTATATTCATTGCTTCATTTGTTTGACTACGGTCTGTCGATGGATGAAATTAAAAACTTTAGGCAATGGGGCAGCAAAACCCCAGGGCACCCTGAATACGGCCATACACTGGGAGTAGAAACCACCACAGGCCCTTTAGGCCAGGGGCTTGCAAACGGTGTGGGCTTTGCTATTGCCGAAACCATGTTAGCCGAAAAATTTAACCGCGAAAATTATACTTTGATTGATCACTATACCTATGTTATTGCAGGCGACGGCTGCATGATGGAAGGTATTTCAAGCGAGGCATCCTCCTTGGCAGGCACTTTAAAGCTGGGTAAATTAATCGTTTTATACGATTCAAACAACATTACCATTGAAGGCAGTACAGATTTAGCCATGAGCGAGGATGTGGCGAAGCGTTACGAAGCATATGGCTGGCATGTCGAAAAAGTAACCGACGGCACTGATATTAAGCAAATTGGTCAAGCCATTGAAAAGGCAAAAAAAGACGAACGCCCTTCTTTAATTGTTGTGCCTACAATTATTGGCTATGGCTCTGCCAAGGCCGGATCCTCCAGCGCCCATGGGGAGCCCCTTGGACCAGAAAACCTACTGGAAGCGAAGCGCTTTTTTGGTATGCCCGAAGAAGATTTTTATGTTGCACCTGATGTGTATGAGCACACTCAACAAGTGGTTCAAAAAGGAGAAAAAACAGAAGAAGAGTGGAATAATCTGCTTCAAAGCTATGGTCAAGTCTTTCCTGAACTTAAAGATCAGTGGGATCAATGGTTTAGCGGTAAGGTTGATGAAAGCATTTTTGAACAAGAAGACTATTGGGCCTTCTCAGGAAAAATGGCTACCCGCAATTCCTCTTTTGAAGTGATCAACCGCCTGGCAGAGAAAATTCCCAACTTGGTTGGTGGCTCCGCTGATCTGGCCCCTTCCACCAAAACCTTAATTAAAGCAAGCAGCAGCTACAGTGCCCAAAACCGGAGTGGGCGCAACCTTCACTTTGGTGTACGAGAACATGCCATGGCTGCCATCAGCAACGGTTTAGCCCTTCATGGAGGGCTGTATGTATACTGCGCTACCTTCTTTGTATTTAGCGACTATATGAAAAACGCCATCCGTATGTCTGCCATTATGAAGGCCCCGGTAACCTATGTTTTAACCCACGATTCCATTGGCGTAGGGGAAGACGGGCCTACACACCAACCCGTTGAACACCTGGCCGGCCTGAGAGCAATACCTGACTTACTGGTTATTCGCCCCGCCGACAGCAAGGAAACCGCCGCCGGCTGGATGGCTGCACTAACCCAGGGCTTGCCCACTTGCCTGGTATTAACAAGGCAAGATTTGCCCTTGTATGACAACAGTGGCAAAGAAGCCTTAAAAGGCGGCTATATTTTATCAAATAGCCAAAAAGAGCAGCCGGACGTTCTACTAATGGGCAGCGGCAGTGAAGTAGAGCTGTTGATGGAAGCCCAAAAAGAACTGACAAAAGAAAACATTGATGCGAGGGTAATCTCCGTGCCCAGTATGGAACTATACGAAAGCCAGGATGAAGGGTACAAAGACCATGTAATGCCCCTTGGCATTCGCCAAAGGGTATCGGCCGAGGCTGGGGTGGCTATGCCCTGGTACCGCTACATCGGTTTAGATGGAGCGGCTGTTTCCATCGAACACTTTGGGGCATCGGCTCCTGCTGCTATTTTGTTTAAAAACTTCGGTTTTACAACAGATCATGTGGTAGCGGAAGCTAAAAAGATATTAGGCAAATAAATTTAAAAGGCATCTTATTCTTTAAGGTGCCTTTTTTATAAGGCGGGTATACATGAGCAAGAAACACCATTATAAAAACAATTATCAACTGGCCCATAAAAAAGAACTGGGGCAAAACTTTATTGAAGATGAGGCCCTTTTAAATGAGCTTGTTGCATTAACAGACATAACAAATGAGGATACGGTGTTTGAAATTGGTGCCGGTGCAGGGGCTCTAACAAAAAAGTTACTGGAGGCAGCAAAGCAAGTTGTCTGCGTTGAAGTAGACGAGAGGCTGATTCCTTTTTTAAAGCTGATGGAAGAAAGGGATGAGAACTTAACTCTTTACCAAGGAGATATTTTAGCCTTGGACCCTCAGAGGGTACTGGCTCCTTTTACAAGCACAAACATTAAGGTAGCTGCCAATATACCTTATTATATTACCAGCGATATTATTGATTACCTGCTTAAGCACAGGCAGTTGTTTACCAGTATTTATTTAATGATTCAAAAAGAAGTGGGCGAAAAAATTATGGCTGGACCTAATGAAAAGGACTATGGCCCCCTAAGCATCCTATGCCAATTTTATGCCAGACCCCGTATTTTAAAAGTGGTTCCTGCTGCTTGGTTTGTGCCCGCGCCCAAGGTTGACAGTGTGTTTATTGCTTTGCCCCTTAAAAAAAAGAACGATTTTACCCAGGACGAAATTGATCGGGAAGGCATCTTTTTAAAGGTTGTTAAAAGTGCCTTTCTAATGCGCCGCAAAACCCTTGTAAACAATCTGCAAGCCTATTTTTCTCTTACTAAAGATCAGGCCCGGGAAATTTTAGCCCAAAGCGGCATTAAAGAAAAAGCCCGTGGAGAAGAGTGCAGTATTGATGACTTTATGAATATTGCCAAAGCAATAGATCAAAGGGCATTACAGAGTCAAGGGTAATTTTCACATCTATTTATTGTAACAAATATTAATTAAAAGGAGAGATACATGTGGCAAACGTTATTATCACAAATGGCATACCGGACGAAAGCCTAGCCCTGCTCAAGGGGCATCAAGTCTCCTATCCGGGTCTTGGTAAAAAGTTTTCAAAAGAGGAACTTTCTTTATTGCTGCCTACGGCAGATGCCCTTTTGGCAGCAGGCAAAGTAACTGACGAAATGATGGCTCTGGCTCCCAATTTAAAAGTTATCAGTAATTTTGGTGCAGGTTATGATCAAATTGATGTTGATGCTGCTACAAAGCGCAAAATTCCCGTAACCAACATTCCTTATTCAACGGCTGTTCCCACAGCCGAAATTGCCATTGGTTTAATTTTGGCAACAGCTCGAAAAATTCCCGAGCTAGACCGAAAAATGCGTATAGATCCTTCATCCTTATTCGGTTTGGGTAAATACACCGGATTTTCTTTGGAAGGGAAAACCCTGGGTATTATCGGCATGGGAAATATTGGGGGCATTGTAGCCGATTTCGGCCGGGTAGTCGGTATGAAAGTGATTTATCATAATCGGCGCCAACTCCATGAAAATCAAAGCCATGGTGCTGCTTACCTGCCTCTTAATGAGCTGCTGAAGGCTTCGGATGTCTTATCGATTCATGTGCCTTTAACCAATAATACTCAAAATATCTTGTCTAAAGAGCGTCTTTCTCTGCTAAAACCTACCGCCATTGTGATTAATACGGCCAGGGGAGGTGTAATGGATTACGATGCCTTAATGGCCATGCTAAAGAAGGGGGAATTGGCCGGGGCCGGACTGGATGTTTTTCCAAAGGAACCCAATGTGCCTGAAGAACTCTTACACTTTGAGAATGTTGTATTAACCCCTCATGTTGGCACCAATACCTTAGATGCCAGAAACAGAATGACTGCTGCTGCTTGCCAGGCTATTTTAGATATTTTTGAAGGGAGAAGACCTAAAAGCCTTGTGAACCCAAGTATCTACGAATAACCAAACAATAAAAAAGCACCCGAGGGTGCTTTTTTATTGTTTGGTTATTGATTAAGCCTCGTGGGCAATAATGCCTACCAGGCCAGGGCCTGTGTGTACTGCCAAAGCCGGGCTTACAGAAGAAATAAAAGAATCTACCACGTTAAGCGATTTTTTCATCCTTTCAAGCACCTGGTTTGCTTCTACAGGTGCTGCACCATGAACCACTGACAGGTGAACCTTTTTGTTAGAAAACTTGCGCACAAATTCACCCATCATGGTTTCCATGGCATTGGTGTAACCCCTTGCTTTTGCAATGGTTTCGTACACCCCATCGCTGTTTACGTAAATAACAGGGCGTATTTTAAGCAGGCTGCCTACCACCCCTTCAACAAGGCCGATACGGCCCCCTTTGCGTAAATATTCCAAGGTTTTTACAACAAAAGAACCTAATTGCCCCTTGCGCAATTTTTCGGTGCGGGCAATAACTTCTTCAATGGATTTCCCATTCTCTAAGTCTTTAGCAGCTTCAATTACCAACATACCAAGGCCTGTTGACAAGGTTAAACTATCAATCACATTAATTGTAAAACCCGGGTTTTCTTCTTGAAACTCTTGTGCCACCAAATAACTGATATTGTAGGTGCCGCTTAATTTTGATGAAATAGAGTAGTGAAGAATATGGCTGTAACCTTCGCTCTTTAAGTGACTATATAGCTGATAAATATCCTCAGGCAGAGGTAAGCTGGTTTTTGGAATTTCTTCCTTCATCACTTCGTACAGCTGCTCGGATGTAATGGTTACTCTATCTTTAAATTCCCCTTTGGATGTAATAACCCGTACAGGAATAATATACAAATTATATTTTTCTACAATGTCCGCCGGTAAATCGCAGGAAGAGTCTGTAACAAGGGCAACCTTCATATCTTTTGGCACAAGGGGCACCTTCCTTTTAATCATATTGATTTATTATAGCATAATTTTCTTTTCGGTTAAAGATAAAAGCTGCCTGTTTCTTCTTGATTAAGGCTGGATATTTGATTGTTTACAAAAAAGTAACAAATCTTACTTATGAAAGCAAAGCTCAGTTGAAAACGGATAGAAAAAAATTGTAAATGTTGCACCACTTCTACCTTCGTTGCAATCCAACACAAAATAACGTAAAATGAATAACTAAGGTGCTTACGCTGCGCCAGGCTGTTTTATAAGTCATGAAGCAAAGGGCACCGTTTTTTAAACAGGGAGGAAACACATGGATATTCAATGGTATCCAGGCCACATGGCAAAAGCCAAACGTCTTTTAACCCAGCAGCTATCCAGGGTTGATTTGGTTATTGAACTTTGCGATGCAAGAATACCCCATTCAAGCAGAAACCCGGATTTGGATTATTTGGTTAAAGCCAAACAGCGGGTCTTGTTATTAAACAAGGCGGATTTAGCTAACCCTGCAGACACAAAAAAATGGATTGAAGCCTTTAGAACCCAAGACATCGCTGCTAAGGCATATGATGCTAAAAAAGGAAAAACATCAGAAATATTTGCTCTGATTGAAAAAATGACCAAGGAAACGGTTGAAAGGGCCGCAAAAAAAGGCGTGCGCAAAACCGTTCGGGCGATGATTGTAGGGGTACCCAACGTAGGCAAAAGTACCCTGATTAATAAGCTCCATGGGGGAGCGATTACAAAGGTTGGGGATAAGCCGGGGGTGACCCGGGCAAACCAATGGGTAAAAGTAAACCCTTATTTAGAGCTGATGGATACGCCAGGCCTTTTATGGCCCCGTTTTGACGATCCCTTGGCCGCCATGCGACTGGCCTATATCGGCACCATTCGCGATGATATTATTGATAAAGAAACTTTGGCGGAAAACCTTTTAAAAGACTTATTAGTAGTTATACCCCAACAGGTTGAATTAAGATATAAATTAAATGATAAAAATGTAGAAGAAATGGGTCTTTTGGCTGCTGCCTGTATAGGCCGGGGCTGGCTGCAAAAAGGTGGTGTACCTGATAGGGACCGGGGCAGTGCCCTTATTCTAGATGAGTTTCGCAGCGGTACCCTGGGTAAAATCTCCCTTGAAAAGGCCCAGGAATTTTTTAAAAAAGAAAAACCCGTATTAAAACTTAGAAGAAAAGACGATGCAATACAATCGACCAAGGAGTTATAATGGTAAGATACACCCGTGAAGAAAAGCTATTAAACTTAATTCAAACCGATCAAATGTATTGGCAAAGGGGATTGGCCCTGGCCGGGGTAGACGAGGCAGGCCGAGGCCCTTTGGCTGGTCCTGTGGTGGCGGCCTGTGTTGTTATGCCCCCGGATGATTTAATTTTATGGATTGATGACAGCAAAAAGCTTTCCGAAAAAAAACGGGAAGCCGTTTTTGAACAAATCAAAGAAAAGGCCTTGTTCATCGGCATTGGCCAGGTAGAGCCCCAGGAGATTGACCAAATCAACATCCTTAATGCAACTAAAAAGGCGATGATGGATGCAGTAAATCAGGTTGAGGCAGATTTATATTTAATTGACGGAAAAGATACCCTTGGCATAAAAGCCAGAGAACAAGCCCTTGTTAAAGGTGATGCTACTTGTTATACCATTGCTGCGGCCAGCATTATTGCTAAAGTTACACGTGACAGGCAGATGGCGGATATGGATAAAAGCTACCCCCAATACGGATTTACAAAGCACAAGGGTTACGGAACAGCAGCCCATATTCAAGCCATTAAAGCACACGGGCCCAGCCCCATTCATCGGTTGAGTTTTTTAAAAAACATATTATAGGAGCCTTGCTGTTTATGACGAACTCTTACCAAAAAGGGCTGCTGGGCGAAACGCTTGCGGCCGAATATTTGGAGAAAAAAGGCTATGCCCTTGTTCAAACCAGATTTTTGACCCGTTATGGGGAAATTGACTTAATTATGAAAAAAGGAGAACAAATTATTTTTGTTGAAGTGAAGTATCGACCCGGCCAGACAAAAGGCCAGGGAGTCATTGCCGTTAACTCTCAAAAACAGCGTAAAATGCTGCTGGCCATTAATGAATATGTGATGATAAACGGCCTTGAAAACACAGCCTTACGCATTGATGTTGTTGAAATTACAAAAACGGGAGTATGGCATATTGAAAACGCATTTTAACATACTTTATACCTTTATATATAGAAGGGAAATAAAATGATGAAAAGCAACATTCAAAAAAAAATCAAGTTTTTTTTGCTGATCCTTTGCTTTAGTTTGCTTTGGACGATAGCACAAGGGGAAGAAAACCTTCTTGTTAACGGGGATTTCAGCCAAGTAGATGAAGAAGGCATACCCTTAGAATGGTTTATAGATGCCTGGTCTCCTGGTGTGGAATTTAGCCTGTACCAGGGCGAAAAAATCGGGCAGAATGATCACATGAGTGTTTCCATTGAAAACCTGAATGAAAACGATGCCAGGTTCTCTCAGCTTGTGGTTGTACAGCCTAATACCACCTACAGGTTAAGCGGTTATATTCAAACAAAAGAAGTGGCCGATAGTGGCTGGGGTGCCAATATCTCCATTGGGGGTATCCATTACAACCCCCAGGGGGTGTATGGAAGTACCGAAGACTGGACATACGTAGAATCTTATGGAATTACGGGGCCGAATCAAAACACCCTTGAAGTATGGGCCCGCCTTGGGGGCTACAGTGGTGAAAGTACCGGCAAAGCTTATTTTGATAGCCTTTCTTTGGTTGAAGCCCCTGGAGTACCCTTGGGTACCAAGGTGGATAAATGGTATAAAGAAGTGACTGCTGCTGATAATCAAGGGGCTTTGGATAATGAGCACGAAGGTAAAACCATGACCTTGGGGGCTTATCCCTGGCTTCGATGGGGGATTATTTCCCTTGCTTATATTTTAGCTTTTTTACTGCTTTATAAATTCCTTGTAAATAAAGAAGAGGTTTTGGAAGATCGGAAAAAAACAAAGAAAAAGCTGGCCAGACGGGTTTTGGCCTTTGGCTTTATCCTATCTCTTGTTATCCGCATCATTTTATCGGCCCAAGTTCCCGGCTATGGTACGGATATGAACTGTTTTATTAGCTGGGGCAACCGGGTTGCAACTGTAGGTACAAGCAGTTTTTATCAGCCAGGAGGAGAGTTCTTTTGCGATTATCCTCCGGGTTACTTATATATTCTAGGCCTTACAGGCTCCATTAATAACGGCTTAAAGGCCCTTGGGCAAAACAATGGGTGGATTTATGCCAACTATGATGCCCTTGCTCGGGTTGTGATTAAATTAATTCCCAACCTGGCAGATCTTTTAGCAGCTTTATTACTGTACCGGTTTGCTAAAAAAAGGATGCCTGCCATGGGAGCCGCTTTGCTTGCCCTGCTTTACGCTTTTAATCCGGTAACCTTCTTAAACAGCGCCGGCTGGGGCCAAATCGACAGTGTGTTGGCCCTCGGGCTAATGACTGTGGTTTTATTGGCTCTTGAAAAAAAATGGACTTGGGTTTTGCCGGCTTATGTTTTATCTGTTTTAATTAAACCTCAGGCTTTAATGTTTGGGCCCTTGGGGCTTTCCTACATTGTTTTTGCCCTGGTTTGGGAAAAAGACCCGGCACAAAAAAAGAAAAACATCAAGAGCCTTTTATGGGGCCTAGGTTTGTCAATCATAACTGCGGGTGTGGTTATTATTCCCTTTCATGGTAACCAACCAGGTAACTGGCTTATGGCCCTGTATGCAGATACCTTGGGCTCTTACGACTACGCAACTTTAAACACAGCAAACTTCTTTTACTTATTGGGGGGCAATTGGGCCCCTTCTGCTAGCTCTATTTCAAATAAGGCTGCTCTGCTGGTAGGTATTTTCGCCCTGATGTTAATCAGCCTAAGCGCCTGGCTTTATTTTAAAAACAGCAAGCAAAGTGCTGAACAAGGGCTGAAGGGCAAAGAAGTCTTTTTCCAATCTGTTCCCCTTATGGCCATGTTTGTTACAGGGGTTGTGTATGGCGTTTTTGCCCTTACAAGGGCCAGCTTTGGGCTGATGGGCAACTTTGCCCTGGCAGGTACTATTGTGTGGGCAGTTTACCTGCTCTTTAAGGGCAGGGATTTGGCAAATTTACCTATCATTGGCGGTGTAATGCTCCTTGCGATTTATGTTTTTGCAGGTAAAATGCATGAACGTTACTTGTATCCGGCTCTGATTTTATTGTTTTTGGCTTATGCGTATAAAAGAGACTATCGTATTTTACCGATTATCGGCGTGTCTACCCTTACCACTTTTTTTAATGTGGCTATTATTTTATTTAGCGACATGAATTTTGAAGGCAATACCGGGCACCTGCCATACCAAACCCACGGCATTAATCAACTTATTGCCTTTGCCAATGTGTTTATAGCCCTTTATGCCCTTTGGGTAGCCACTACCTACGCTTTAAATCAAAATGAGGGTTTTCTGAAAACAACTTGGCCCAAAATTAAGCCCGAAAGTTACGAGGAAAAAAACCTTCGCGATCCGTCAAACCACAGCATGGGTTTTGGTAAAAAAGACTGGCTGATTGTGCTTGGGACCACTATTGTTTATAGCGTATTAACCTTTACCAACCTTGGTTCAACGGTAGCTCCCCAAAGTAAGTGGACGGCGATTTCGCCCCAGGAAGCGGTGATTTTTGATTTAAACACCAGTGATCCTTATAAAATGCTGTATTATTATGGGCCTAATGAAAACAACTTTATGGTTTATACAAGCAGCGACGGACAAACTTGGGGCCCCTCTTACGAGGGCGTGCTTTACCAAGAAGGAAAATCTGTGCCTTGCTACAAGTGGGATTACCTATCGGATGCAGGTGAAAAACAGTTGCTATTAAGAGGCCGCTACGTTAAAATTGTGCCCAATGCTCCTGGAGTGAATTTATTTGAAATCATTTTTAGAGATGAGGCAGGGAATCTTCTTTCGCCCATAGTAAAAGATCATCTTGTTCCTCAAATAATAGAGCAAGGCCTTAGGAGCCAGTCACCCCAGGCTTTGATTGATGAACAAAATACCCTAACTGGGGAGCCGGGCTGGTATAATAGTACTTATTTTGATGAAATTTACCATGCCCGCACCGGTTATGAGCACCTTCACAACCAACCTCCTTATGAATGGACCCATCCCCCCTTAGGCAAAATTTTAATTAGCTGGGCTATTGGTATTTTTGGTATGACTCCCTTTGGCTGGCGCTTTGCCGGTGCCCTGGTAGGGGTGTTAATGCTGCCTGGCATGTATCTGCTTACAAAACAATTGACCAAAAAGCGCAGCCTGGCAACAGGAGCGATGCTGTTAATGACCTTTGACTTAATGCATTTTACCCAAACCCGTATTGCCACCATCGACAGTTACCCGGTGCTCTTTATCATCCTGGCTTACTGGGCTATGATTCGATACATGCAAACGGA
The DNA here is from genome assembly GCA_964345215.1 of uncultured Oscillospiraceae bacterium. Lineage (GTDB taxonomy): Bacteria > Bacillota > Clostridia > Christensenellales > Aristaeellaceae > CAYFQH01. The sequence continues at coordinate 11,459 of CAYFQH010000030.1, read as the reverse complement.
CGTCTACGCTGTTTCCTGGTCGAAGCGCCTTATCCCTTTATTTTTAAGCGGCACCTTTATCGGGCTGGCTGTTGCCTCTAAGTGGACGGGAGCCTATGCAGCTGTGGGCCTTGCTCTGCTGTTTTTCTGGAGCAGTTGGCGCAACCTTTCAACAGGAATAAAAGCCGCCAAGCTTTTAGATGAAAAAAGTAAAAATAAAGGCAGGCTGAAAGCCGGTCTCCTGGAAAAAAGCGGCCAGCAACAGCCCTTTGAACAGCAAAAGTTAGAACGGGCGGCCAACCAACACATAAAAATTTTCTTAACAACCTGCTTGTGGTGTATATTCTTTTTTGTAATTATTCCCTTTATCATCTACTGTATTTCTTATATTCCCCACTTCGCCCCCAACGGCGGTTTTAGTTTTACAAGGTTAATCAGTGAGCAAAAGCGGATGCTAAGCTATCACAGCACCCCAGGCCTGGGTATGGACCATCCTTATTATTCACCTTGGTGGGAATGGCCCATCATTAAAGGCCCCATGTGGTATTTCTCAACAAGGTCAGCACCAGAAGGAATGGGCTCCACCATTGTTGCCATGGGCAACCCTGTGGTTTGGTGGTTGGGGTTGGCGGCCTTTTTGATGGTAGCAGCCGCTTTTGTAAAACGACATCTATATATTGATGATCAAAACATGCTCCTTCACTTTCGGGCAAAAACAGACTATCCGGCCATTGGTATTGTTCTTATCGGTCTGGCCAGCCAGTTTTTGCCCTGGGTACTGGTACCCAGGGGAACCTATATTTATCACTACTTTGCAAGCGTACCTTTTATTATTTTATGCATCGTGCTGGTGATTGACTGGCTGGGTAAAAAACACCCTAATGGAGTAAAAATACTCCTTTGGTCTGTCGTTATTTTGGCTTTGGGAGCTTTTATTCTTTATTTTCCTTTTGCAAGCGGCTTAACCGTTTCAAAAAACTGGCTTTCTTTTGGGGAGAAAATCTTCCCGTTCCGCCTGCCCTATTAATTTTGCGACTGAAAGGGGAAAGGGTCATGTTAGCACAAACCTTAAGTATAGGCCTAAACGGTGTTGAGGGGTTTCCCGTTAATGTGGAAGTATTTATATCTAATGGTCTGCCGGCTTTTGATATTGTCGGCCTGCCTGACGCGGCTGTAAAAGAAAGCAAAGACCGAATACGGGCAGCTTTAATGAACAGCGGCTTTCACATGCCTGTATCCAGGGTTACGGTAAACTTGGCTCCAGCCGGAACCAAAAAAGAAGGGCCCGGTTTTGATTTACCCATTGCCGCTGCAGTAATCAGTGCCAGCAACCAGGGCATGATTGATGAAGAGATGGAAAAGGTGCTCCTCTTGGGCGAGCTTTCCCTAAAAGGGGAACTAACCCCTATAAAAGGGGTTCTTCCCATGGTGATCAGTGCCTTTAATAACGGGATTAAAAAGGTAATTGTGCCAAAGGATAACGGCAAGGAGATTGAATGTATTCAGGGTCTTTCGGTATATCCTGCAGCTAACTTGAAGCAAGTGATTGACCACTTGACCAAGGCGAATAAAATTCCGGCCCAAAAACAAAAAAACTACGAAAGCATTTTGCAGGCTAAAACCCATGAAAACGACTTAAAACAGGTTAGGGGCCAGTTGGTTGCCCGCCGAGCCCTTGAAATTGCTGCGGCCGGCGGCCATAATATGCTGCTTATCGGCGTCCCCGGCAGTGGCAAAACCATGTTGGCCAGGTGTCTGCCAGGTATTTTGCCCCAAATGACCTTTGACGAGGCTTTGGAAACCACCCGGCTTCATTCTGTTGTAGGCAGTCTACCCCATGGCGGGGGATTGATGACCACCCGGCCTTTTCGCTCGCCCCACCATAATGCCTCCCTGGCGGCCCTTATTGGCGGTGGTGTTTCAGCTAAGCCGGGGGAGGTCTCCCTGGCTCATAATGGGGTTTTGTTTTTAGATGAACTGCCGGAATTTTCACGAAGTACCCTAGAAGCCTTGCGCCAGCCTTTGGAGGACGGCACCGTTTCTATTACCAGAGTTCAGGCCCAGGCCCAATATCAATCAAGCTGTATGCTCATTGCCAGTATGAATCCCTGCCCCTGCGGGTTTTATGGCAGCAAAACGAAGCAGTGCCACTGCAGCCCCCATGAGATCAGGCGCTATTTAGACAAGATCAGCGGCCCATTGCTGGACCGAATTGACATTCAAGTAGAAGTAGACTCTGTTTTGGTAAAAGATATCCAACCTACAGGGAAAGAAGAGAATTCAAAAACCGTACAAGCCCGTGTACAAAAAGCAAGGCAGCGGCAGCAGGCCCGCTATAAAGATGAAAATCAATTTTCTAATGCCCAATTAACCGCCGCTCAAGTTGAAAGATACTGCGCCCTTGACCAAAACTGCCAGACCCTCCTTGAAAAGGCCATGGAGCGCTTTTCTCTTAGTATGCGTGCCTATAGCCGCATTGTAAAAGTAGCCCGAACCATTGCCGATTTAGCAGGAGATGAAGAAATTAAAATCGGCCACATTGCCGAGGCCATTCAGTACCGTAACCTTGACGGAAAATATTGGAGGTGACCGGTATGTCCCTTTTTCATCAGATGAAGGCAGATTTATGGATTGCTCTTTCCTATATTCCTACCCCCAAAGCCTGGAGCATTTATAAAACCTATGGCAATTTCATAACCTTTTGGGAGTATTTTTCGCCAACCATGGAAAAAGTGCTGGGGGCAAAGATTTACCAGCGCCTTGCCTTTTATAAAAATAGCGAGAACCTTGAAAAAAGCTATGATCAGCTCCTCAAAAACAATATTTCTTTTATCACCTTTGGTGATTCTAGCTACCCGCAAAGGCTAAGAAACATTCCTTACCCACCTTTGTGGCTTTTTGCACGAGGAAATATAAAGCTTCTTCATCATCCAAAGAACATAGCCTTAATCGGTACTCGTCATCCAAGTCGCTACGGGCACGATGCCGGCTTTAAATTGGCCAAGGGCCTGGCTGAAAAAGGGGTATGTATTATTAGCGGTTTTGCTATGGGTATTGACGGAGCAGCGCACCAAGGGGCCATTAGCATAGGCGGAAAAACCATTGCCGTTTTAGGCAATGGTTTAGATGTAGATTATCCCAAATCTAACTTATTCTTAAAAGAAAAAATTGAAAAAGCAGGGGGCCTGTTCATTAGTGAATATCCTTTGGGCATAGAACCCCTGGCTTATCACTTTCCCCAGCGCAACCGGATTATTAGCGGTTTAAGCGACGGGCTGATTTTTATTGAGGGGAAAATCAAAAGCGGAGGCATGGTTACTGTACGTCACGGCCTTGACCAGGGAAAAGAAGTTTTTGCCCTACCCGGTGAAGCGGGGCGGCCGGGCAGCGAAGGGCCCCACACCATTTTGCGGGAAGGAGCCCGCCTTATAACCAGCCCCAAGGACGTGCTGGAAGATATGGGTTGGAAAGAAGAAGCTTTATATTTATCACAAAATGATGCTAAGGGTGAAAAAGGTTTATTATCTTTAAACAGCCATCAGAAAAAAATTTATACCTGTCTTCAAAAAGAAGACTGTTCTTTTGAACAATTGGTAAACAAAACCCAATTAAATGTAGATTTATTGGGTATAAACTTGACATTTATGGAAATAGAAGGAATAATTAAAAAATCGCCTGGTAATATTTATCATTTACAAGGATAGATGATGATTGAATAAATTTAGGGGGCTTATCGTGGCTAAAAAAACAAAGCTTGTGATTGTTGAATCACCGGCAAAAGCAAAAACAATTGGAAAGTATCTGGGAAAAACCTATAAGGTTGAAGCTTCCCAGGGGCATGTTCGTGACCTCCCCAAATCACAGCTTGGGGTTATGGTCGATCAGGACTTTGAAGTTAAGTACATCACCATCCGGGGCCGGGGTGACATTATGGCTAAAATTCGTAAGGAAGCCAAAAAAGCTTCACAAATTTTACTGGCAACAGACCCTGATCGGGAAGGGGAAGCCATCTCCTGGCATCTGGCAACGATGCTCAACATCGATCCTAACTCTAACTGTAGGGTTGAATTTAATGAAATTACAAAAACGGCTGTAAAAGAGGCAATGAAAAACCCAAGGCCTATTGATATGGATAGGGTAAACGCCCAACAGGCCCGCCGCGTGCTGGACCGTTTGGTGGGCTATAAAATCAGCCCTTTATTATGGGCCAAAATTAAAAAAGGCTTGTCTGCCGGCAGAGTTCAAAGTGTGGCCACTAAAATGGTGGTTGAAAGGGAAGAGGACATTTTGGCCTTTATGCCTGAAGAGTACTGGGACATTAGCACAAAAATCCAAGTAGGCGACGGTAAAAGCAAAAAAAACCTGATCACGGCCAAACTATCGGCCCTGGACGATCAAAAGGCTGTAATTCAAAATGAAGAAGAAGCGAAAGCCGCTCAAAACCGTATTGAAAAGGCCAAGTTATCTATTGCCAGCGTAAAACAGGGGGAACGGCGCAAAATGCCCGCACCGCCTTTTATTACCTCCAGCCTGCAGCAGGAAGCCAGCCGTAAGCTGGGCTTTTCAACTTCTAAAACCATGCAGGTTGTACAACAACTATATGAAGGGATCGATCTGAAAAAAGAAGGCACCCAGGGCTTAGTTACCTACATCCGTACCGACTCGGTTCGGGTGAGCGACACGGCCCTTAATGCAGTAAGAGAATATATTCCGAAAAAATTCGGCCTGGAATACCTACCGGAAAAGCCCAACGAATACAAGGGGCGCAAAAACGCACAGGATGCCCACGAAGCCATTCGCCCTACGGAAATTGAGCGGACTCCCGAGAGCATTAAAGAATCCTTAACCAAAGACCAATTCCGCTTATATAAATTAATATACCTGCGTTTTTTGGCCAGCCAAATGAAGCCTGCGGTGTACGATACTTTTACTGCCGAAGCAACGGGAGAGGGAGTAACCCTGCGTTTTTATGCCGAGCAGAAAAAGTTCTTAGGCTTTACATCTATTTATGAAGAAACGCTGGAAGATCAGGAGGCAGTGAAGGAAACTGCCATTCCAACCATTCATGTAAAAGATAAAGTAACTGTTGAAGAGGTTTTGCCCCAACAGCACTTTACCCAACCTCCGCCCCGCTTTACCGAGGCCTCCCTTATCAGAACCTTGGAAGAGAAGGGCATTGGGCGCCCCAGTACTTATGCACCCACTATTACTACCATTACCGCCAGGGGTTATGTTACGAAGGAGCAAAAGCGCCTATACCCAACAGAGCTTGGCGCAATGGTAACTCAGGTGATGGAGGAGTATTTTGCTCCCATTGTTGAAACTGAATTTACAGCAGAAATGGAAACTCAGCTGGATGAGGTAGAAGAAGGGGAAAAAGATTGGCACGAAATTTTGCGGGATTTTTACCCACCTTTTGAAAAAATGCTGGAAAAAGCGGAGGCTGAAATTGAAAAAATTGAAATTGCAGATGAAGTAAGTGATGTGCAGTGTGAAAATTGTGGGGCCATGATGGTGTATAAAATGGGTCGTTTTGGACGCTTTCTAGCTTGCCCCAATTTTCCTGAATGCAGAAATACAAAGCCTATCATCACTTATATTGATGTAAACTGCCCTAAGTGCCAGGGACGGCTGATGGAAAAAATTAGTAAAAAGAACCGTAAGTTTTATGGCTGCGAAAATTACCCTGGATGTGATTTTGTAAGTTGGGAAAAGCCAGTGAAAGATCCTTGCCCCGTATGCGGAAGCTATATGACCGAAAAACGGAATAAAAAAGGTGAAGTATGGCATGTGTGTGCCAACGAAAACTGCCGGCATAAAATTGAGGTTACCCCTCAAGAAGAGGATGAAGCATAGTAGATGAAAGTAAATGTAATCGGTGCTGGCCTTGCAGGCAGTGAAGCCGCCTGGCAGCTGGCCCAAATGGGTATAGAGGTAGCCCTGTACGAAATGAAACCCCTTAAAAAAACTCCGGCCCATCAAAGCGAAGGTTTTGGTGAACTGGTTTGTTCAAATAGCCTGCGTTCCGACCGGCTAACCAATGCTGTAGGTCTTTTAAAAGAAGAAATGCGTATCTTCTCCTCTCTTATTATACAAGCGGCGGATGCCACAAAGGTACCTGCCGGCGGTGCCTTGGCCGTGGATAGGGATCTGTTTTCAAATTACATTACTCAAAAAATAAAAAGCCATCCCAATATTACGGTTTATTATGAAGAAGTAACGGCCATTCCCAAAGGGCCTACCATTATTGCAACAGGCCCTTTAACCAGCGATGGTCTTTCGGAAGCTATTTTTAACCTCTGTGGGAAAGACAGCCTTCATTTTTATGATGCGGCGGCACCAATCGTCCACCTTGATTCCTTAAATATGAATAAAATATTCCGCCAGTCCCGCTATGACAGGGGAGATGATTACTTAAACTGTCCTATGACCCAAGAGGAATATTACGCCTTTATTGATGCCTTGGTTGAAGCCCAGACTGTTCCAATACAGGGATTTGAAGAGAAAAAGGTTTTTGAAAGCTGCATGCCGATAGAAAGTATGGCCAAACGGGGCCACATGTCTTTGGCCTTTGGGCCTTTGAAGCCTGTTGGGCTAATTGATCCTAAAACAGGCAAAGAAGCCTTTGCTGTTGTGCAATTAAGGCAAGACAACCATGAAGGTTCCCTTTACAACCTGGTGGGTTTTCAAACAAGACTTACTTTTTCCGAACAAAAAAAAGTTTTTGGAATGATCCCAGGCCTTGAAAACGCTGTGTATGCTCGCTATGGGGTAATGCATCGCAACACCTTTTTGCAAAGCCCCGGCTTTTTAAACCGGCGCTACCAGGTTATTGAAAACAACAATCTTTATTTTGCCGGCCAAATAACCGGGGTTGAAGGGTATGTTGAAAGTGCTGCAAGCGGCTTAACTGCGTCTTTGGCTTTAGGCCGCAGGCTTTTGGGCAAAGAGGATATAGATTTTCCCAGAACAACCGCTTTAGGCGCTTTAGGACATTATATTGAAACACCTCGCAAGGATTTTCAACCCATGCACTGCAGTTTTGGACTCATTGAAGGCCTACCCAGGGTACCTGGTGTGAAACCAATACGCAATAAGGTTCTCCGCTACGAAGCAATTGGGCAAAGGGCTTTGGATATTTGTAAAAACATTGCCAAAGAGCTATAATTAAACTATAAATGCGAAGAGTTTTTTTTACTTTATAAAGGAGGAAAACCAATGAGGAGAACAGCTTTTGTTTTACTGGTAATCATAACTCTTTTTTCTTCATTTATAACCATTGGGCTGGGGGAAGAGTCTTCCCTTATTTCTTCCGGAAATTTTTTAGATTACCTGAAAGATCCTCAAAAACATGAGGAGCTGTACCAAGCGTTTACTCCCCAGGTGCGCCAACAGGTTTCACTAGAAGATTTGCCTGCCTTATGGCAACAAATAACCACGCTGGGCGGCAATTTGATCGGCGCCCAGGAAGCAACCGCTCAAACCCAAGGGGATTTTACCGTATCAACCCTTTATTTAGATATGGAAAAGCAAGACCTTGTTTTATCTATCAGTTTTGACGGCCAGGGTTTTATAGGCGGTTTTTTTATCAACCTGGCCCCTGCAAAAGAGCCCAGCCAAGAGGAGCTCCTACCCCAAGGTATCATACAGGTTCAAGTGACTTTTGGGCAGGAGCCCTGGCTTTTACCGGGCACCATTACCTTGCCTTCCCAAGAAGAAAACATCCCTGCCGTGGTTCTTGTACATGGATCTGGTCCAAATGATAAAAATGAAACCATGGGGGCCTTAACACCTTTTAAAGATATTGCTTGGGCTTTAGTCCAGCAAGGAATTGCAAGTATCCGCTATGATAAACGGACCTTGGTTTATCCCAATGAAACCGCTCAAACCTATGGTAGAAACTTTACTGTACAAGAAGAAGTGATTGACGATGCCTTGGCGGCTGCAAAAGCCATAAAAGAATATGAAGGCATAGATCCTGATCAGGTTTATTTAATAGGTCACAGCTTGGGGGCCATGCTTGGGCCGAGAATTGCCGCTGCAAACCAAAGGGAAGCCGGTTTTGCCGGACTGATTCTTCTTTGCGGCAGCCCTAAAAGCTTAGTGGACATTATTATTTCTCAAAATTTCTTTGCCCTTAAGCAAGCGGGAGATACTCTTTCTCAAGAAAAAAAGAACGAAACCCAGGCCTGGATAGAGGCTGAAAAAGAAAAGTATAGCCAGCTGAAGGCTCAAGGCAGCCTTATAACCCAAGAGAATATTTTTGGCCAACCAGCAACCTATTTCTTAGAGATGGATCAGCATGACCCCGCCGAAATTTTAAAAGCCTTACAGTTACCTACCCTTATTGTACAAGGAGGAGAGGATTTTCAAGTAATTGCCGAAAACGGCATTGAAGCTTGGATGGAAGCCTTAGGTAAGCAGGAAAATATTACTTATCAAACCTATCCCTCCCTTAACCATGGACTGGTTACATATACGGGGGATCAAGCCTTACAATATACTGTGGGGGAGTATAACACCCCCGCCCAAGTAGATGAAACACTCCTTGGAGATATAATTCATTTTATTAAGCAATAGGAAGGAAAAATATTATGGGATTAAAAGGTACAACCATTTGCGCAGTGAAACGCAACGGAGTAACCGCCATTGCCGGAGACGGGCAAGTGACCATGGGTGAAACCACCATTTTTAAAACAAAAGCAAAAAAATTGAGAAGGCTTTATAATAACGAAGTTGCTGTCGGTTTTGCAGGCACTGTTGCTGATGCATTTACCCTTTGCGAGCGCTTTGAAGACAAACTTTCCCAGGCCGGGGGAAATCTCGAACGTGCTGCCGTTAATCTAGCACAAGATTGGCGAGGCGATAAGGTCATGCGCCAGCTGGAAACCATGATGATTGTTGCTAATAAAGATAATATGCTTATTTTAAGCGGCACAGGGGAAGTAATTGAACCTGATGACGGGGTAGCGGCCATTGGCTCCGGGGGCAATTATGCCTTAGCAGCAGCCAGGGCGCTTATGCAAAACACAGATCTTTCTGCCGGCGAAATTGCCCGTAAGGCCCTTGAAATTGCAGCAGCCATTTGTGTTTATACAAACGATAATATTATTGTAGAAGAAGTGTAATGAGGTGTTTTAAATGAGAGAGTTAACGCCCAGAGAAACAGTAAAAGAACTGGACCGCTATATTATCGGTCAGGATGAAGCCAAGCGGGCCGTGGCCGTGGCTCTTCGAAACCGCTACCGGCGGGCCAACCTGCCTGCAGCAATGCGGGAGGAAATCAGCCCTAAAAATATATTAATGATGGGACCCACCGGTGTTGGTAAAACAGAAATTGCCAGAAGGTTGGCCAAGCTAGTCCACGCCCCTTTTATCAAGGTTGAAGCCACCAAATTTACAGAGGTTGGCTATGTTGGCCGGGATGTTGAAAGCATTGTGCGGGATTTGGTTGAAAACGCCATTCGCATGGTAAAGGAAGAATACCAGGAAAAAGTAAAAAACCGGGCCAGCGTGTTGGCCGAAGACCGTTTAGTTACCCTTTTGCTAAACCCACCTAAAAAAACAAGCGGAAACCCTTTGGATTTCTTACTGGGTAAATCAAAAGATCAGCCCAGCGAAAGTCAGGAAGAACAAGAGAAACTAACAGGAAGACGGGAAGAAATTCGCCAGCAATTGGCCAAAGGAGAGCTTGAAAACCGTGAACTGGAAATTGAAGTGGAAGAAACCATGCCAGAGTTGGAACTGGGCGGCAGTTCCATTAGCATCGGCGACATGATGGGGGGGATGGTTCCACCCAAAATGAAAATACGCCGGGTGAAGGTGTCGGAAGCCCGCAAAATTTTGTTGGCCGAAGAGTCAGAAAAACTTATTGATCAAGATGCCGTTAAAGAGGAGGCAGTACGTAGGGCCGAACAGCATGGCATTGTTTTTATTGACGAGATTGATAAAATTGCAGGTCGATCTTCAGGAGGCCACGGGCCTGATGTGAGCCGCGAAGGGGTTCAAAGAGATATTTTGCCTATTGTAGAAGGAAGCACCGTAAACACCAAATACGGAGCCGTACGCACAGACTTCATGCTCTTTATCGCAGCAGGAGCCTTCCACGTTGCCAAGGTAACAGATTTAATTCCTGAACTTCAAGGGCGCTTTCCCGTGCATGTTAGGCTTAAAAGTCTTACCCGAGAAGACTTTAAAGCCATTTTAACCCAGACGGATAATGCCTTAACAAGACAGTACCAAGCCATGCTGGCGGTTGATCATGTGCACCTGGTCTTTGAGGATTCAGCCATCGATGCCATTGCCGATGCGGCCTTTACGGCCAACGAGAATGCCGAAGATATCGGCGCAAGGCGCCTGCATGCTGTATTTGAAGAAGTATTGGAAGACATTTCTTTTAACGCTGGCGGGGAAAATATGCCGGATATTGACTTAAACATCAATGGAGAGTATGTAAATGAGCATTTAAGCACCTTAAGCAAAGTTGTGGATGTAAGGCGGTTTATTTTATAAGAAATTTTGATGGCAAATAAGCAAATAGTCCGCAAAAAACAAACTCAACGGTTTGCTTATTTTACAACTGTTCAAATCCCAACACCATAAGCTGTGGCATTTGACTGATTATCAGTTTTTATACCAAAGTCGTATTTTTAAATTAAATCCCTGTTTAAGGGAAGAACCCCGGGAGGCATCATGAACAAATTGGAAGGTTTCTTTTTTCTTAAAGAACTGGGAATTCCTGTGGTTTCTTGGCAGGAGTATACGGGTAAGGAAGAATTTGACCCTAGAACCCTCTGGACGGTGCGTACAGCCCTTTTAAAGGGAGTAGATATCCATTTACCCCGGCTGGTTGGAGCCAAGGCAAAACAGGCTGAAATCTTCGCTAAAAAAATGCACATGGAGTTTAGAAACAAAGGGATGGTTATTTTCTATCCCTATTTTATTGCAGAGAAAAGCGGGACCTTGGAAGTGGCAGGGGATTATGTCGTATTGGAGGCTGTCTATAAAGATTTGTGGAACCTGGTAGATGGTGGAAAACCGGACTTCAGTATGAAAATTTCCAAAAACGAGATCCTTTTATTTCAAGAAGAAGAAGGCTTTGATTTTATAAAACAGCGGGAAGAGATCTTAAGTCTTGTGCCTGTCATCAGGCTCAAATCACGAAAGATTCTGGCCCAAGGCAACAGTGTACTTTTGGAGTGGAGTTATGCCAAATATACAGATGCCCATAAAAATCCCGTTGGAGAAGCTTCCTTGGTGTTTTATGAAATCAGAGAACTCTCTTTTTAAACCCAGGCAAAAGGTGAAAACAGTCCAAAGCAAATGATTATAATGATTAAAAACAAAAAATGTTTAAAAATGCTTTACAAGCATAAAAAAGTGTGTTACCATAGGTCTTGTTCTTGGGGCATTGGCGCAGTTGGTAGCGCGTTTGAATGGCATTCAAAAGGTCAGGAGTTCGAATCTCCTATGCTCCACCA
>CAYFQH010000029.1:0-25235 GCA_964345215.1 uncultured Oscillospiraceae bacterium | reverse complement strand
CACGTTGGTATAACTAACGTTTTCTCCTTTTTGCTGTAAGGCAAGATAGATTCGGTTTATTTCATTTCTAAATATAACATGGCCACTTTATTATCCAGCTCCAATAAAACCTGATTCAATGTAGCTTGCCCTTCAAAGTACTTCAAAAGGGTACCTTCAATATTCAAGCCATCACTAATCTCCCATATCAGATCTCCATGGTCAAACAATATGTAGGGTGCTAATTTGCGGTATTGCCCTATAACTTCTGATGAGTATTCCCAGCGGCTCTTCTCTTTCCGTTCAAAATCGCTTTCTTCTTGCGCTAATACTTGCTTCCATTCTAAAAATTCTTCATCCCCTTCCTCCATCTCCGCCATTATTTTTTTAATCTGTTCTATAGTCTCGACATGGGGTATAACAACAGTTTCTTGATAACTTTGTCGCTCTACAAGCTCATTAAAATCCGGGTGAAGTTCATACTTCAGCTTAACTTCCATATTTTGGCTGAAATACTCTAAAAATTTAATTGCTCCTTCTTTATTTTGGCTATGAGGGTTCACAATAAAATAGATCATCGCGGAAGGGATAATCGGTTGAACGGCCTCGACAAAGGCAGGCGGGAGAATAAATTTTTCTGCCCAACCCTCAGTGCCATGCCTTTGATCAAAAGGCTCCTTTGTTTCATAGTTGTTACTAAATATTCTCTCTCCATACCCTCTTTGGTGGTCGGTTAAAGCACCTTCAATCTTCCATTTTCATAGACCGGCAAGTTTTTCAAGTATGGTTCGAAAAACGGGCGTATTAAAGGATATAGGTTTGTCTTCAGTGGCATAGGTATAAACATACTGATTTAAAAGGTTAAAAATAGCATGACTCCATTCTTCTTGCACGGTTGGCATCCCATCAAAGGTAACGGCTGGGCGGCTGTCATAGTTCTCCTCGTACCACAAAAGCATCTTATCATAATAATCCTCAATGTGTTCCGGTATAGGCTCTAACTGGGCTTCTTCCAAAAGGTCCGGCCGAACAGTCCAATAATCGGGATACACCATTACCGGGAAACCAAATAAAGCATCGTTTTGTATTAAGTAGCTCTGTATCTGGGGATACATTGAAAGCACATCCTCTTTTAACACCGCGGAATCCAGTTCGTAAGCATAACCGCGGTCAAAAAGTTTCCTGCCATCTATGATTCGACTTGAAACCGCAAAGATATCGATACTGCCGTCCCCAGTTAGTACAACCCTTGACACCTTCTCTAGCGCATCTTCCTCCATGGTATCACGAAGCACAACAGGGGTTGTGGGGTAAAGCCCTATGAATTTTGAAATCATCTTTGAATCCAAAAGTCCCCGTTCGATGCTCCAAATTGTAAGGGGTTTAATCTTATCCTTTGCCAAAACAGCATCAAAGGAACGGATGCCATCATTGTCGATGAAAGTGTACTTTCCATTCCATAGGCCAGTATATAGCACATTGAGTTGATTACCTTGTGACACATAATCGATCGTTACAGGTTTATCATTTTCCCAGCGCACTACCTGGGTATTTAAAAGGGAATAAACCTGATCATTGGCAGTATTATAAGCAATGCCACTAATGTTATGGCCCCCTGCTGATACAATGGTATCCATTCTCTTTCCTGTAGCCGAATCAATCGTCACAATATTTTTTGTATTCGCATCAAGCCCTAAAAGCTGTCCATTTTTATAAGCAGCAATTTCTTGAAAGTCATAGTCTTTCACTAAAATCTCATCGCTCAGTCCGCTTTTTAAAGAAAAACGGTAAATCGTCCTTGAATAATCTGCAAAATCCATACCAAGGGCATAGAAAAAGCCATCTTGAATAAAGGGGTATTCAAACACGAGTTTTCGTGACCCATCCTCCAATTCCTGTCCTTTTTGGGCAACGTCCAGTTTAACTATTTTTTCAAGGGTGGTCCCAGCAACTTGGTATATGGTTTCGGTCAAAGGATCATAGGCATAAAGATCGGTGCCGTCCGAGCAAAGTAAGGTACTATACCAATTCAGATCGGGATAGGCCGAAAATTCCAAAATGGTCGCCGGTATTTCTTGGTCTTGAACAATAGAAATCAGTTTTTCATCTGCTATTACATACAATGTATTTTGCACCACTTGTGCACTGTATGCTGATTCAAAAACCTGTTTTTTTCTATCCGGGGGTTCCTCATTTGCCACAGCCGGTATTACCATTGTTGTACCTAGCATCAAAAGCGTTACCAGTATTGCCACCAGTTTTTTAAAGCAAAATTTCTGCATATTACCCTCCATTGTTGATATCTTTTCCTTTATGCGCCTTACATCAACAACCTTGCTTTTTGAGATTGCTTACACTGCACCCAATTTCAATCGGGTTCTATTACAAAATGTATCCAATTATACAGCTTACACAATCAAAAGAAAAGGAATGCTTCTTTGTGCTTTTAATCTGCGCAAGCCTTAATCTTCTATCAGCTTAAATATTGCCGTATTCATTTTGTTCAAATACATTACGCCACACATTATTGTATTGGAATATCCAATTACTTTACAGCAAATGCGCTTATTTCTATAAGATATTTAGGAGATGCCAGGCCTGCCACTTGTGCAACAATAATAGTAGGCGGTACTTCTAAAACGCCAAAAATTTTTTGAAAAGCAGCAAATCCTAATCCAATATCATTTCTCTTAACCACATGTATTGTCCAGCTTACAACATTGTCTACTGAAAAATTTGAGCTCTCTAAAATCAATTAAAGATTGGTCAGTGCTTGTTCACATTGCAGTCTAAAATCATTTTCTCCAACAACATTGCCCTCTTTGTCAATTGCATTTTGACCACCTATACATAGTATCGAGTGTATACTACACACTTCGATAGCTTGGGAAAATGCCGCTGAACTAATCAACTCTTTAGGTTGGATTTGTCTTTTGTTCAATACCATTATCCTCCTTTAAATTCTCAAAAACCTATATTGCCATAATCCTTGCATTTTCGGTTTGTGTAAAGGCAAATATTATGGTCTCACTTCATTAATAAGTAATAAGTTTACAGAATTTGATACAAACTAGATAAAACTAGCAATTGTAAACAATTAAATAGCGCTATGAATAATATAACAAATTTGTTACAATAAAGTGAAATTACTTTTCATGAGGAGGATAAAATGAAGAAAAAAACAGCTCTTTTTCTTGCCTTGTGTATTTACTTTTTTCAATTGACGCCAGCCTTGGCAGGAGAAATCACCATAACACCACCACAAGAGCAGCAAACCAGCTTTGAAAGCCACTTAAAATACGGCATGGATGGCGAGGAAGTAACCCAACTGCAAACTCAGCTAACCAAGCTTTTGTATTATAAAGGAAACATCAGTGGCCGCTTTAGGGAAGGAACCCGGGGGGCTGTAGAGAAGTTTCAAAAAGACTATGGGCTGCCTGTTACAGGCGAAGGAGATGCGGCGACTCTTCAAAAAATATATCTGGCCACCTTCAGGGCCCTTCAAAAAAAAGATTCTGGCGAAGATGTAAAAACCCTTCAAGGAAGGCTGACAGAACTTGGTTATTACCACGGTAAAATCAGCGGCAATTATTTAGAAGGAACTTATAGTGCTATTGCCTCTTTTCAGGAAAAATCAGGCTTTACTGTAACAGGCAAGGCCGATATTGATACCTTAACCCTTTTGTATTCTAATCAAGCCCTTGGCAAAAACGTCAGCATGGAAGAAAGGGAACAGGGCGAAGATAAAGGTCAAGGGGAACCTAAGGTAACCCCCGGGCCTAATGATATTATTGTTGAGGTAGATCAAGATACCCCAAGCGACGAAGATCAGTTTTCTCAAGTACCGTATAAGCGCAAACTTCAAGCCAATGCTTCTGGGGATGAAGTAATCCAGCTGCAAACAAAATTAACGGAACTAGGCTATTACACAGGCCCTATATCCGGCGGTTTTTATAAACAAACCCGGGCCGCTGTAAAAGATTTTCAAACAAATAATGGTATTGTTGCCGACGGAATTGTAGGCAAGCAAACCTGGAATTTATTATTTAACAGCAGCCAAACCCTGGCTGCAAGCGCAACCCCAAGACCCACACCGGCACCTACTCCTGTGCCTTATGCCATTACAGTGGATGTGAACAACCAGGTGGTTCATGTATACGGCCTTGACGAAGAGAACCGGCATACAAAGGTAATTAAACAGATGATTTGTTCAACAGGTACCCAAAAAGATCCCAGCGATGTGGGAGACTGGACTTTAAACGGAAAAACTGCAAGGTGGGCCTATTTTCCCAAATGGGGTTCTCACGCTCAGTACTGGACCAGGATTAACAGCTCTATTGCCTTTCATTCGGTTATTTATAACTCGGTTAACACAAAGGATTTAAGCGTTAAATCCTATAATAAGCTGGGCAGCCGAGCTTCCCATGGGTGCATTCGCCTTTTGGTAGACGATGCCAAGTGGATTTACGACACCATTGGGGCGGGAACAGTGGTAACAGTGCGGGAGGATTTACCCCTGGATCCTGAACTGGCTGCTGCCTTGGCACCGCCGCCCCTGGACAAAAAATCAATGCTGCCCTCAACTACTCCCCAGCCGACGCCATCACCCCAATATATGGGCAATATCCCGCCCCAGGGCGATATAACTGCCCTTAAAAAGGGTGCACAGGGGGAGGAAGTATACTGGCTGCAAATGAAATTAAAAGAACTGGGTTATTACCAGGGCACTGTAACGGGAACTTATTTAGAGGGCACAGTTGAAGCAGTAAAGGCCTATCAAAAGGATAACAATATTAAAAGCGATGGTATTGCGGGCAAAGGAACCTTGGAGCACCTTTATGGGAGCTTGGTGGCACCAATAGAAGTACCCGTAGCTGTGCCGCAGCCGTAAGATCATCATTAAAAAGGCAAGAAGAAACTCAGTTTCTTCTTGCCTTTTTTGATAGCTGCCTTTAAGGGATTCAAAACCATGCTTATTCCCTTTGGGCAGGGAAATACATTTGATCGCTGATGGCAAACAAGCTGTCGTTTTGAACTTTTTGTAAAATCCGCACCCGATCTTCTCCGACAGCAGGTATGGGCCTAAAATCGTTGGCAGGCATGGCACCGGTACTAAGAACAGGGTGCAAGGTGACCTGCACCCCTTGGTATTGGTTGTTTTGAAAGAGCAGGTTGGTTTGCACAACCAGGCCATCAAACTCCGTTAAGTCAAGGTTGCCGCCAAAAACAAAATTACCCAAGCCATAAAAAATAACGCCGCCGTTATAGCCTTCAATACCCTGCACAACATGGGTGTGATGGCCAATAACAATATTGGCTCCCAAATCAATGGCCCGGTGCGCCATGGTGGTTTGCAGCTGGTTATGATTACGGTCATACTCCTTGCCAAAATGGCAGGCGTAAACAATGACGTCGCAGCCCGCTTCTTTAAGCTTTAAAATATCACTTTCCATAATGCTCTTATCTTGCTTGTAAACAGTTTCGCGTATGCCGCTAAAGCCAATTTTATGTCCATCTTTTTCAAAAATATGCAAATGCTCAAAACCGCTGTAAGAAATGCCTGCAAGGGTCAAGGCTTCCTTGGTGCTTTCTTTTCCTGTATTGCCATAATCGATGTAATGGTTATTGGCAATATTTACTTGCTCAACACTGCCCAGGCGCAGCACTTCTGTATAATCGGTTGCCCCTCGAAAAATATGAATTTTATTTGAGACCATGCCTTTTTTATGATTCTGTAACACCCCTTCCAAATTCATTATGGTCATGTCATCTTGAACAAACAAATCAACCATACCGGAAAAAGGCCAGCCGTAGCCTTTTTCGGCAATCACACTGTCAAAGGAGCGAGGATCTTTACGGCTTTTTTCCTCACCGCCCAGCACACAGTCGCCTCCAAAAGTTAAAAGAACCTGCTTGAAGGCTTCAAGGCCCTCATTTGGCGCGGCAAGGGGTGTTGTAATAACCTGGGTGGTAGGTGTATAAATATGTTCATCAAAGTTTTTGGGGTATATTTCTTTAATACGGTCTTCTCGGTTTTGGCGGTCATCAATAATCAACACCTTGGTTTGAGGGGGGATGTTTGCCCATAACCAATAGGCATTGATAGCCGAGCCAGATGAGGGCAGGTGGATATCGGCTCCAATATGGCCGGTTGTGGCTTTGGTACCCAGGGAAGACAAGGCCAAAGTATAGTCTGCCTGTTTTTTTGATAAGCTATAGTCCATTTGGCTGATATATAACTCTTCTCCCATAAAAAGTACATATTCTGAAAAATTTTTCCCCTGTTTTTCTTCCAACCCCTTTTGGTTAATGATAAAGGCACCGGCAGGGGTTTCATATTCTAAATGAGACTTTTTCATCAGGCCTGTAGAAACGGATAGGCTGCCAAGGGGGCTGCCTTGATGGTAAACGGTTAAAAGTTGAGTGTTTTTATCAATGACTAGGCCGTAGTCGCTGCTCGGGGATATGATCTTTAGCTTTGCCTTTGGCACATAGCCTTTAATATAAGCCCCGTCTTCCCGGCGGTAAGCTCCTACATAGGCCATTTGCTCATCCTGGGACAAGGAAAGAATATCAAGGCCCTGAACATTAGGATAAAAGGTCCCCAGCCTTTCACTGCTTTTGTCGCTAGTTTCAACAATGGGATAGGTGGCTCCTTCATCGGTTAAAACAGTCAAAGGACTACTTAAAGCCGTTATAAGGTCCTGCCCATCCAAGTTTTCAAGCTTGAGAGACCCAGTTTCCTCCAAAGCGTATAGGGGAGGAAGAGCGGAGAGAATATCAACGGGAAAACTGTGTACAAGAGTCGGGTGCTCCTTCAAATATACTTTACATTCGTAGCTGCCTTCCGGCACATAGGCGCCGTTTACAGTACCGTTCCAAAAAAGTTGGCCGGTTCCGGCGCCTTTTGTTTTTTCAGCAATAGAGTGAACCCGCTGGTTGTTAAAATACACATCTACCACCAAGGTGCTTTTGTCGTTCAACGCCCAGTCGATAAACCAGTTGGTTTCGCCCTGGTTTAATATTTTTGATGAGGGAATGGCATAGTATAAAGCCGTCTCTTCTGCAGAAACCGAGACATCTTTTGAAGTGGATGTAAACTGATCATCATACAAAAGCTGAGCATGAAGGGTATATTTTCCTTTCTTTAACGGAAGCCCTCCTTCTACCAGGCCGTTAAAGTAAAAACTAAAGGCTCCGGCCTGAACAGGCTGCCCTTTAAGAATGGTGAAGGGGCCATTGATTCCGTCGTCTATTTGTACGGTAAGCTCTCCTTCAAAAGGGATATTCAAAGTTACGGCTTGTTCTCTAAAAGGAGTAAGACCCTCTGGTAGAGCGATTGTAAAATCCCCTTCCTCGGCCAAGCCCCAGGGCAAAAGAACAGCCATCAGGGCAGTTAATATAAAAAGGATTGAAGCAAGCTTTTTAAACATGGTAAACTCCTTTAATTTTGTTGATGTATAGAAAACAGATTCTTCTTTTATTTAGCAGGGCTTATTCCTAATTTTTGATTATAAACAATAATATAATACCATAAATATCGTTGCATGAAAAATGATCCTGTGTTATACTTTTTACAATGTGATGAAGGAGACTAACCTTGGGTGGGTGCTTACCAAGAGAGGATGGACGAGGTGGAAGCCATCTGTAAGCCGGCAGGGGATTCACTCCGGAGCTTTTTACTGAAACAAAGTAGGTAAAAACGGGCCGTTCCGTTAAAAACGCTAAGCATGCAAATCACCTTTTTTGGCCATTTGCATGAAAGTTGGGTGGTACCACGCAGCAGTAATGCTTTCGTCCCATGGCGGGATGAGGGCTTTTTTTATTTTAAAGGAGGCAAAAAAATGCTTTTACAGGAACAAATTGATCAATTGGTGCAAAAAGCAAAAGAGAACATCGAAAAAGTAAAAAGCTCCCAGGATCTGGAAGCGGTTCGCCTGGCTGTTTTGGGTAAAAAGGGCGAACTTACGGCCCTTCTGCGTAGTTTGGGGCAACTGCCTCAAGAAGAGCGCCCTGTTGCGGGCCAGTGGATAAACCAGGCCAGAGAGAAGATTACCCAATGGCTTGAAGGGGCCGGTGCTGAAATTTCCCTTAAAGAGCGGGGAGAAGCCTTATTAAAAGAAAAAATAGATGTAACCCAACCGGTAAAGGTGCCTGTTATTGGCACCCCAACCCCGGTGAGTTTGGTTTTAGAAGAAATGGTGGATTGCTTTGCAGGCATGGGCTTTGAAGTAATGGAAGGACCTGAAATTGAACTGGACCACTATAACTTTGAGCTGCTCAACATTCCTAAAAATCATCCTTCAAGGGATGCCCAAGATACCTTTTATATCGACGAGAACATTGTTTTACGTACCCACACCTCTCCTGTACAGGCCAGGGCTATGCTGACTAAAAAACCACCCATTCGCATTATTTGCCCTGGCCGAACCTATAGATCTGACGAAGTAGATGCCACCCATTCTCCGGTTTTCCATCAAATTGAAGGATTGGTTATTGACAAAGATGTGACCATGGCCGACTTAAAAGGCACCCTTGAAATTTTTGCCAAACGCCTTTATGGAGAGGATATTAACATTCGTTTTAGGCCTTCCTTCTTTCCTTTTACCGAGCCCAGTGCCGAGGTTGATTTTACCTGCGCCAACTGTAAGGGTAAAGGCTGTAGAAACTGTAAAAACACCGGATGGATTGAAGTGTTGGGCAGCGGAATGGTGAACCCTAAAGTACTTGAAATGTGTGGTATCGACAGTAAAATATACACAGGTTTTGCCTTTGGCATTGGCCTTGAAAGAGTGGCTATGCAGCGCTTTGGTATTTCGGATATGCGCCTGCTCTTTGAAGGAGACATGCGTTTTATTTCTCAATTTCGCTAAAACACTTAGGTATTTTACCACCAGCAGATGCAGATAAGGAGAGAAGAATATGAAATTACCTATGCAATGGATAGAAGAATATAGTAAAATTCCTGTAACCGATCAGGAATATCAAGACAGGATGATTATGCAGGGAGTTGCTGTAGAAGGCATTGAACCCATAGCAAAAGAGATTAGCGGTGTAGTTGTAGGCAGGGTATTAGAAGCAACCCCCATGGAAAACAGCGATCACTTAAGCATTTGCAAAGTAGATGCAGGCCAGGATGGCTTATTGCAAATTGTTTGTGGTGCACCAAATGTAAAGGCGGGTATTTTAGTACCCGTTGCTTTGATTGGAGCCACCCTGCCCGGAGGTTTTAAAATAAAAAAAGGGAAAATCAGGGGAACCGAGAGCCAAGGGATGCTTTGCTCGGCTACCGAACTTCAGGTACCTGTAGACCTGTACCCTTCAGTTGGGGATGAAGGGCTGTTGATTTTTAGGGAAGAGTACCCCCTAGGAGCTGATGTAAAGCCGATTTTAGGCATTGATGATAAAATTGTAGACTTTGATATTTTGGCTAATCGACCTGATTGCTTAAGCCTATGGGGCATAGCCAGAGAAACCGCTGTTGCCATGGGTACGGACTTTGTAAAGCCTCAAATTACCGTTAAGGAAGCAGGAGGCAATATTAACAACCACTTAACTGTTGAAGTAAAGGACACAAACCTGTGCAAGCGTTACATGGCAAAGGTGATTCAAAATATTCAAATTGCCCCTTCACCTTTTTGGATAAAGAAATATTTGCATGGTGCGGGCATTCGCTCAATCAACAACATTGTAGACATTACAAATTTTGTAATGCTTGAAACAGGCCATCCCATGCACGCCTTTGACCTTGAAAAAGTAAACGACCGAAAAATTATTGTACGGCGGGCTGAGGAAGGAGAAAAATTAGTCACCTTGGATGAGAAGGAGCGAATCTTATCCGGTAGCGAACTTTTAATTTGCGATGGTCAAGGCCCTACAGGCCTTGCAGGTATCATGGGGGGCATGGACAGCGAAATTACCTCAAATACAAAGACGGTGGTATTTGAGTGTGCTTCCTTTGATTATGCAAACACCCGGGTATCCAGCCGCAAACTAGGCCTTCGCACAGAATCCAGCGGACGTTTTGAAAAGGGCGTATACCCCCACACCGTTAAAGAGGCTATGGACAGGGCCTGCCAACTGGTAAACCTTCTTAATGCCGGGGAGGTGGTGGAAGGGGTCATCGATATTTACCCCCAAAAGGAAGAACCGGTGAAAATTGTCGCCAATATTGAAAAGATGAATCACCGGGCTGGGGTTCAGGTAAGTAAGGAAGAAATGATCGATATTTTGCATAAACTGCACTTTGAAGTAAAGGACCAGGGGGAAAACCTCCTGGTGACCGTGCCCATATTCCGCCACGATGTTGAAGGAGAAGCAGATATTTGTGAGGAAATTTTACGGGTATACGGCTTTGATCATATTCCCTCCACCCTTTTAAGGGGAGAAATAACCCAAGGCGGTAAAAGCCCCCGGATGCGCCAAAAAGACCAGATTGACCGTGTTTTAAATGGTTTGGGTTATTTTGAAATGATGAAATACTCCTTCATCAGCCCAAAATCTATTGAAAAATTGGGTCTTGATAAACAGGACAGGCGTACAAACCCCATTAAAATTATGAATCCCCTAGGAGAAGACACCTCTGTTATGCGTACCACCCTTGTGCCCAGCATGCTAGAAACCCTTGCTTATAACCAGCATCAGGGAAACAGTAGTGCAAGGCTTTACGAGGTAGCCCCGGTCTTTAGCAAGGAAAGCACCACAAAAGAAGGCCTGCCCTTAGAAATTCAAACCCTTTCTATGGGTAGCCACGGCAAAGAAGAGGACTTTTTTTCCTTAAAAGGCGTCCTCTTGGCTTTGCTCAAGCACTTTGGCGTTCAAGGTCAACTAAAAGCCCAGGGGGAAGCCTATCATCACCCAGGCCGCTGCGCAAGTTTGTATGTTGATGACCGGCGCCTTTGTGTATTTGGCCAGGTACACCCAGAAGTAATGGATAACTTTGAAATAAGCCAACGCAGTTATATTGCCGAAGTTGATTTGCAGCTCCTTCTTAACATAACCAAACCCATGGGTCAAGTAAAAGCCCTGCCAAAATATCCGGCTATAACCAGGGATTTGGCCTTGGTGATGGGGGAGGAAGAGCCTATTGGCGAGGTCATGGAAACAATGGAAAAAAGCGGCGGAAAACTCCTTGAAAGCTGCCAGTTGTTTGATGTTTTTAAAGGAAAACAGCTAGGCGAAGGAATGAAGTCTGCGGCTTTTGCCCTTGTGTTTCGCTCAGAAGACCACACCTTAACGGAAGATGAAATTACAAAGGTTGTTGATAAAATTCTTAAGGCCTGCCAGGAGAGGCATAACGCGAAAATAAGAGGCTAGGAACAAAATGGAAAAGAAGAGCATAAAAATCCAGTTGCGGGATTACTTTCTTATCAGTATCGGTATTATTATTATGGCTTTGGGAATTTACTTTTTTAAATTTCCTAATCATTTTTCCACTGGCGGGGTAACAGGTATTGCCGTTGTGTTGGACAAGTACTTTCCATCTATTACCCCGGGTACCTTTGTTCTTATTATTAACAATGCTTTGCTGCTCATTGGATTTTTAGTTTTTGGTAAAGGCTTTGGCCTTAAAACTGCTTATGCCAGCCTTTTATTTTCAGGGGCCATTTGGTTAATGGAGCGTCTAATCCCGCTAAGGGCTCCATTAACCAGTCAGCCCCTGGTGGAACTGATTTTTGCCGTAACTTTGCCGGCCGTCGGTTCAGCTATTTTGTTCAATTTAGATGCATCCAGCGGCGGAACAGATATTGTGGCTATGGTCCTTAAAAAATATACCAGTTTGGATATTGGAAAAGCCTTGCTTTTAGGAGACTTTTTGATTACCATTGCATCAGGGGTTGCCTTTGGAATTGAAATTGGCATGTTTTCTGTTTTAGGGCTTTTGATTAAATCCATGGTGCTGGATTTAGCCATGGAAAGCCTAAATATGAAAAAGTTTTTTCATATTATTACAGCCAACCCTCTTCCTATTCAGGAGTTTATTGTAAAAGAAATTAAACGAAGCGCCACCTTGCTTGAAGGTTCCGGTGCCTACACCCACGAAAACCGCACCATTGTGTTAACGGCGGTGAACCGGGGGCAGGCCATCCGGCTTAGAAAGTTTATTAAGGCAACAGATCCAACCGCTTTTATTTTAATTACAAATACCAGCGAAGTAATTGGAAAAGGCTTTAGAGGGGTTATGTAATCGTTAGGGGGAGTACGATGGCCGCATCCTTTGTGGTTATTTTTATCGGTGTTCTTTATTCGGTTATGAACTTATTCAACGCCCAAATGTCTGATGTTTTTGGGAATTACTTTGCTACCATTCTTATTCACACAGCGGGCCTTGCAGTTATTGTTCCCATTGCTTTAGCAAAAAAAGCGAGGCGCAACCAGGCCCCATTATGGATGCATATTGGGGGAGCCCTGGGGCTGGTAACGGTTATCGCCAGTAATTTTGGCATACCTTATGTTGGGGTAACGGCAACTTTGGCATTAACCTTAATTGGCCAAGTCGTTACCAGCATGCTCATTGACCGATTTGGATGGTTTAACTTCCCCAAAATTGGCTTTCATTGGAAAAAGCTGGTCAGTTTGCTGTTAATTATTGCAGGAACGACGGTGATGCTTTTATGGCCTTAGCAATTATTTTGGTATTATTAAGTGGAGTAACCATTGTGATTGCCCGTATTACCAATGCCCGTTTAAGCCATGTAGCAGGCCCTCACTACAGCAGTTTAATGAACTATATAGTGGGTTTTACTGGGGCTGTTATTTTATTTTTGGTTATGGGCATGCCGGTTAACAGGCCTATAGATCCAAGCGAACTATCCTTTATCGCTTACCTGGGCGGGATAATGGGCCTTGGATCTGTTTACTTATCAAATTATTTAACCCCAAAAGTATCGGCCATTCAGTTTACCTTGTTGCTGTTTTTAGGCCAGCTTTTTTCTGGTCTTTTAATCGACTTTTTTTTAGAAGGTACTTTTTCTATGGGCAAAACCCTCGGGGGCTTTTTGGTTATGGTGGGAATGATTGTGAACGTTCTTGCGGACAGGCAAAATAATAAGAGAATTGATTAACAATAAAAATCAATTCCCTTATTGCATGTATGGGTGTAATAGCATTGGCTCCACCGGGGCAAAAGATGCCTTTGCCCCTGTAATGCTGCTTCTTTTGTGCTAAACAGACCGATGACCGCTGAACCGCTGCCCGTCATTACCCCTTGAAGGGCCCCTGCCTTTAATAAATCATCACATGCTGTTTGAATTGAGGGGCAAAGAAGGCTGCTGGTGGGCTGTAAGTCATTTTTCATCCTCTGGGCAAGGGCTTGGAGGTTTCTCTCTTGAAGGGCTTTAATTAAGAGCAAACCAGGTGAAGCGCCAACTTGATTACTGGGATTATCCGGATCGTACTCAAAAGCCGAAAATACTTTTTTTGTATCAAGGTTTTGGACTGGCTTGATTACCAAAAGATGGTATACAACGCTTGGGGTATAGGAGGTTAGTTTTTCGCCAATGCCCTGCACATGCTGCAAACCGCCCTTGATGCAAAAGGGCACATCGGCCCCTAAAGAAAGGCCAATTTCTTCCAACTTATCCGTAGAAAGGCCCAGTTGCCACAGGTGATTTAGGGCAACCAAGGTTGCAGCCCCATCCGCACTGCCGCCCCCCAGACCAGCGCCAATGGGTATTTGCTTTTGAAGGTGAATATGAATACCTTTGGTTATTGAAAAGATGTTTTTTAAACTTTGGGCCGCCCTATAAACTAAATTGTCTTCTATGTTTGTTGTTTGGTCCATGCCCTCCAAGGTGATGCGCAATTCATTTTCATGGAGGGTAAAGGTAAGGGTATCGGCAATGGAAACGGACTGAGTCGCCATATCCAACAAATGATAGTTATCGCTTGTTTTACCAACAACCTTTAAGGCCCAATTGATTTTTCCTCTTGCAACTGCTTTCATAAAAACCTCCCTGTACTTCTTTGGTTATCATAGCAAAAAAAAAACGAAATGAAAATAGAACCGTATAAAAGATGCGTAAAGGAATGCTTATAAAAATGAAATCGTATTTAATTGGTATTGACGGTGGGGGAACCAAAACAAAATTACTGGCTTACAGCCTATCTGGCAAAAAAATAGGAAGCGCTGTAGGCCAAAGCAGCAACATCAGCTCAAACACAGAAGAAGTTGTATTAGAAAATTTAAAAGCCCTGCTAAAGGACTTTTTTACAATCACAGGGGCCTTATCACAAAACTGCCTGGCTGTATACTTGGGCAGCGCGGGAGTCGACAGCCGGGAGAGCCTTAAAAAAATGCAGGAAGTGGGTAAAAATTTGGGATTAAGTTGCCCGGTATTTATCTCAAACGATGCTAATATTGCTTTGGCGGCCCAAACAAAAGGGGCGGCAGGCATGCTGCTAATCAGCGGCACCGGCTCTATTGCCTTTGGGGTAGATAAAAAAGGGCGAGAATCCAGGGTAGGGGGCTACGATTTTTTGGTTGGGGATGAGGGTTCTGCTTACTGGTTTGCCAGCAAGGCGATTGGGGCTGCTTTACACGGCTTTGACGGAATGGGGGAAGCCACCCTGCTATTGCCCTTGTTTTTAGAGGAAATCAAAGCTGAAAGAGCAGAACAGTTGGTGGATTTTGTATATAGGGTTAACAAAAGTGATGTTGCCGCCCTGGCCCCATTGGTAAACAAAGCAAGAGAAATGGGAGATTCTGTAGCCGCACACCTGATGAAAGAAGGGGCAAACTGGCTTGTGAAGATGATAATTGCCCTTAGTAAAAAACTTGATACATCACCTGATCGGGTGCCAGTGGTTTTTTCCGGTGGCATGCTTTTAAACCATTCATGGCTGATACGGGAGGTAACTAAAGGCTTACAAAGCCATTGGCCTGGGGCCCAAACCCGTACCTTACAAGAGGAACCCGCCCTTGGGGCTATATATTTGGCTGCTAAAGAACTGGGCCTTGTTTTTGAAAGGCAGTAGTTTATAAATCTTCAGTTGTTCCTTTTTTATAATCCATTACTCACTACATACGTATCATAAAAAGCAGCTTATTTTAAGAAGCTGCTTTTTATTGAGTCTTTCTATGTTTGCATCTTTACATCAGCTGTTTTTGTGAATAAAAGCTTTTACAGCTTCCATGGTAGGCATGGCTCCCTGGGCACCGGCACCTGTTACCGCCAGTGCTCCTACGGCGTTAGCAAAGGAAAGGGCTTTTTCAATGGGCATATCCTGGGCCAAGGCCACAGCCAGGCCGGCATTAAAGCTATCACCGGCGGCAGTGGTATCAACTACTTCCACGCTATACCCCTTAACGACCTGTGCTTTATTTTGATTAGTAAAATAACAGCCTTTTGCTCCTAATTTGGCAACAACGTTTTTAGCCCCTTTTTCAAGTAAAATCCGAGAGGCTGCTTCAGCCTCATCAAGGCTATTAACAGCCATGTTCGAGAGGATGGAAAGCTCTGTCGTGTTGGGGGTAAGATAATCTACATATCCATACAGCTCTTGGGGCAAGGGTACGGCAGGGGCCGGGTCTAAAATAATGCATTTACCCTTTTGACTCAACACTTTTGCCGCATAGCACACCGTTTCCATGGGTATTTCAAGTTGAAGCAAAATAATATCGTAATCAAGTAAAAGGGGCATAAAATCATCCACCTGTTTTTGATTAACCAGGGCGTTGGTACCTGGCACAATGGCAATACGGTTTTCGCCTTTGTCATCTACCTCAATCAGGGCAATGCCGCTGGATATAGAAGCAACAGTTTGAACCCCGTCTGTATGGATGTGATTTTGTTTGAATACCTCTTGGTAAAAGGCACCGTTTTGATCGTCCCCTAATTTTCCGACCATTAGCACATCCGCGCCTAGCTTTGCAGCGGCAACAGCCTGGTTTCCGCCCTTACCGCCAGCATAAGTGCTGAAAGAAAGGGCGGTGATGGTTTCGCCTGGGGCGTGAAACCTGGGCATCCGAAGGGTTAAATCAACATTTAAGCTACCAATTACACAGATTTTTTTCAATGTAAAAGTCCTCCCCATTGGTTAATACCATGATAAATGAATCACTGTTTTATAATATAACAAATATATATTGAAAAAGTAAGCCCTTATAGAACTAATCTGATGTTTTTAAAATCGAGACTTGGAAAAAACGAAACAATCAATCAAAAGTAAAAAAGGAAGCAGGCAAAAAAGCTAAAGGTAATAATAAAGAAGGAGAACTGTTGAAAA
Organism: uncultured Oscillospiraceae bacterium; assembly: GCA_964345215.1. Classification (GTDB taxonomy): domain Bacteria; phylum Bacillota; class Clostridia; order Christensenellales; family Aristaeellaceae; genus CAYFQH01. Next base: position 9,029 of record CAYFQH010000029.1, on the reverse strand, counting down.
GGCATAACTCATTTAAACGTAAATTCACAAAATAACAATTTCTGTACGAACAAGGCAATATGTGATATAATGATTTGAAATCTATTTATGAAAAGGGGGAGGCTTTTTGGAGGAAAGGGCAAAAAAACAGGTGATTTTGGCATCTGCCTCACCCAGGCGGAAAGAAATCCTCGAAAAAACGAACCTTCTTTTTTATATAGATGCCCTTGAGGTTGATGAAACTTGCAAGGGAGAGCCAGAGCATCGGGTAAAAGAACTGGCCAGGCGAAAGGCCGAGGCAGTGGCAGAAAAACATCCTCATGGGCTTGTAATTGCTGCCGACACCCTGGTTGCATGCGAAGGCCTTGTTATGGGTAAGCCCGTAGACGCTAACCAAGCCTATGACATGTTAAAACACCTAAGTGGCAAATGGCACCATGTATATACGGGCATTTGTGTATTGGATGTAGCGGGCAATAAAAAGCATTTAAGCGTTGAAAAAACCGATGTGCTTTTTTCAGTTTTAGATGAAGAGCTGATTCAGGCTTACATTAAAACAAAGGAGCCCTTGGATAAAGCCGGTGCCTACGGCATACAGGGCTTAGGCGAAATATTGATTGAAGAAATAAGGGGAAGCTATTCCAATGTGGTTGGTTTACCGTTAAGCCTTTTACAAAAAATGCTTAAAGCCTTCAACATTCATTTGCTTCCAAAAGAGTAAGATTCTGCAAAGAATGGATGTGTAAATTTAAATGCCTTTTATTGCGCCAGATGTTGGCATTGATTTAGGAACCTCTTATACCCTTGTGTATGTTAGGGGAAAGGGGATTGTTGTAAGCGAACCGACCATTGTTGTTGTAGACGGAACCAATAAAAAAAACGTAATGGCCATTGGGGAAGAAGCCCGATTGATGAAGGGCAGAATAGCCGGTGAAGTTATTGACATTTACCCATTGCGTGAGGGGGTTATTTCCGATTTTGACATGACAAAAATTATGCTTCAGTATTTTATACGTGAGGCCATCGGTTTTTCAAACATTATTAAACCGCGGGTGCTCATTACAGTTCCCACCAATATTTCCTCTATTGAAAAACATGCCGTTTCCGAGGCAGCCAAGGTGGCCGGCGCACGGCAGGTGTTTATTGTTGAAAAGCCCTTTGCCGCCGCCATTGGCACCGGTTTACCAGTCTACGAGCCTATCGGCAATATGATTGTAGACATTGGCGGGGGAACAACAGATGTCGCCGTTATTTCCCTTGGCGGCCTGGTGATCGCTCACTCCATAAGGGTAGGGGGCATTAAAATGGACGAGGGCATTATTAACTTTATTAAGCGAGAATACAATATGCTCATTGGCGATCGGACAGCTGAAGAAATAAAAATGGATTTAGGCTCAGCCTTGCCCCTGGCCGAAAAACGCAAGGCTTTAATTCGGGGGCGGGATTTAATTACCAGCCTGCCCCAAACCACCGAAATTTCTACCGAGCAGGTTTATGATGCCCTTCAAGAGCCCTGCGAGGCTATTTTATTCGCTATTAAATGGGTTTTAGAGCGAACCCCCCCCGAACTATCGGCGGACATTATGCGCCACGGTATTCATTTAACCGGTGGCGGCGGGCTGCTCTTTGGCATTGATCAGTACATTGCATCAGAACTGGGTATGCCGGTACTTTTGTCAAAAGAACCCTTAGAAAGCGCCGCCATGGGGATTGGCTATTTAACGGAAAATATTGAACTGTTGCACCGCATTGGCAAAAGTGGTTTTATGAATTCCTAAGGTACACTATACGGAGGCCGTTTAATGGATTATGAAAACAAGCTTTCTGATCAAGACCGATTGGAAAAAGTGTATGATGATATCGGCGATCTTCAACCTAAGATACAGATTGAAGACAAGCCGGAAAAGGGAAGAAAAAAAGCAAAAAAGGAAAAGAAAAAAACTGTTAAAGACCAAGAACGGCTGCGCAGGCTGTCGGCTTGGGCCATTTGCATTGTTTTGATTTTAATCATTGCGGTTATTCTTTTTTCAAGAATTTTTCCAAAAAACAATGAATTGCAGCTGCCCCAAGAAGCGGTTGCCGGGGTGATGACCCCCGTTGAATCAGCCTTTTCTGCCGTTACCAACAAGGTGGTTGAGTACCTGCGGGGGGTCAAGCTTCGCTCTAATATCGAATTAAGCTACAATGAGGTAACAGCCGCCAATGAGCAACTGACTTACGAAAACATGGAATTAAAAGTTCAACTGGAAGAATTAAAAGGCTATAAAGAATTAAACGATGAATACCAGGCCAATATCGATATGAATCCCTTAATTTGTAACGTCATTAATCGAGAGGGAGATAACTATTTCTCTGTTTTTACAATTAACAAAGGCACAAAACATGGAATAGAACCCTTAATGGCCGTAACCTTCGGCGGTGGTCTGGTAGGTTATGTTGCCGAGGCCCGGGAAACATCTTCCGTCGTCCGATCCGTTATCGACAGTGATTTTAATATTGCCGCCATCATCGAAAGTTCCAGGGGGCAGGGTACCATCAGCGGCACACTGGGCATTGATGCTACCCCCATGTGCCGGATGTATTATTACCAAAGCAATATTTTGCCAAGGCCGGGGGATGTGGTTGTTACCTCAGGTGTTGGTTTTGCCTTTCCCAAAGGGATTCCCATAGGTACTGTTAGAGAAAGTACCCGGGGCATGCAGGATAATAAATCCTATATTGTTGTAGAACCTATTGTAAACCTGGAGAGTCTTGAGTATGTGCAGGTTTTGCGCTACAAGCCTAATGCACTTCCTGTTTCTGTTCAAAATATCAGCGATGATATGACCCTGGTAGCAACCCCTACTCACTTTGCATACCGCTCGGAAGCTGTAGGGGCCGAAGACCCGGATGCAAGCCCTTCACCAGCCCCCGAGGGAACAGCAGTGCCTTCGCCTTCTCCCCAACCCCCTGGGCAAACCCCTTTGACTACAGGGGATAACCTTGAGTATAATATTCCTCGGGAAACGGTTCAGGGTGAGCAGATAGAAGCTACTCCCACCCCGGAGCCCAGCCCTACACCGGAACCTACCGTTGCGCTGGATGAATTGATTATTGAATAAGAAAGGGCATAAAAGATGAAAAACCAATTAAAAAGAATAGGGCGCGTCCTTTTTATGGTGGTTTTTGCCCATCTGGTTCAGGGTAACATTCTTCGCTATTTTGAAGTGTTTGATGTGGTTCCTAACTTATATATTAGCATTATTGCCATTTCAACAGTGGCTTACAGCCGTTTTTTTGCCTTTGGCGTGGCTGCAACCATTGCCATTATTACCGAAAGTACTTTGGCCGGCTTGCCAGGTTTAAACATTGTTTTTTATCCATCCATAGGCTTTTTAGCCAGCATATTCTTTGGCGATAAAAGTGAACGGCGCTTGGAACAGGAAATTGCTGCGGGGAAATTAGGCAAAAATTTATCACCCCATTTAAGAACTCTTTTGTCAGCCACTTTTCTTATTTTTGTATACGAGTTGGTACACTTGGTATATATCTACCTATCACAAGGGGCTTTACCGATTTCAATGGTCATAAGAGGCCTGTGGAGTATAGGATATACCGTAGGGTTAACGGCCCTGATTATGGTTCCTCTTCGCTATTTTATTGGCGTATATAAGGCCTTACTAAAAAAACAGCAAGAAAAAAAAGAACCGTCACCTTATGATGTAAAAAACAGATAATTTAAACCAAACACCGTTCCATGCAGCCTAGGAGGGATGAACGTGCAGCATAGATATAGAAACGAAGAGCAAAGCTTTATACAGCGCAATGGGCGTTACTTGTTTTTTGTGCTGGTCCTGCTTATTTTCTTCGCTTATTTAATTTGGGGTCTGGCCTCTTTACAGCTAAATGCCATGGAGGAACACCAGGCAGATGCTACAAAAAACAAAACAACAAAGTTAACCTTAACAGGCAAACGGGGTACCATTATGGATGCCGACTCGGTTTTCCTGGCTACAGATGAGCAAGTTTATAATATTACCTTCTACCGGGATGGCTCTCAAAGAGGAAAAGAAAATTATGAAAAATTTACCCAGTCTATTTCTGATACCATTGATATAATCGAAAAAAACGGAAATGAACTGAACACCACCTTTGAAATTCAGCGAGATGAAGAAACGGATGAATGGATCTTTAATTTTGGCAGTGGGGTTTCTGAAACGGTGCTTGAAGAACGGGAAAAACTCTGGCGCAACAACCATTATCTAACGGATAAAAACAAATACGGTACAGCAGAACAAACCTTAACAAAGTTAAAAGAAAGATATCAAATTCCAGAGGGTATGAATGAGGAGCGAATGCTTAAAATTATGAGCGTTTATTCTACCATGCAAATGAACCTCTTCGCCTCTCAACCCATTGTAATCGCTAAAGAAGTACCTTACTCCACCGTTTTAGAAATTGAAACCCAAAGTATGCTGCTGCCGGGAATGGCAGTTGAGATTGGTACCAAACGGGTATATCCAAAACACAATTTGGCAGCTCAGGTTATTGGCTTTACAGGGGTAATGACTTCTAAAGCCTGGGAAACCTATGGAAATCAGGGCTACAAATATAATGACACCTACGGAAAAGACGGCATTGAAGCTACCATGGAAGACTGGCTGACCCCCAACTCCACTATGCGCAGGGGCTATAAAACCGTTGAGCGCAACAGTATGGGTAAAATTACCGATGTACTGGAAGTGCAAGACCCGCAAGATGGAAATAACGTAAAGCTGACCCTTCGCTCAAACTACCAGCAGCGGGCAGAAGAGGCTATTGCTTATAACGTAGCCGAAATTAGAAAAGAGCAGAACAAATTGCAGGTAGACCCTAAATGGCGGGAGAAGAACCGGGGCGAACTGGAAACACGAAACTGGGAAGGAGATCCTTTAAAGTTGGCTCAAAACGGTGCCATGGTGGTCATAGATATGCAGGGCCGGGTGTTAGCCATGGCCAACTACCCTACCTATGATTTAAATGCAATGGTTTTAGCCGGTAAAGAAGCACAAGAAATTATTAAAGATGACCGGAGCCTGATGCTCAACTATGCGATTCAAGCAAAAGGTGCTCCCGGATCTATTTTTAAAATGGTTACCGGCTTTGCCGCCCTTCAGGAAAAACAACTTACCCTTGACGAAACCATTAGCGATGGTGGAGGACGGAAGGACGGCCGATTTATTAAGCACATGCAATTGGCGGCCGACGGTTCTGAACTGGATGAAATTGACTATTCTTCCGCCCCCAAATGCTGGACGAACAACCGGCAAAATCATCAAAATTTGGACATTGTAAAGGGAATTTCAAACTCCTGCAACTATTTCTTTTATGAAATTGGCTACAGGCTTTATCAAAATGGCGATAAACTTGGCAAGTACGCTTCCTTATTTGGCTTAACTTCTACCACGGGTATCGAATTGCCTGGCGAGGCCCGCAGCGTTATGGCCAGCCAAAACTCCTTGTACGATCCCAGCAGGGCTGTAACCGAAACCTATCAAGATTCTTCTAAGGCATCGCTTGTTTATTATGCCATCATCCGCCACCTGTCGGAAGTAGGCGCCAGCTATAACGTAACCTACGAACAGGAACGTATGGAAAAATGTGCTTTAAGGCTATTGCAAATGGCTGAGCAAACCAATCAGAGCGATTGGGACGGGAAAATACGTACCATTTTAATGGAAGAGCTGAATATGACCCAGCAACAAGTACAAATGCGTACAGTCTATTCTGAAATATACTTTAAACTAAACGATATGAAGTGGGGCGGCGGTGAAGCCATTATGGCGGCCATTGGCCAATCGGTTACCAGTATTACCCCAGCAGCGGCGGCCCGCTATACGGCAGCCGTTGCAAACGGAGGGGACTTATATAACTTAATGCTGGTCGATTCCATTATCAGTCCCGAAGGGGAAGTAATGAGCCAAAAAAACCCCAGCAACAACCTGGTTCACCATATTGAAGGGGGCGAAACATACTTGCCTTCCATTCGGGAAGGGATGAAGGGCGTTGTTGATGAGGGGGGTACTGCTACAAAATACTTTGGCAGTTTTAAGTACAGGTCTGATATTGCGGGTAAAACCGGTACGGCAGAAAACAGTAAGGTCGACCTTGAAAACCATAGCTGGCTCGTATCCTTTATGCCCTTTGACAACCCGGAAATTGCCGTAGTGGTTTTTGTACCCAACGGCTACTCCGGCTCCCGGGGGGCCATTGCCACCAGGCAGTTTGCTGAATGGTATTTTGACCAGCGGGAAATCAGGCAGGAGGACGTGCCACTGCCTGCAGGAAATCAGTTGTCTCCCTGATAATCGATAAAATACACCAAGCGGAAAGGATTTTACTGTGGGAAAAGCGTGGATGATTACAGCCGGTAAAGGGGGGGTAGGAACCTCTACCTTTACCGCTGCCCTGGCCTTTAGTTTTGCTGAACTGGGGCAATCAGTAGCCCTTGTTGACGGCAACCTTGGGTTTAGAACCCAGGACATGCTTCTGGGCCTTGAAAACATCATTTTATACGATTTTTTAGACGTAATAAATGAAGACTGCACCCTTGAAGAGGCCTTGGCAAGCCCTTTAGAAGAGGGGGCGAAGGTAAGCCTTTTGCCCCCGCCCCAGTTTTTTGATGAAGAGGACATTAAGAAACTGAGTTTTTCTGCCCTTATAGCCCCGTTAAAGCAAAAATTTGACGTGGTGCTGCTGGATTTTACAGGTTTTCAAAACCAAGCCTTATTTTTAAATGGGGTAAGGGCAGCAGACGAAGTGATTTTATTAACCACCCCTGATGATACGGCTTTAAGGGCCAGCGAAAAGGTAATAGAAAACCTATGGCAAACAGATAAAATAAAGCCTTACCTGGTTCTTAATAAAATAAATTTAAAATTAATAAAAGAAGGCATTGCCTTTGACTCCCAGCGTATTTCCCAGCTTCTAGACCTGCCCCTTTTAGGGGCGGTTCCTCAGGATGAAAAGGTTATTGAAGCTTTATATCTTCATAAAAATCCGGTAGCCTATGCCCCTGCGGCGGCAGCGGCCTATCGCAACATTGCAAAAAGGCTAATGGGTCAAACCGTAGCTTTAGAAGAAGATTACAGGCAGAAGGTACCCATGCTTCTAAAGCGTTTTTTTAAAAGTGAGGTGTTCCAATAATGACGCAAGAAAAAGACAATAGAAAATATAGAGCCCATTTTGATTTTATTTTGGTGATTTTAGTATACATTATGGCAGTGTTTGGGGTGCTGGCGGTAACGGTTGCAACTTTTTCCATTAACAGCGTGCCCGAAGCCTCCTTGCTTCAACGGATTATGCAATCTTCCAATGGGCTTAGACAGGCTATTTTCTTAATGATTTCTCCTATTGTTTTAGGGGTTTTGGTGGCTTTTCGCTACGAGAGCCTGCGTTTTTTAGCAAGGCCCATTTACTACATCAGTATTTTTCTGTTGATAGTATCCCTATTAACTTCCCGTAACAAAAACGTCCAGGCCTGGATTTCGGTTTTATGGGACTTTACCCTGCAGCCCTCGGAGTTTATTAAAATCGGGATGATTATGATGCTGGCAAGGGTTTTGGCTAATGATGATAATCCCATGTCGACCCCTAAAGACTTTATACGCATTATGATGATTATTGGTGTGCCGGCCGTCGTCATCATGCTTCAGGGGGAAATGGGTTCTCTTTTGGTAATGATTGTTATTTTTGCCGTAATGCTCTACTTTGGCGGGGTGAATATCAAAATTCTTCTGGCCATGTTTGGCGTGGCTGTGGTGGGCATTTTGGCTTTATACGGGGTAGCCGTGGCCAGCGGAACGGATAACTACCGGCTGATGCGTATTTTATCCTTTGTAAATCCGGAATTATATACGGCCGACTCCTACCAGCAAACCCAGTCAAAAATAGCCATTGGCTCTGGGGGAATGGAGGGGATTGGCATCTTTGTAAATGGCAGTATGAGCCAATTGAACTTTGTGCCCGAGGATTGGACGGACTTTATTTTTTCAACCATTGGCGAGGCCTTTGGCTTTATCGGCTGCGCCGCCATTGTGCTGTTGTATTTGGCCATCATCCTGCGCCTTCTCTATTTAGCCAGGTATACCAGGGATAAGTTTGGCCGCTTGATTATTATAGGGGTTATGTCCATGATCTTCTTTCACGTTTTTCAAAACGTGGCCATGAGTATAGGTTTGATGCCTATTACCGGCATTCCTTTGCCCTTTTTAAGCTACGGGGGATCGAACATGATTACCAACATGGGCGGCATCGGCCTGGTGCTGAACATTGTAAAAAACAGAAGCCTGTCAAGCCCGGTGCAAACACCCCAGCTGAACGTGCAAAAATATAACCGTATAAGGGGGATTAAAGGGGCTGACCGCTACGGAGTATAAAAGAAGACTGCCCTTAAAAACAGGATGGCTTTAAGTGAATAAATTTCTTGACAAACAAAGGAATTCATTCTATAATTAGGGCTGGTCACATTAGAGGTGATACGATGATTTTAAATGTTTTTCAAGCGTTGAGAGAGCCTGGAGAAGCTTTTCCCTTTATTTTAAAAGGTGAAATACCTGCCCAGGATGTGCTGGGAGAACAAGTGCATTTTGACCAGGTGCACCTTGTTGGAGAGTATAAGGCCAATGAAAATCAAGAAATTGAAGTTTCTGGCCAGCTAACAACCACTGTTCATTCCAGATGCGCAAAATGCTTAGAAAAGGCTTCCGTGAAAATAAACACTTCCTTTGACGAAGTGTTTACCTTAACCGGAGACCCGGAAGACTTGGATGTATTTTTGTATCGAGGGAATGAAATTGATTTACATCGCCTCATGTTCACCACAGCCATTTTGGCATTGCCCATTCGTTTTATCTGTAAAGAAGAGTGTAAGGGCCTTTGCATAAGGTGTGGCGGTGACCTTAACAAACAAGCTTGTACTTGTGAGCAATATGTAAATCAAGAAAATCCTTTCGCAGTACTAAAGCAACTGCTTAACCAGGATGAGGGGGTGTAACCATGGCTGTACCAAAGGGGAAGGTTTCCAAGGCCCG
>CAYFQH010000028.1:0-25378 GCA_964345215.1 uncultured Oscillospiraceae bacterium | reverse complement strand
ATGTCTTTTATGGGTGCTGCTGGAAGGGAAGTCAAGATCGGCCTGATTGGCCTTGGTAACCGCTGTGTAGAACAGGCTAAAACCCTGCTGACTATGGAGGATGTAAACATTGTGCACGTTTGTGATGTCCTGGAGGAGCGGGTCACTCGCCTTCAAAAATTAGTTGAAGAAAAAGGAAGGCCTGCCCCCAAAGGCACAACTGACAGTAATGTACTGCTAGATGACCCCCAGGTTGAGGCCGTTATTATTATGACCAGCTGGCAGACCCACATCCGCCTGGCTGTTGAAGCCATGAAAAAAGGTAAAATTGTAGGCATGGAAGTAGGGGGGGCCGCCTCTATGGATGAGTGCTGGAAACTGGTACGCACCAGCGAAGAAACAGGCATCCCCTGTATGCTGCTGGAAAACTGCTGCTACGGCAAAGAAGAAATGACCATTATGAACATGGTGCGCAAGGGTATCTTTGGCGAAATTGTTCACTGCCAAGGAGGCTACCAGCACGATTTACGGGATGAGATTGGCCGGGGGGACATTACCCACCACTACCGCCAGGAAAACTTCCTTTACCGTAATGGGGAGCTGTACCCCACCCATGAACTAGGCCCTATTGCCAAGTACATTCACTTAAATCGGGGCAACCGGATGCTCACCTTGGTAAGCATGGCCTCCAAAGCCGTTGGCCAAAAAGAATGGCTCCAAAAAAACCGCCCCAACGACCCCTTAACCCAAAAAACCTTTCAAGAAGGGGATATTATTACCACCATGATTAAATGTGCAAATGGCGAAACCATTATGCTCATTCACGATTGTACCCTGCCCAGGGCTTATTCCCGCGGGGGGCGGGTGCAGGGCACCAAAGGCCTTTGGATGGAGGATAACCGAAGCGTATTTATTGAAGGCCACTCACCCGAAGATCCGAATTATTGGACCCACCGGTGGGAAAGCGACGAAAAGTACATGAAAGAATACTGCCATCCTCTATGGAAGGAATACGAAGCCTTCGGCCGCCGGGGCGGCCATGGAGGCATGGATTATTTGGTTTTACGTGCCTTTATTGAAAGCATTCAAAACAACCAACCCTTCCCCATTGACGTGTACGACACTGCCGCCTGGATGAGTATTACCCCTTTAAGCGAGGAATCCATTGCCATGGGCAGCATGCCTGTGCCCGTGCCCGACTTTACCGACGGATTATGGATTGAAAAGCGCCCCTTTCATAAAGGTCCTTATGCCCTAGACGAATAGAAAAGTGTTTTTTAAAAAGCGATGGCTGGTTGCCATAATCTTTTGTTTTTTACAAAAATTTCATCCTATTTTTGTTAACCACATCTTTTACATTTCTTTACAAAAATAAAAAAATGTTTTATACTATATGATGGAATAAAAACAAAGGAGTTTACATTCGTGAAAAAACTACTATCCTTTTTAATGGCCACTTTATTACTAACAACCCTGTCTTTGCCAATTTTAGCACAAGAAACTGTATCCGAAGAAACCAATGCGGTTATTGCTCTGGTAAATAACTTAAATGCAAAAGAAGCCATAGACTTATTTGACCAGCCTAGTGAAGATGCAAAATCCATTTGGAAATATTACAATCAAACTGCCGTAACTGTTTTAGAAGAAACAGATGATGTATGGGTAAAAGTTCACGTTGGTGATGACATTGGCTTTTTGGAAGGCTATATGAAAAAAGACTTGTTAGCCTTTGATGAGGGCGATAAAGAAAACGTTAGTGCCAGCTTACAACGCTACACCGTTAATAAAGACGGCTTATGGCTGCGCAACCTGCCTGAGGACAAGGCCGAGCACCGTACCCTTAAAGCCAACCAAACAGTCACTGTAGTAGGCTATAACGGCATGTGGTGGCATGTAACCATTGAAGGCGGTGAGGAAGAAATTATAACCGGGTTTTTCTATTACCCCAATGCCCAGGAAAAACTAACCGCCATTATCGCTGCAGAATAAAATACCAAACATCAAAGAACCTTGATTTTTACAATAAAAAATCAAGGTTCTTTATTTTTTTCACTTCATTTTTTTAAGAGTTGTCTTAAAAAATATATATCCATGCTCAATGAAAGCTGGTCCTGGTTCTACTTTTTTACTTTTTATAACCCGAAGGTTTTTTTCGTATCACCTTGCTTCTATAATAAAATCAAGGGCCTTTTAACTCAACATTGCCTTTTCCCTTCCATTTTATGATATCTTTAACCACTTCGGCCCCAATCATCAACCCTGCTGCCGCCGGGACAAAAGCATTGCTGCCGGGCACCACCCTTTCCCGGCCTGTTTTTCCCTCTATCTCCTCCGATTTTTCCGAGTGAAGGGGCGCAAGGGGTAGCTCAGTAGAGCAAATTACCTTTAATTTATGAACGTCCCGCTTTTTAAGCTCTTTTCGCATGACTCTGGCCAGGGGACAACCTTTGGTGGCATAAAGATCGCTTATCCCAAGATCCTGGGGATTCATTTTATTTCCAGCCCCCATAGCGCTGATTACCGGCACTCCTGCTTTTTGAGCCCGTAGAACCAAGTCAATTTTTCCCGTTACGTTGTCTATGGCATCAATAACATAATCATAGAGGGAAAAATCCATTTTTTCGCCTATTTGGGGGGTATAAAATACAGGATAGGCCTTTATTTTTATGGCTGGGTTAATATCCGTAGCCCGCTCTTTAGCTACATCCACCTTTTTACGGCCCAGGGTGCTGTGCAAGGCCATAATCTGCCGGTTTAAATTGCTGATGTCTATGGTGTCGTGATCCATCACATCAATTTTGCCTATGCCGCTGCGAACCAGGGCTTCTAGGGCATAGCCACCCACCCCGCCAATGCCTACAATGAGCACATGGGCCCGCCAAAGTTTTTCAATACCTTCTTGCCCAATTAACAGCTGGGTTCGTATCAGTTGATCCATTCTTGTTTCACCTGCCGATTTATCTGTTTGGCATTTGTACTTTAACAAAGCCCTGGTTTTTATTGGCCTTGTTGGCAACATCCAGCAACTTTTCTACCGATTCGTTGGCAATCAGCCTTTGAGGAAATTCAATTTCTTTTAGCATGTCTAAAACCGATGTGAAGTCACCAATTTGATAGGCAATGTGGGCATCGCTGCTAACAACAATGTAGGTTCCTTCCTTTTTACAGGCAAGGGCAATGTTTTTGCACCGGGTTTTAATCTCGTCTCCAAAGTTGAAGGAGTGGTTGTTGATTTCAATCATCTTCCCCGTATCTTTAGCCTGTTTTGTCACCCTTTGTATATCAAAGGGGATGTTGGGCCTGCCGATATGCCCTAAAATATGGATGCCAGGGGTTAAAAGAACATTTACATACATTTGGGTTCCTTCTTCCCGAGTCACCTGCGCCTCTCCCTCAAAACCATGATAGCTGGCAATGGCAATATCCCGGGTTTTGAGCATACCTTCCAACTGGGTGCTGCCTTTTAATGGCCCTTCATGAAGGAGGGTATTCCAACCAAAAAGATGCCCTTGTTTATCAATAATGTCCACTTCGGTTCCGGCCAAAACCCGAACTCCCTGTATTTCCCTTGGAAAAGCATCCATGTTCATAGCTGCTGGGAAAATCATATTGCCATTTGCAGATACGGGTAAAAACCGCTCGCCATAATGGTCAGTCATGCCAATGCCTTCAAGGCCTTTCCGGCCGGCTTCAATGGCATTTTCGCCAATGGTTGAAAAAGCATGGCCGGAAAATAAGGTGTGGGTGTGGGGATCTACTTTTATGGTATACATTCATTTTTTCCTTTCTTGGTCTTACGTATTCTGCATGATTATATCATAGGTGCCTTCTCTTTTTTCAGCAAAAAAGCGGGTTTTAGCCCGCTTTGGATAGTAGCGTACTTGCTTTTTACAGGTCGTCAATCAAAGCGCCGCTTTTGGCATAGGCTGTACTTCGAGCCTCAAAAAAATCGGTTTTAATCATGTTTGCATTGCTATACTGGCTAACCCAGGTCATGGACTCGGGTTCCTCCTTATGCGCTTCATAAATCGGTTCAAGGCCGATGCTGGTGCAGCGCTGGTTGCCCAGGTACTGAATATAATCGGTTACCATCTGTTTGTTCAGCCCCTGAATGTCATCGCCAATCACGTAATGGCCCCAGGCAATTTCTTGCTCGCTGCCCTCTTTAATCATTTGCCGATAAACCTCTGATTTTTCGGGAGTAAACAGCTCCGGGTTTTCTTTGCGCAGTTCGTTAATCATGTTTCTAAAAAGCCATAGATGGGTGTTTTCATCCCGGTTGATATAGCGAATTACCTGGGCAGAACCGGGCATTTTGTTGTTACGAGCCAGGTTGTAGAAGAACATAAAGCCACTATAGAAGTAAACCCCTTCTAAAATATAGTTGGCCACCATGACCTTTGTTAGGTTATCGGCAGTTTTTTCTTCTTGAAAGAGGTTATACAAGTCGCCAATAAAGGTGTTGCGGGCCAGTAGGTGTTTGTCGTTTTTCCACTGGTATAATACGTCGTTACGCTCTTGCGGAGAGCAGATGGTATCCAGCATGTAGCTGTAACTTTGGCTGTGAATGGCCTCCTGGTAGGTTTGAATAGCCAGGCACAGGTTTACCTCGTTGGCTGTAATATATTCGCCTACATAAGGCAGGTTGGCGGTTTGAATGCTGTCTAAAAAAATTAAAAAGGAAAGAATTTTATCATAGGCCCTGCGCTCGGCCTGGGTTAACTGGTCATACTGCTTTACATCTGTGTTCAGATTGACCTCCTCAGGAATCCAAAAGTTGTTCATGGCTTGGCGGTACCAGTCGCTAACCCAATTATATTTCATGTTATTATAATCGTTTAAGTTGGTGGTATCCCCCCCAATCAGCCGGCGGGAAATCACGTCAATATCCCCATTGGGATTAAACAAAGGCTTTTTCTTTAAGGTGTCCATGACAAGTCCTCCTTATAATGTGTTAATGTAAAAACAAATAATACCCTTGAGATGTTATGCGGAGCAGGCCTCGCAGTCCTCCACCTCCAGGCTTTTGCTTCTAACGTAGTAAATGGTTTTCATTCCCTGCTCAAAGGCCAGGATGTATAAATTCATCAGCTGCCTGAAGGTATAGTCGTTGGTAATATATAGGTTCATGCTTTGAGCCTGGTCGATGTGCCGCTGGCGAACGCCTGCTGCCCGGATGGACCAGGTTTGGTCAATCATATGGGCGCTTTTGTAGTACCATCTGGTGTCATTTGTTAAATCCGGAGCTACCCGAGGCAGCAAGCCATCCTTTTTCTCTTCCAAGAAGAAGGTGGTCATAATAGGGTCTACCCCTGCGCTGGTTCCGGCAATAATGCTGGTGCTGCTGGTGGGGGCAATGGCCAAAAGCCAGCCGTTGCGTAGGCCATTTTTATGCACTTTTTGTTGCAAGGCTGCCCACTTTTCGTCAGTATAGCCCCGTTTTTTAAAATATTGGCCTGTTTCCCATTCGCTGCCCTTAAAGTGCTCATAGGCACCCTTTTCAACGGCCAAATCGCTGCTGGCCTCAATGGCCGCATGGTTAATTTGCTCAAACACCGTATCAACAAAGGTCAGGTGTTCTTCGCTTTCCCAACGGAGGTGGTTTTTGGCCAGCATGTGGTGATAGCCGCTCACCCCAAGGCCGATGGGCCGGTATTGGAGGTTATTAATTTTGGCGTAGGGTACGGGGAAAAAATTTAGAGAAATCACATTGTCCAAGGCCCGAACGGCACTGGTGGTAATTTCTTTTAACTCTTTAGGGTTGTTTACATCAATATGTCCCAGAGAAAGGCTGGCCAGGTTACACACAACAAAATCGCCGGGCTTGGTTACCGTTACAACCACTGTTTCCCCGTCGATGGTTTCAATCTTTTGTTCCATATCTTCAATTTCGCGCATGTTTTGAGCAATTTCCGTACACAGGTTGCTGCAATAGATGATGCCTTTATGAGGGTTAGGGTTGGCTTTATTTACTGCATCCCGGTTAAATACAAAGGGTGTTCCTGTTTCAACTGCACTCTTTAATACCA
The DNA here is from genome assembly GCA_964345215.1 of uncultured Oscillospiraceae bacterium. GTDB lineage: Bacteria > Bacillota > Clostridia > Christensenellales > Aristaeellaceae > CAYFQH01. The sequence goes on along the minus strand of CAYFQH010000028.1, from coordinate 19,370 downwards.
GGCGAATGATTTCTTTAATGGGTACGGCCCGCTTGTCGATACGAGGGTCGTTTACACAGTCCCGGTATTTTTCTTCCCACTCATCCCCGTAGGCATCTTCCAAGGCATAGCCCTTTACCTTTGCTATTTCGTGAGGACACATTAAATACCAGTTGTCGTTAATATTGTCCCTTACCATTTTCCAAAACAAATCCGGATAACATACGGCGGGGAACACGTCGTGAGCTTTCATTCTGTCATCCCCATTGTTGGTGCGCAGGTTTAAAAATTCCGGCAAATCCTTATGCCATACATCTAAATAAACCGCCACGGCCCCTTGGCGGACCCCCAGCTGATCCACGGCCACCGCCGTATCGTTAGCCAGTTTAATCCAGCGAATCACCCCGCCAGCAGCTCCTTTAAAGCCGCGAATTTCACCGCCTTTAGCCCGCACCTTTCCAAAATACATGCCCATACCGCCCCCGAACTTACTCACCTGGGCGAAGTTATCAATACTGCGGTAAATGCCCGTTAAGCTGTCGGGTACCGTGTCGATAAAACAGGAGGACATTTGGTGAAAGGGTTTTCTGGCATTGGCCAGGGTGGGAGTAGCCATAGTCACTTTAAGCAGGCTTAACATATCGTAAAATTTCTTAACCCATCTCATCCGTTCTTGGGTTTCTGGCATGGCCAAGTGCAAGGCAATACCCAGGTACATTTCTTGGGGTGTTTCAAGGGGCCGGTGGGAATGGTCAGTAATGATATAGCGTTTGAGTAAAAGTTCCAAACCCGAGTAGGCAAACAGCTGGTTTCGTTCGTTATCAATGAGTTTTGCCGCCCCGTTCAACTCCTCATCCGTATAGTTTTGCGTAATATAGGCACCGTACAAACCTTCATCCGTTAAGTAATGAACCTTTTGAGCAAAGGAAGTAAGCCCCTGGTCGGCCACGGTTTTAGCAATTTTCTCTTCATGTTGGAGCATTAACAGCCTGGCGGCGATAAACTCCCACCTGGGGGCTTCCTGGGTGGTTAACTCCACAGCCGATTTTAATAGGGCCGTGTATAATTCATCCTGGTTCATTTGGCTGGTTTTAAAAGAATTGAACTTGCGTTCCAGCTTTTCAAGGCCGTACTCGTCGGTATCAAAGTCTTTCTGAATTTTAGCTAGTACCTGGCTAAGGGCCTCGCTTTTTTCAAAAATTTTAGTTATATTGCCTCGTACGGAACGCTTCTGAGCCCGCATGTGCCGGTACAAAATATAGTTTTTGCTAATTTCGTAATAACCATGGCTCATTAAGGCTTTTTCCACCTGATCCTGAACCATTTCAACTGTTACCGGGGCCTGGGCGGCCAAAATCTGCTCTTCTACCTGGGCAACAATTTGGTTCAGTTTTTCATCTTCAATAGGGGCAGAAGAACCTATAAAAGCCTTATGAATTGCATTTTTGACTTTGTGAGATTCATACTTTTGTTTTTTCCCGTCTCTTTTTGTAATTTCCACCGCGGATCCTCCTCAACTCTTGCTTAAATTGGTTGCCTGTTATATCAAAAAGGGCATATCCTTATTTCTCTTCATTGAACCGATCAACTTTGTCAATACACAATATATTGTACCAAAGAGCATTGGCATACACAATACCTGCTGCGTATAATATTATTTTATCATTGTTTCTGTTTTGCTTTTCTCTTTTTTGGCTCCTCATTGCCTATTGACCGGCTTTTTTTGCAATGATATGATGGATGAAAGCGAAACATTGGAGGAATCCCTATGAAAATGAGTTTTTCCACCCTTGGATGCCCCCGCTGGTCCTGGTCCGAAATTGTTGCCACCGCCCGCGACTTAGGCTATAACGGCGTAGAGGTGCGGGGCGTAGGAAAGGATATCTCCGTTCCTTCGGTTCCTGCCTTTGGCATCGATAAGGTGGATCAAACCATAAAACAGCTGGCTCAGCTGGAATTATCCATTCCCTGTTTAGACAGCGACTGTTTAATTTACCTCCCTGAAGAAAAAGAAAAGACTTTTAGGGAGGTAGAGGCTTACTTGGTTCTGGCAAAAAAGCTGGGCGTACCCTATGTACGTATTTTTGCCGCCCCTGCCGTGCCAGAGCCCAAGGGCGAAATTGATGAAGCCTATGTGCTTCAGGCTGCCAAAGCCCTGGCTTTGCGGGCTCAGGAATATGGTGTAACCTTATTGCTTGAAACCCATGGAATTTGGGCTGATACAAAAAGGCTGGGCCGGCTGCTAAGCCTTATTGACAGCCCCAATTTAGGTGCCCTTTGGGATATTCATCACCCCTACCGTTTTATGGGCGAAGCCCCTAAAGATACCTACAAGCAGGTTGGCCCCTGGCTTAAGCACGTTCATATTAAAGACAGTATAGTAAGCGATGGAAAAGTGCGCTATGTACCTTGCGGCCAGGGAGATGTACCGGTAAAAGAATGTATTGACTTATTAAAAAGGCAAAGTTACCAGGGCTTTTATTCATTAGAATGGGTAAAGCGGTGGGATACCACCTTGGAAGAACCGGGAGTTATTTTTGCCCACTTCGCAAACTTCATGAAACAGCTTTAAAAAATATCCATAGGCCGCTACAGCCCCGGCAAACGACTTTGCCGGGGCCGCTTTTTATCTGTTGCCGTTTAAGGCTTGCTGTCTTCTCTCTTCTTATTTAAAACCTGGTTCACGTTTCCAAGCCATGTGGTATTCAAGGGCATTAAAGTATTCGCTCATTTTTAGCCCTTTCACAATAAATCCGTTTTTTTGATAAAAAACAACGGCCTGCTGATTTTGGATGAAATCATCTAAGGCAAGGGTAGTGGCTTTTGCATATATCCAGCAGTTTTTTCCAATGCCTTTGTGTTGATGGGCTTCATCCACAAACAAGCCTGTAACATATTCCCCATTTTCCAGGCCTACAAAACCGATTGTGTCTTCCCCTCCGTTACGATACACATACACGGCTGCCTGGGGCAAAATCTCCTGCACCCGGTTTAAAAAACGGTGTCACCTTTACCTTTGGGCCGGTATAAACCGGTGGGCTTTTATATTGCCCGTAAGCCACAGGCTCATAACCTCTTTTAAATCGCCTGCTTTAAATGTTTTAATCATTTTTTCCTCCCAATCCGTTTGATTTAAAAATAATTATGAATTTGTTTTTTCCCTCTCCCTAAGGGTTACCCATACCTTGTCCCCCGGCTGTTTTCCGATTTTAGCCCGAATATCCTTTCGAATACCGATAATATGGCAGGGGGTGCCCATTTTCACCACCGAGCCATCGTATTGCGCCCCATCAAAGGTAGCGTGTACAGCAACTCGCTCTTTGCCGAATACTGCTTTTACATCAAAGGGTATTTCGACATAAGCGCCGTCAATATCGGGTACTTTTTTAATTTCCGCCTCAAATGCATACTCTTCGTTTTTCATTGTATGGTCCCTTCTTTTATTTTGCCAGGGCAAAGTGGTACGCCTGATTAATCCAACCCATCAGCTCTTCATCCAACTGCTGCAGATCATCTACAATCACATGGTGGGTCCATCGGTTGGGGTAAGGGTTGCTCATTTGCTCAACCCGGCTGCTTTTTAGCGGATAGGGCAAACCAAAGGTGATGATAAGATACGTAGCCGAACGCCCTTTTACCCTGCGATGGGGCAGGGATGCAAAAGCAAAGTTATATTTGTTTGAAAAGCTGATTTGCGTTTTTTGCACTCTGATGCTTAAGAAGGGAAAAGCTTTTTCCATCTTTTCTTCAAAAGCCTGATACAGCTTTAGCTCCTCCGGTCTATTTTCAAAAAACATCACTGTATTTTGATCCATGGTTCCTCCTTGTGTGTTGGTTTTGTTTTAAGCACATTATACCTTTTTTTACCCTTGGTAACAATTACCATGGTTTATTTAACAAGGGATAAAACGCCTTCACAGTATAAAAAAACAAAAAAGGACGGAAAAGCCCTTGCATATTGGGATGGTTTTATTTAGAATAGTAAGTACAGAAGTTCGTAATAATTTTATACAGACCAACCAACCCTTACCCGGAATATGCCCTACCCTTATAAAATATCACTTGTTCCTTTATCTGCTTGACCAAAAAACCAAAAAAATACAAAATCCCCTTTAAAATACCTTGCACTGGCACCTATTCTAAGGTACATTGGGTAGTAAGTATTTATTTTAGCACACTAAAGCAGCAATTTTCCTGTGGTTGTTCGATGTTACAACACATATAACATCTTTACAATAAAACGATTATTTTAAGGAGTGGATCATGGTGAAAAAGTTATTCTCTATCGTACTTTGTTTAGCAATGGTGCTGTCTCTAACCTCAATGGCACTGGGTGACGAAGCGAAAACCGTTAAAATCGGCGTATTCCAACCAGCCTCCGGCGACAACGGTGCAGGCGGTAAACAGGAAACCCTGGGCACTACCTATGCCAACGTGCTAACCCCTACAGTTGAGATCGGCGGCGAGACCTACAATGTTGAGCTGGTTTATGTTGATAACCAATCCCAAAATGACAAAGCTGTTTCTGCCGCTGCCACCCTTGTAAATGCTGGTGTTTCTGTGGTTTTGGGTTCATATGGTTCCGGCGTATCCATTGCCGCTTCCGACACCTTTGGCGATGCTGGTATCCCTGCTATCGGCGTAACTTGCACCAACCCTGCCGTTACCGAAGGCAACGAACACTACTTCCGCATCTGCTTTTTAGACCCCTTCCAGGGCACCATCGCTTCCAGCTTTGCTAAAGAGCAGTTCGGCGCTAAAAAAGCTTATTGTCTGGCTAAACAGGGCGATGACTACTCTGTAGGGTTAACCAACTACTTTATGGAAGCCTTTGGTAAAGAAAACTGTGTCTACGAAACTTTCCCTGAAGGCACAAGCGACTTTTCAACCTATGTAACCAATGCCCAAGCTCAAGGCTGTGATGTATTTTATTCCCCTACCTCCACTGAGGCTGCAGCCTTGATTATTGACCAGGCCAATACCCAAGGAATGGAAATGCCCATTCTGGCTGGCGACACTTGGGACTCTAACGTCATCCTAAACGCTGCCGAAGGCAAAAAAGTTGAAGTGTACATCACCACCTTCTACCAAGAAGGCGGCGACCCGGAATTTGATACAGGCATTAAAGAATGGCTGAACTCCGACACCCAGGCCATGGCTAACAACGGCGGCGACGATAAGGTATCTGCCCTGTCCGTTATGGGATATGATGCTTACTACACTGCTTTAGAAGCGATGAAGAATGCAGGCACCATTGACCCTGGTGACATTATGAAAGCCTTATGGACCACCGAAATTGACGGCGTATCCGGCCATATTGCCTTTGACCAAGTTAATGGCGATGCCCTTCGCGATGCTGCTTTTATTAAAAAAGCCGACGTTGAAACCGGTGAATGGACCTTTGTTGCACAACAGAGTCTAAACTAAAACATTTATCTGATTGTTCTTGGCTAACAACTGGGTCTGGTAGTGAAAACCCGCCAGACCCGGTTTTATACTGATTGATGACGTTTTCTCCAATTAAAGTACCTATCGTTAATGAATGGAGACAAAAAGGAGGCTCATCTTCCTTATGAATTTATTTCAAGTTGTTTTGCCCTATTTGCTGTCGGGTATTTCTGTAGGGGGGCAATATGCCTTAATTGCCATAGGCTATACCATGGTGTATGGCATTTTACGGCTGATTAACTTTGCCCATGGGGATGTGTTTATGGTTGCCGGATTGATGATGGTATACTTTTCTGCCGTCATGCCCTTATATTTTTCCATTCCTCTGATGATTATCATGACCATGCTTTTAGGCTTCACCATCGAAAAAGCCGCCTACTCCCCTTTGCGCAACGCGCCTAGAATGTCGGTTATGATCTCTGCCATTGGGGTAAGCTACCTTTTACAGAACCTGGCCTACTACTTAACAGGAGGGCTGAATAAAAACTATCCTACCATTCCCTGGATTTCTGATTCGATTTCAATCATGGGAGCGACCACCAAACGGGTTACTATTATTACCCCTATTCTAACCATTATATTGGTTATTGCCTTGGTGCAGCTGATTAATCGCACTAAAATTGGAATGGCCATGCGGGCCGTTTCAAAAGATTTTGAAACCAGCCTGCTAATGGGCATTAAAATCAACCATGTTATTTCTTTTACCTTTATTATTGGCTCCTTTCTGGCAGCTATCGGCTCTTTACTCTACTTTTCCAACTACCCTGGGGTTGTTCCCACCTCTGGAGCCATGCCGGGGCTTAAGGCCTTTGTTGCTGCAGTGTTTGGAGGCATTGGCTCTGTTCCCGGGGCGGTTATCGGTGCTTTTATTATTGGTATTTGTGAAAGCTTAATCAAGGGCCTTGATACGGTGCTGATGCAAATGGGCATTACCACCTCCTCAATGGAGCTGGCCACCTTCTCCGATGGCTTTACCTTTGTTTTGCTCATTATTATCTTAGTCTTTAAACCTACGGGCCTTTTCGGTGAAAAGGTTACCGATAAAGTGTAAGGAGGGGAAAGCAATGACAAAACAAATACAAACAGGCCCTTCTTCCCGTTCACAAAAAGTGCGCAAAGCAGCAACCATTCTTTTTGTTACCTTGGCAGCTTGTGCCCTTGTGCTTTATTTAGAGCATTTATCCAAATCTGCCAGCATGCCTCAAAGCATCAAAGGCAGCATTTCCATGTTGATGACAGTGCTTAAAAAAACTGCTGTTTATGCTTTGGTTGCCGCCTCAATGAACCTGCTGAACGGTTTTACGGGCCTTTTTTCTTTGGGTCAGGCGGGCTTTATGCTTTTAGGCGCTTATACCTATGCTATCTTTTCCATTCCTTCGGCCAGTCGGGCCTCCGTATATAAGTATTATGACTATGTAATTGATATTTCCTTTCCGGAAATTTTCGGCAACCTTCTGGGCGGTCCGGGTATGGTGCTGGGGGTTCTGATTTCTATTGTGCTGGCTGGGGCCGCAGCCGCTTTGTTCGCCTGGCTTATCGGCCTGGTGGTGCTGCGCCTTAAAAGTGACTACTTGGCCATTGCCACCCTTGGTTTTGCAGAAATTATCCGCACCATCTTCCTTTGGGGAAAGTTGGGCCCTGTTACCAACGGCTCCAACCCTCTTAAAAACTATGTTCGCTTAAGTGCCTTTAAGGTAGGAGGGCTTGATTTCTCAACGGTGTTTGCCTTGGCCATCTCTGCCCTATCTATTTCGTTAATTGTTATGCTTATCCGTTCGTCCTATGGCAGGGCCTTTAAATCTATCCGGGAAGATGAAATTGCCTCTGAAGCCATGGGCATAAACTTGTATAAGCACAAGCAACTATCCTTTTGTATTTCCTCTTTCTTTGCCGGGGTGGGCGGTGCCCTTTTGGCCATGTTTGCCAACACCGTACAGGCCAACAACTTTAAAGCGGCTATGACATACGAAATTCTGCTCATGGTGGTGCTTGGCGGTGTAGGCTCTATTTCGGGCAGCGTTATCGGCGCCTTTTTATATGTAGCCTCCTCCGAATGGTGGCTTCGAGGCCTTGACCAAAGTCCTTTCCTGGGTATCCATGCCCCATGGTTGTTTAGAAACGGCTTTAGGCTGGTGGTCTTCTCGGTTGTCATTATGTTTGTAGTGCTCTTCTTCCGCAGAGGCATTATGGGCGACAAGGAACTAACCGACGTATTTAGGAACATTAAAAATAAGCGACGAAAAGTGCCAGAAGGATCGGAGGTGAAAAAATGAGTAATAATATCCTCCGCTTAGAACACCTAACCATGCAATTTGGCGGGGTTATTGCCGTAAACAACTTATCCCTGGAAGTAAACCAGGGAGAAATTGTGGCTTTAATCGGCCCTAACGGCGCAGGCAAAACCACAGCCTTTAACTGCATTACCGGGGTGTATGAACCTACCAACGGGCGCATTTCCTTTAACAACCAGCCCATTGTAGAAAACTACCCCCAAGGAAAAATGAAAAAACTCTACACGGGCGACAGCAAAGGGGTTTATACCAAGGCTATCAGCCCCACCCCGGATAGTATTACCTATTTAGGCATCGCCAGAACCTTCCAAAACATTCGCCTGTTTTCAGCCCTGAGCGTTTTGGATAACGTGCTGATTGCCAAACACATGCGGGCAAAACAAAACTTTTTATCCGCCACCTTTAAAATAAACCATAAGGAAGAGGAGCGAATGCAAAAAGAGGCCTTGGCCCTGCTTGAAGAGCAGAACCTGGCCCATTTAAAAGATGAAATTGCAGGCTCATTGCCCTATGGCATTCAGCGGCGGCTGGAAATTGCCCGGGCCCTGGCTACTGAACCTACCCTGCTTTTGCTTGACGAGCCGGCAGCCGGCATGAACCCCCAAGAAACTCAAGCCTTGGCCGAATTTATTAAGCAAATTCGTGACACATATAAACTAACCATTTTTGTAATTGAACACCACATGGATTTGGTTATGAATATTTCTGACCGGATTTATGTGCTGGATTTTGGTAAACTGATTTGCGAAGGAAACCCTGCCTATATTCAGCAAGATCAACGAGTGATAGATGCTTATTTGGGGGTGGTTGAAGATGCTTAAAATCGATAATTTGAAAGTGTCCTACGGGGGCATTGAAGCTGTAAAAGGCATTAGCTTTCATGTAGAGCAGGGGCAGATTGTAACCCTTATCGGCGCTAACGGCGCAGGCAAATCCACCACCTTGCGTACCATTGCAGGCCTGGTTAAAACCGCTGAGGGCACCATAACTTTTGAAGAAGAAAATATCACCTCCCTGGCCCCCGATGGCATTGTCTCCCGTGGCATTACCATGGTGCCGGAAGGGCGGCGGGTGTTCCCTGATTTAACGGTACTTGAAAATCTAAAAATCGGCGCCTACCTGCGTAAAGACAAGCTGGATCACGACCTGCAGTGGGTTTACGACCTCTTTCCTCGGCTAAAAGAACGCTCCTGGCAGGCAGCAGGAACCCTGTCTGGCGGCGAACAACAAATGTTAGCCGTTGGCCGGGCCTTAATGAGCAAGCCCAAGCTGCTGATGATGGACGAACCCTCTTTGGGCCTGGCCCCTTTGATTGTAAAGGATATTTTTGACATTATTCAAAAAATCAACGGCGAAGGGGTTACTATTTTGCTTATTGAACAAAATGCGAACCGGGCTTTACACATTGCAGATGTTGGCTATGTCCTTGAAACCGGGCGCATTACCATGACAGGCCCCGGTAAGGAACTGCTGATTAACGAAGACATTAAAAAAGCCTACCTTGGCAAATAATTCGCTTAGTCATTAAAAAAACGCCCTCCCCTTTTGACCCTGTGATCCTGAAGGGGGGCGTTTTTTGCTGGGCCCGATTTTCTTGTGGGGCGTTTATTCAAAGAGAGCGCTTTTTTCTCGGAGCCTCATCGTCTGGCCCGGGGTTTTTGCTGCAGTTCATTTTCGTCGGTCCCCTATACCGAAGCTCTTCCTTTTAAAAAAAGGAAGAGCTTCGGTATAGGGTGAAAATCGCCCAAAAGGGCGTTTTTTTATTTTAAAATAGAGCTTACTTCCCTTTAAATCTTTTCCTTCTCTTTACCTGTTCCGGCTGCTTTATCGTTTTTTCGCCTCGCAGCTGAAACAGCTCATCCCGGATGGCGGCAGCCTTTTCAAAGTCCAAATCTTTGGCGGCAGAAAGCATCTGGTCTTCAAGCTTTAACAGCAGCTCCCCCTTCTCTTCCTGGGTCATGTCCTTAGGCGCTTCATCTTCAAGGCGCTGGGTTATTTCAAGCAAAGCCTGTACGGTGCTTTGTACACTTTGGGGGGTAATGCCATTGGCCTCGTTATAGGCCTGCTGTAGGGCCCTTCTTCTGTTTGTTTCGGATATAGCACGCATCATACTATCAGTCATTTTATCGGCGTACATAATCACCCGGCCATCGATGTTTCGGGCAGCCCGGCCCACCGTTTGAATCAATGAAGTTTCGCTTCGTAAAAACCCTTCTTTGTCTGCATCTAAAATGGCTACCAAAGATACCTCGGGCAGGTCAAGGCCTTCCCGCAAAAGGTTGATGCCTACCAGCACGTCAAATTCCCCCAGGCGCAAATCACGGATAAGGGCTGTTCGCTCCATGGTTTCAATATCGCTATGTAAATAGCGCACCCGCACATCCATCTCTTTTAGATAATCCGTTAAGCTTTCGGCCATGCGTTTTGTTAAGGTGGTTACAAGAACCCGCTGCCCTTTTTCGGCAACAGCATAAATTTCGCCCAGCAAGTCATCCACCTGGCCAGTTGCGCGGCGGAGAATAATTTCCGGGTCTAACAAGCCTGTAGGCCGAATAATCTGTTCCACCGTTTGCTGGGTTCGTTCCATTTCATAATGGCCCGGGGTGGCCGATACGTAGATAGCCTGCTTCACCCGTTGTTCAAACTCTTCAAAAAGCAGAGGCCTGTTGTCGAAGGCGGCGGGGAGGCGAAATCCGTAGTTTACCAGGTTTTCTTTCCGGGCCCTGTCTCCCCGGTACATGGCGCGGATTTGAGGCACGGTAACATGGCTTTCGTCAATAAACACCATAAAATCTTTAGGAAAAAAGTCCAGCAATGTGTAAGGGGTTTCACCGGGCTTGCGCCCATCAAAGTAGCGGCTATAGTTTTCAATGCCGGTAGTGTATCCTAACTCCCGCATCATTTCCACATCATAATTGGTTCGCTGGCTAAGGCGCTGGGCCTCCAGCAGCTTCCCTTCCTGTTCAAATTTTTCAAGCTGAGTTTTTAAATCTTTTTCTATTTGAACAATGCCCGCTTCCATCCTGTCTTTATCCGTAACGTAGTGGGTAGCAGGAAAAACGCTAGTGTGGAGCAGGTTGTTGACCACCCGTCCGGTGACCACATCAAACTGGCTGAGCCGCTCAATTTCATCGCCAAAGAACTCTACCCGAATTCCTTGGGCGTAGGCATTGGCGGGAATAATTTCAACAACGTCTCCCCGCACCCTGAAGGTGCCACGGGCAAAGTCTAAGTCGTTTCTAAGGTATTGAATGCTTACCAGTTTATACAAAAGGGCCTCTCGGGTCATCTCCATGCCCGGGCGCAGAGAAATCATCTGCCCTTCGTATTCTTCCGGGGCACCCATACCATAAATGCAGCTAACGGAGGCAACGATGATCACATCCCGCCTCTCTCTTAAGGCGGCAGTGGCACTGTGGCGCAGCCGGTCAATCTCCTCATTAATGGAGGCATCTTTTTCAATATAAGTATCCGATGAGGCAATATAAGCCTCGGGCTGATAATAGTCATAATAGCTTACAAAATACTCCACCGCACTGTCGGGGAAAAACTGGCGAAACTCGCTGCAAAGCTGAGCCGCCAGGGTTTTGTTGTGGGCAATAACCAGGGTTGGTTTTTGCACTTGCTCAATAATAGATGCCATGGTAAAGGTTTTACCCGATCCAGTAACCCCTAAAAGCACCTGGTCCCTTAAGTTTTCTTTTATGCCCTGGCTTAATACATCAATGGCCTGAGGCTGATCCCCTTTTGCTTGATAAGGGGCTTTTAATACAAATTGGTTCATGCTTTTCCTCCGTTTTGTAAGAACATCTGTTCTGTTTTATTATACCATACCTGGCTCTGAACAGCCATAGATGCGAGGAAAAACATCAGCCTTTATTTTGTTTTTAACAGGAACAAACTTTCGTATATCCATTGCCTAAATTCCCCTCTTATGCTACACTTAATAGGTGCATTTTATAATAAAGGAGCGAGGCCCATGACCCCCTCTAAGGTATATTTTACAAATTTACGTGCCACATCAGAGCAAAACCTTCTGCAAAAATTAGCCATGTTGGTTAAAAAGGCAGGCATTGGAACCATTGATTTTCAAAAAAAGTACACGGCCATCAAAATTCACTTTGGCGAGCCAGGAAACCTTGCCTTTTTGCGCCCCAACTATGCAAAGGTCATTGTTGACATCATTAAGCAAGAAGGGGGCAAAGCTTTTTTAACCGACTGTAATACCCTGTATGTAGGCCGGCGTAAAAATGCTTTGGATCATATAGACTCTGCCTATGAAAACGGTTTTACGCCCTTCTCTACCGGCTGCCATGTGATTATTGCCGATGGCTTAAAGGGCACCGATGAAGCCCTGGTACCCATTGACGGGGACTATGTAAAGGAAGCTAAAATCGGCCGGGCCGTTATGGATGCAGACATTTTTATTTCTCTTACCCACTTTAAAGGTCATGAATCGACAGGCTTTGGGGGCACTCTTAAAAACATCGGCATGGGCTGCGGCTCCAGGGCCGGGAAGATGGAGATGCACTCCTCAGGAAAACCCCGTATACAAAGTGCCCTTTGTATTGGCTGCCGGCGCTGCATGCGCAACTGCGCCCACAGCGCCATTGACATGGTTGACCATAAGGCCAACATCGACCATAACAGGTGTGTTGGCTGTGGCCGCTGCATTGGTGTTTGCCCTGAGGATGCAGTAAAACCTGCCAGCGACGAGAGCAACGATATTTTGAACAAAAAAATTGCTGAATATACCTATGCAGTTGTAAAAGAGCGCCCACAGTTCCACATTAGCCTGGTAATTGATGTATCTCCTTACTGCGACTGCCATAGTGAAAACGACCTGCCCATTATTCCCGATGTGGGCATGTTTGCGTCCTTTGATCCTGTTGCATTAGACCGAGCCTGTGCCGATGCCTGTAATCGCCAGCCAGTTTTGCCCGGCAGCCGTTTAAGCCAGCAGCCTCAAACCCATCAGGATCACTTTATCAACAATCATCCGGAAACCAACTGGGAAACCCAGCTGACCCACGCAGAAAAGCTGGGCCTTGGTACCCAGCAATACAAACTTATCGAGGTGTAATCATTTTTGCGTAACATATTATCCATTAAAGGTGCCCGAGAGCATAATTTAAAAAACATTGATATTGACATTCCAAGGGATAAATTAGTCGTTTTCACTGGACTTTCCGGCTCCGGAAAGTCCTCTTTGGCCTTTGATACCATTTATGCCGAAGGCCAGCGGCGCTATGTAGAATCCCTCTCCTCTTATGCCCGCCAATTTTTAGGCCAGATGGAAAAGCCTGATGTAGACAGCATTGACGGCCTTTCCCCCGCCATTGCCATTGACCAAAAAACAACCAGCCGCAACCCCCGCTCTACCGTGGGTACCGTAACCGAGGTACATGATTATTTGCGCCTGCTCTATGCCCGTATTGGCATTCCCCACTGCCCTAGTTGCGGCAAGGAAATAAAAAAGCAGACCATTGACCAAATGGTAGACCAGCTGATAGCCTATCCTGTCGGCACCCGTATGCAGATTTTGGCCCCCATTGTAAGAGCCAGGAAAGGGGAGCACGTAAAGCTTTTGGAAAAGGCTCAGAAATCGGGCTTTGTTCGTGCCCGTATCGACGGAGAGCTTTATGACCTGGATGATACCCCCTCCCTTGACAAGAAAAAAAAGCATACCATTGAACTGGTGATTGACCGGCTAATTACAAAAGATACCAAGGAATTTACCCAGCGCCTGGCTGACAGCCTGGAAACAGCCACCACCCAAGCCGCCGGTCTTGCAGTAGCCGACCTATTTAACCAAGGGGAGCTGCTTTTTTCGCAAAACTATGCCTGCGCTGACTGCGGCATCAGTATTGAAGAACTCTCCCCCAGGATGTTTTCCTTTAACAGCCCTTTTGGAGCTTGCCCCCAATGCAGCGGCCTGGGTACCTTAATGAAAATTAGTCCCGACAGCATTCTGCCCGACAAAAGCCTCTCCCTGCGCCAGGGAGCAGTTAATGCCATGGGCTGGAACAGTAAGGATCCAGCCAGCACTGCCAGTATGTTTTTTGCAGCCCTGGCAGAAAAGTATGGTTTTTCCTTGGACGTGCCTGTTGGCGAACTGCCCGATAAAGTGATTCAACTGCTTTTGTACGGTGCCGGGAAGGAAAAGATTACTGTTAAGTACGCCAACAACAATGGTTCAGGGGAGTTCAAAGCCCTTTACGAAGGGGTTATTCCTTCTTTAGAGCGGCGTTACCAGGAAACCACCAGCGAGGGAATGAAGGCTGCCTATGAGGAGTTTATGGTCTCTTCTCCCTGCCCTGCTTGTAAAGGCCAGCGCTTAAAGCCCGAAGCCCTGGCTGTGACCATAAACGATAAAAACATTGCTCAAGTCAGTGACTTGGCCATTATTGATACACAGGTTTTTTTTGACAACCTCACCTTGACCACCCAAGAGGCATTGATTGGTGAACAAATTTTAAAAGAAATTCATACGCGCCTGGGCTTTTTAGTAAGCGTAGGGCTGGATTATTTAACCCTGTCCCGGGCAGCGGCCAGCCTGTCCGGCGGCGAGGCTCAGCGTATCCGCCTGGCAACCCAAATTGGCTCTTCTCTGGTGGGGGTTTTATATATTTTAGATGAGCCTTCCATCGGCCTTCATCAACGAGATAATAACAAACTCCTTGCCACCTTAAAGCACCTTAGAGATTTGGGCAATACCTTAATTGTTGTAGAACATGATGAGGAAACCATGTTTGCGGCCGACTATATTTTTGACATTGGCCCTGGGGCCGGGGCCCACGGCGGCCTGGTTGTGGCCCAAGGTACGGTAGATGAAATTATGGCCAATCCCAACTCCTTAACAGGCCAGTACCTAAGCGGACAAAAGCTAATACCCATACCCAACCAACGCAGAACCCCCACAGGCTATTTAAAAGTAAAAGGGGCAGCAGAAAATAACTTAAAATCTGTTTCAGTTGACTTTCCTCTTGGGGTCCTTACTTGCGTAACAGGGGTTTCCGGCAGCGGCAAAAGCAGCATGGTAAATGAAATTGTATACAAATACCTGGCCAAAAAACTGAACCGGGCAAAAACCCATCCTGGCAAATTCACCTCTATGGAAGGGGTGGAAAAGCTGGACAAGATTATCAATATCGACCAGTCTCCCATTGGCCGTACGCCCCGAAGCAACCCGGCTACTTATACGGGACTATTCGACCATATCCGCAAGGTTTTTGCCATGACCAACGAAGCCAAGGCCCGAGGCTATAAAGAAAACCGTTTTTCTTTTAACGTAAAAGGAGGCCGCTGCGAAGCCTGCACAGGGGATGGGCTGATTAAAATTGAAATGCACTTTTTACCCGACATTTATGTACCCTGCGAAGTATGCAAAGGTAAGCGTTACAATCGAGAAACCCTGGAAGTCCTCTATCGGGATAAATCCATTTATGATGTTCTTGAGATGACCGTAGAAGAAGCGCTTTTATTTTTTGAAAACCATCCCTCTATTGTAAACAAACTGCAAACCTTATACGATGTAGGCCTTGGTTACATTAAGCTGGGCCAGCCCAGCACCACCCTTTCGGGTGGCGAGGCCCAGCGGATTAAGTTGGCAACAGAGCTTAGCCGAAGGGCCACGGGGAAAACCATTTACGTACTGGATGAACCTACCACGGGCTTGCACGCCGCCGATGTAAGCCGGCTGATTGAAGTGCTACAACGCTTGGTAGATACGGGTAACAGCGTAATTGTAATTGAGCACAACCTAGATATGATTAAAACCGCCGACTATGTGATCGATATGGGCCCCGAAGGAGGCTTTAGGGGCGGCAAGGTCATTGCCAAGGGCACCCCGGAAGAAGTATCCAAGTGTAAAAACAGCTATACGGGTAAATACCTGGCAGGGGCTCTTAAAAAGAAAAAACAGCATATAAAAAAGGCACCGGTGGATTAACCGGTGCCTTTTTTATATGCTATTTAATGGAGCTTGTTTTGACGAAGGCCTCTTTTTGCCTTCGTTGAAGCTTATCCCCTACTGAGGAAGGAAATAAACCAGCAGGCTTTATCAAAAACCACAAAAAACATATCAGGCTTTTTTCTTATTGCCTTTGATTTTCAACCCCTCGTCACTAAGGGTATCCTTACATTTTAGGCCCGTGTTTTTGTATAATATCATCGTACTTTTGAAGCACTTTTTCCCCTTCGGGGGTAATTTGGTACTTGCGCAGAAGTATATCGTTAGCCAGCTGGTCTTCGGTGAGATTTTCACCTATCCGCAATAAAAGCTCTTCTTTTTTGCCTTTTGTATCTACAGTATATTTTTTTAAAATCCGCTTTAAAACAGGGATACTCAATAAATGAACCGAATCCTTTGCCTGGAGTTTTTGTACATAGCCCAGGCGAATAAGTACAGCAATACTCTGATCACTGTTAACTCCGTAACGGTATTCAAAATATTGTGGAATAGTCGTTTCGTTGGTGAAATTATTAAAGTGAATACGCCAAAGCATTACAACATCCCCCGGCAAAAGGCCTTCGGGCAACCGTTCCATCTGCTTTTTTTCAACAATGCCGTAGGGGAATTTTTCAGGGGTCTCTGCCCAGGCTTTTAAATCCCGTTGGGGGGAGATATAGGGCTGCTCCGGATAATTTTGATATACGGGATGGGTTATGTTCTTCATGGGTTCCTTCCTTCCTTCCTTCAATATGGGTTTTATGCCAATGGTTTTGGAATAAACTGTTTAGGCTATATACCAGCCAATGGCCGCTTATACTAATTTACCCATACCAAGTTCTATGCAAACAAATTTAAAAAACAAAAAAACTTTTACTTAAGAAGCGGAGTCAGCATAAAAAATGCAATTCTTCCTTTTTAAAAGGCAGCAAAAAAGAGGCGAATTCCCAACTTAATAAAATTTCTTTTTATTGGAAGCTATTGGCATATACCCAATTAAATTAAAAAAGATGGCTCAAGCCATCTTTTTTAATTTATAACTATAACATTATTCGTTCAAATTCTTCCATACTGCCCGTACCTTGGAGCAAAATGCCATCCCTGTAGAAGGTGGGCACACTGTGAATCCCCCGCCGGGCTGCAAGGGCTCTATCCTGGTTTACCAGTTGACGCATTTCCTCTTCCCTATTATGAAAGTCTTTCACGTCAAGCTCTAAATCCTCAAGCACACCATTGATAAAAGAAAAATCATAAAAGTTTTTTCCCTGCTCAAAGTGCCCGGACATAACTTTAAAGAGTGGCATACTGAAGACCCATATGGGCATGGATGGAGTTAACAGAAATAACTGTGTCAACATCGTATTTTAAGCCAATCTCCCCAGCAGCCCGGCCAATGCCATTGTTAAAATAATTTCGATATTCATCCAAGCTGCCCATGCCCGAAGCACGGAAGCGGTTTTGGATGTAACTGGTTTTTGTATTGTCATCGTCCGGCTGGAGCTGAAAGCTTCTAAAACGGATATTGGTTGAGGGGGCCTGATGTTTTTCTAAAAACTGTATCATTCGTTCTCCGCCAATATAAGAAAATGGGCAGGCAAAATCAATGTGGATATCAATATTTTTCATATACATTTTTCCTTTAAGTCAAAATCTAAATCAAAAAGCGAAAGGGCTTTATGTTAATAATATACCCTTAGCCATGCCAAATGAAACTGATAGGCAATCCATTTAAAAGCATCATTGATCATTGCTCTTTACCCTTGTTCTCTGATTGATAAAAAGGCCTTCCAGTGTTTTGATTCGCAGTTGATTCAAGTTGTTCCAGGCTGGTATTTTTCTTTTCTATTTTTCTTTAAGCAGCAAAAGCTCAGGTTTTATCAAACAGCCTCTCCAAGTTTAAAACCCACCTGATATAGAAATGAAAATGACCTTGCAGAACCAGCCTGATTATAAAATAGAATCAATATATTCTACCAAATCCCACTCTACCTCATCGCGAATTTCCGGTTCATTATGAATTTCGTGGCGGAAACCAGGATAGACCTTACAAGTGACCTTCCGATGCCCTTTTTCACAAAGAAGGTTTAAAACGTGGTAAGCCCCTTCCCCATAGTTAGCAACCGGGTCACCGTCCCCTGCAATAATATGAACAGGAAGGATGGGGGGGATTTTTTCGGCCCAACGGGGGCTCATAATATCATCGTATAAATCTACAAAATCCGCGATCAAGGCAATGGTAGCAGGCTTTTGTAAATTGTTGGGATCCCCGGCATGGTCGGCAACCACCTGAGCACTTTTGGCAATCCAGTCATTAGGGCCTGCTGGTTTTGCAAAGCGATCAGTCATGCCGGCAAATAATTGGGCCATGTATTCAAGGGCTTCCTTGGGCCCATTACCGGCCAGAATATCTTGGTGGATCTTCTCCCTGTCCATGGTATCAAGGCTCTTCATTTGACTTGCTATGCCGCATAAAATGAGGCCCTGCATCCCCTGGTGGTATTTTGCCCCATAGCCTCTGGCTATCATAGAGCCCCAGCTGTGCCCAAACATGATGAAAGGCAGACCCGGATATTTTTCTTCCACCAACTTACGCAGGCTATGCTCATCTTCAATGGTGGTCATATAACCCTTATCCCCCGGATAACCCCAACTATTATTCATTTGTGCCGTTAACCCATGCCCAACATGGTCGTTGGCGCAAACAATAAAATCTGCATCTAAAAAGGTTAAAATCATGTGCATGTAGCGGCGGGAATGTTCCCCAAACCCGTGAACAATTTGAATAATGCCCCTGGGCGGGGTAATGGGTGTGTATATCCACCCTTGAATGGTGTCCTTTTTGTTATAAGAAGGATAGCGAATATCTTCAATAGCCATTAAAATGCTCCTTTCAATATAAGGTTTTTGTGGTTTTTTGTTAGCTTTATAATAGCATGTTTTGTACAGGTGCACAATAAAAAGGCAACTTTAAGGCTGTTGGGATTTCTATTTTGAATTCTTACGAGTTTCTTAAGTTCATCTTTTGAGAATAAACCCTACCAGCAGTATGCTTATGCTAAATGGCAATTGCACATGATGTCCTCTGCCTAAAGCAGAAAAAGCATAGTGTTTTCAGTGCTTTGCTCTGTATAGCACCTAACGCAATGGCCGTTTTGCGTTGCTGCTATAATTGTCATGGCAAGTTTTTTTCTATTCTAAGCGATGTCCTTTAACAAAGACTGCAAACAAAAACACAGCAGATTTTCAGCTCCTATTCCGTTGTGGGAGCCAAACTAACCTTGGAGGTAGAGCATCATTTCCTCTATTATTCTTTGTGCCGCAGTTTCGATTTCATCAGACAAGGTATCCAGTTCATTAAAATTTGGATTTTTGATCAAAACAACTTCAAGAATTGAGTATTTGGGTTTAGCTGTTCGCCCCATGTTCCATTTAGTTTCCTTCAACAATTCCCAATACCCATCCTGCACCTTCGCATTTTGCCCCAATAGCCAAAGTTCAAACTGCATTTTAGGGTGATTTAGAACAATTCCAAATCGCAGTTTTTTACTACGAAGAAAATCATTGAAGAAATAAAAATACGTATAGTCCATAAAACCGAGGTATACATTTGCGAAAGTATAGTTGGCGGGCTGCACTTTTTGAAAATGAACCTTTAAGGCCATTACATATTTCAGCAATTTCTCGTAAGCGATTTGGATATC
>CAYFQH010000027.1:13073-26516 GCA_964345215.1 uncultured Oscillospiraceae bacterium | reverse complement strand
AACACTTTACAATATCCATGTTTTTCCTCCTATTCTTTGAATTTTAGCGTTGTTTTATTATAACACAAGTTATGGCAGGTCACAATTTGAAAAAGGAGACCGCCTCCGCCAAATTTAAAGGAGCCATTATTTGCGGCCTGAATGGTTTTTTGCCCAGCTTTTACTAATGGGCGGCAAGGGGCTATTTTCTCTTTTCTAAAGTCTGCCGCAAGGCCTTGCCTTATTAAATAAAGATTCCTTTTTTCTGTTCTGTTTTTTCCATCCTTGTTATATTTGTATTTTCTTTTCGGCAAAACATAAAATAGGCAAATGCAGCGCCATGCTGGCTGAGGCACCTTGATAATAAAAAGGCGCCGGTTGGATTGCCGGCGCCTTGCTTCATTTAAAATAATCAACTTTGTTTTACAGGCTCTTGCTTATTCCATATCCTCCTCGTCGTCCTCATCATCATCTTCTTTGCTCAACCCCCGGTCAACCTCCACCCCTTCAATGTGCACGTTAATAAACCGGTCAAAAACTGCGTTGGTGAAGCTGGCATCTACAAAGCGCTTTAAGCTGTAGCCAACGAGAATATAATAGATTAAAAGCCCCAGCACCACCCATTGAACCTGGGAGGTAAAATACAGCAATAAAAAGGCAATCATAGCTGGAATAAGGGTGGCCAACCGCACCCCGATGGTTTGGGGGAGCCTGCCCACAGCAAGGAGCAGCCCGTTGCGAATAACCCCTGTAAACTTTAGCTTGTAGGAAATGATTAAGGGGTAGAAGAACACCAGGCCCAAGGCCCACACACAGCCTAAAATCAAGGTTAATACCTGGGGAATAACAAAGAGCATGTTGTTTTGCCCCGAAGCCATTTGCCCATAAAAATTCCAGCACACAAATACAACAAAGGGTACAAAGCCTGTAATGGCAGAAATACCCAGGGCCTGTTTCCAGTTTTCCTTCAGGGCATCTTTAAAATCCGACCAGATGAAGGCATGCTCATCCCTAGCCCAGTTACGGGTTACATAGCTAACCCCGGCTGTAAAGGGGCCGGTAATGGCAATGCAGGGGATTAAAATTAACAGCCCCATAAAAACGAGAGAATATTGGGCTTCGGAAAAAACATCGGCTGTAATGGTGCCCTCAATAAAAGCAGCCAGCAGATTATACCAATTTAAAAAAGAGAATAAAACAACCAAGATGGTGGGCACCCATACCAGCACATATAATAAATTTAGCCGAATCAAGCCGGAAAAACGAATGCGGAGCATTTCCCAAAAAAGCTGCCACCGGTTTTTTGGCAGATCTTCTTTATTGTAATCGCCCTTTCCGCTTTTACCATAGTAATAGTTGTTCATCATTTTTCCAAACATGGCCCATCCTCCTGTTTTCCATAACCGGTATGAATATGCTTACCAACAACGTATTCACCTGTTCAATTGAATAAGTATACCATAACAGAAAAAAAAAGAGAAGGCAACGCTTCTCTTTTTAAGTTGAATTTGTGGATTGCAGGTTTAACTTCCATTTTTCTCTTCCGCCGGCTGGGTGGTTTCAGGAGGCGGGGTTTCGGCAGGTTTTTGCTCAATGTAGTTTATAAAGTATAGGCCTTCCTGGGATGCCTTTACAGTACAGTAGCGCTGGGTACCCCGAAGGAGCTGGAAGGGCATTTGCTTTTCCGAGTCCATATAGGGCTCGATGAGCAGGGTATTGCCCCGGATAAGGTTTGTACTTGAGGAGATGCTGACAATTTCAAACAGTTTGGCTTCCGGCTGAGGTGTGGCAGAAGCCGCCGTTTCTTCCACCGGCGTTGTTTCCCCTTGTGGTGTAGGGGACGGGGCGGGAGAAGCCGATGGCTGGGGACTTGGTGCTTCCCGCTCGGTGGTGCTTTTGGCAATATCCATAATGCGCAAAATATCTTCAGCACCGATTTGGAGGGAAGCGGTGTTGAGCATGGCGGTAATGTCGTAACGGTTTTCGCCAAAAAGGAGTTCCACCTCCATTTTGTATACATCACCCAAAAGGTTTTCCTTCATTACTAGTTCTTGTTGGGACGGGAGGAGCCCTTGCATTTGAATCTGGGGTACAAGGGTAATATGGAAGGTGCCTTTGTTTAGAGCCAACTTCTTATCCTTTACCATTTGGCTGATTTCAGAATTGAGCAAATCATCCAGGCCCACCAAAAGGGAGGCATTTTTAACCCCCATATTGACGTGGGTGATTCCCAGTTCTTTTAATTTGCCAATCATCGAATAGGATAATTCCAGCCTTCGGCCCCGGTACAGCTTGTTGCCGTCGGTATCGGTTTGATAGCCCCCGTCTTTTTTAAGCTCCGGCTCGGTTTCAAGCTGTAAGAGCACCTGGGTGGCATCCTGGGTAATTCTAAAAGAAGGGCTGAAGGGGCGAACCTTGTTGTCTTGGGTGTCCCAAATGAGGCGGGCATATTCCCGGCCATTGATGTTTAAGGTTTGGGCGGTGTTTAAAAGAATATCCAGGGTTTTTCCATTGTGGAGTTTTATTTTTTGGTGAACGGGAACAATTTTATCGGCTCCGTCACCACCTCCGCCACCACCGCCGCTCCCGCCGCCGGGATCGCCATCCCCCCCATCACCAGGGTCTGTTGGATCGGTGGGGTCAGTGGGGTCCGTAGGATCGGTAGGATCAGGGTTTTCGCCAGGCAATATGGTAAAGGTCCCTGCATAGGGGGATAGTTCAAACACGTAGTTGGGCCCGGCCGATAAATACCGTACCGTATAAGGGTAAGATCCCGGCTCTTCCCCCAGGGCCCTGAAGAGGAACCCTTCCAACAAGTATTCTTCCCCTGGAATGATGCCATCGTAATAAAAGGAGAATGGCGGGTCTTCTTCTCCTTCATATTTAAGCAGGTTATCTTCCGGCCAGATGATTACCTTTTTAGGGTAGATGAAAAAGGGCATGATTACCTGGGTATCGGCCACGTTTTCGCTGCCGGAAATGGTTACAACCACCTCGTAACTACCTACAAAGCTGGGAGGCAGGCTGCTTTGGTAACTGGTATCCCGAATACCCCGGTAAATAATATCCGGCTCCCCTCCAAGGTTGCCGATAACAAGGGTTTGAAGCCGTTGCCCATAGGTAGTTTGAACCACACTGACCTGGGCCGGGTTTTGGGTTTTGGAAATAACAATGGCTTTTTCAAAGGTGCCCTCAAAATAATCGGGGTGCCCTTGGGGCACTTCAAACACAGCAATGTAGCTGCCCGCATTTATAGGCGCTTGGGCAAGCCCATTGCCCCCGGCTGTTTTATAAGTTAAGTTAACCCCTTGGGGCAGGTTTGTAAAGGCATAGGCCTGGCCGTCGTAAAATTTGGAATCGGGCTTGATGCTGTCCAGAGGGAAGGCTTGCCTTCCCTCTACCAAAAAGCTGTAGGTTTGTTGGCTAAACTGGAAGTAGTCTTCTGTTTCTTTTGTTAGTTCAAGGCCTCCAATGGCACTTGCATAAGCCCTGAAGTTGATGGTTTTTCCCTTTTCAAGGCCTTGGGATATAACCACCTTCCAAAGGCCGTTAGAGTCTTTTAAGCCTTGGGCAATTTGTGCGTCAGGCACATAACCTGGGGGCAATTCCTCGCCTTGGGCGGTAATGGTATAAACAATGCCGGCGCTGTTGCCCCCGGGAGATGAAAAGGTAATGGTTGCTTCCAGCCCCTTACATTCGCCTGCTTCGCCTGAAATATTTACCGGGCCCTGGGGCTGGCCATCTTTTATAACAATGGTAGCCTCATACCCTTGCACTGTAATATTGTCTTGGTTCACTTCTCTTCCCCAAAACCAAAGGGTCCCATCGGGAAACACCAGGGCATTAAAGGGGGCTTCCCCTTCCAAGGTAACCGCAACCACCTGGTTGGCAGCACTTTGCCCTGCCGAGTCTTTCAGCAGCACAACCGTTTGGGTTGGCTGGGTAAAAGACTTATCCCCGGTAATTTGCACATTGCCTAACACTGTGCCCAAGGCTGTATCAGCTTGCCACTGACCAATGGTGATATTGCCTCCTTGGCTAAAGGCAAGGCTCGTTTTCCCCCCTGTAAGCTGGGCAATTTCATTATGCCCAACAAGGGTAAAAGCGATGGTTCCCGAATCGGGCAGGGCAAGGCTTTGCACAAGGGCCTGATCCAAGGTGATGGTGCCTTCATAGCCTGAAGGGATGATGATTCCGTTGTTCCAGGGTTGGCCGCCACCGATAAAATGATAGTTTGTGTTCAGGCTAAGGGTAATATCCCCTTCTGCTTCGGAAAGGGTGATCGTCTCGGTCAGTTGGTCTTCCGCCTGGGGCATCATCCCCACAGCAGCCTGGGCCATGTCCGGTTCATCCATATATTTAGCGGGATTTGCTTCCATTTGAAGCACATTTTTGTCCAAGGTAAAAAGGTAGTTCCCCTCCATGCTTTGGGGGATGAGGAAGGTTTTGCTTTCCAGCCAGATGAGAGGCAGGGCCATGCCCTGGTTTAAAAATACCGTATTTTTGTCGATAGCTCCTTCTGCAAGGGCAGCCATCACAACCGGCTGGTTTAAAATCCGCAAGCTTTCCGTGTTTCCCTGATAAAAGGTATTCCCCCCGCCAGAGAGGTTGATTGGGCCTAGAAGAGAGGCACCGTTGGCAAAGAGGTTGAGGGTACCGCTGTTTTCGATGAACAGGCCGGCTGTTTCCCCTAAAAATTGTATTTCGTTCTCTCCCGCATTTTTAACCACCAAAGCGGAGCCTGTGGCAAGTTTTAAGTTGTCTAAAACAAGGGTGCTGCCGCTGGCGGCAAAGGTAACCAGGTATTCCCTGTCCTCTCCTTCTAACAGGCCCGATAGGGTATAGCTTTGCCCGGCCCCAATGGAAATGCTTTTATTTTCGTATAACTGTTCTGCCCCTTCTTTTACAGGGGGCGCTGGGGTTTCAATTTCTTCCTGTGGCTGGGGTTCTTGCCCTGGTTGGGGGTCCTGGGGCAGCTGCCCTTGGCCTATTTGAGCCGTAATGGTAAGCCTAGTGCCAATGAGCTCCGCCTCGTAGGTAATACCTCCCAAGGCACCTCCTACAGGGGTAAGCCAAACGTAATAATTCCCATCCTTATCGGCTGTTTGGGCCAGCGTTTTCTCTTCAATGGCAATTTCAGCCGCCCCCTGGCTTGGGAACACATAAAGGGCCCGGCCGTGTTTTTCGTTAATGCCCCGCAGGTTTACGCTGCCCCGGGCTACGTCAATATAAGCGCTGTCATCAGCTAGGCTTTGCCCCAGGCTTAGGGCACCGGTGCCCATAAAGCGCACTTCGCTGTTTTTGCCAATTTCAATTTTATTCCAGCTGTTATATGCTTTAGGTAAAATATTAACCCTTGTATTGGGGTGAAGAATCAGTTCCTGTCCCAAGGTTTCTTCTAAAACCAGGTTTACAATCCGGTTGGGGGCAATTTCAATTTTCTCCTCTCCGCTGCCGCCGGTAACCCAATAGGTACCGCTTTGGCGAATCAGAGCCCCGCCTTTACTCAGGTCAATCTTCCCGTCTTCTTTACCGGTAAAGGATGCAATGGCTTCCCCCTTTTGGATGCGGTGTATTTCATCCTGTTGGTCTAAAAGCCATCGGCCCAGTTTACATGCAGCAACCTTAAGGCCATGCACATCTTGTACAATGTGCTCCTGGTGGTCTTTATCGCAAACCGGAGCCTGGACACAGTTAATGTTTGCATGGTCACAAAAAGACTCGTTCCACTGGCCGGGGGGAAGAGGCTGGCCTGTTTGGCCCCCGGGCTCTCCGGGGTTTACCATAGGCAGGTTCGGATCCCGGGTTACACTGGGTTCTTCTTCCTCTACAGAAGGGGAGAAAGGCGGGGTTTCTGCGGGGCCCAGCTCCCCTGGCGTTGGCTCCTGGGGTGGGGTTTGCTCTGCCAGGGGCGTTTGGGGCAGTGGCTCCCTTTGTTCCGTTTGAGCCGGAGGGGCAGGTTCCTGCCCAGGTTGTATTTCATCCCCCCAGGCAGGCCTGGACATCAAGGGGCTAAGCTGGCCTAATACCAGGCAGACTGCCAAACACGCATATATTCTATTTCTCCATTTTTTCATCACTGTTACCGGCCTTTCTTGCTTATTGCCATTTAAAGTTTATTCTGCCAAACATAGAACGAACGGGAAAGGAATTTTCTTCCCCTTTTTTAAAAAAAAGAATCTATTTTTAAACCAAAAGTATACCATATTCGCTACTAATATTAAAGAAAAAGCTATTTCCCCTTCCCTTGCACCCTTTTGCTCAATGATGTACAATTATACTCTATCATAGAATTTTTGTGTTTACTTGTTTTACCCGTTAAGGAGGAATGACAACGTGAAATATAAGATGCGATTTTTAAGCCTGACCCTGGCCCTTTGTGCCTTTGTTACGCCCCACATGGCCTTGGCCCAGGAAAAAGAAGAAACTGCCCAGGGAGCAAAACCGGCCTACACCCTCACTGACACTACCTACCAAAACGACCATGGTAAAATTGTTTACCCTGTTTTTTTTGGAAGTGCCGACCCCCAAACAGATATGGCCGTTAATATTGCCATTTACTCTGAAGGAAAAATTGACCAGCGCATCACTACCTTGAATTCCTTGCAGGCAGGAGGCTGGGGCCTTGATGTTTCCTACAAAGCTTATCTAAAGGAAGATATTCTCTCCATTACCCTAAGTGCTCTGGGCGATATGGGCAAGGGCTGGAGTGGCCAGGAGTACGGCGTAATAACCTTTGATTTGCTGGCAGGCAAAGTCGTTGCCCCGGAGGAATTGTTTTTGGATGTTGAAAAAGCCTTTACCTTTATGGAAACCACCATTGATGAAAGCCTTTATCCCACCTTATCGGGTTACATGACAAACGACGCCATGACCCCCCTGCCAAGAACTTACTTTGCCCTTGATGATTTGGGCATTACTTTTTACTATTCTCCCGAGGCCTTCTCCTTCCTATCGGGGTACAGCGGTTCCACCCACTTTTTATATGCTGAGCTGGAAGAATTTTTGAACCTGAAAACAAACAGCAGCCTGGCCCGTTTGGGGGTAAAAGAATCCCTCACCCTAACCGACGATAGCCTGCCTTTGATTGAGCAGGCCATAAAGGAAGGAACTCTGCCCCAGGTTCCTGTAGCCATTGGGGATAAATTGCCCCATGTTATTGAAGAGCACCGGCTGTTAAGCGATCCGGACAACTTTCCCGGCGGCCGCTTTATCCATATTGAAGACCCTCTCTTTAGGCAGGTATGGCTCATAACCGACAACCTTCATAGCGGCTACGACCAGTCTATTGTTCAAGGCATCCGCACCACCAGAGGGAATTTGTATGGGCTGATTACGGGCAAAACTACCCAAAAACAATGGCGCCAAGTGCTTGGAGAGCCCGCCAGTACCTTTGAGGTGGATGAACAAACCGCCTATGAGTACTGGCTTGAACCAGGAGTCAGCGACTATTATCGCTTTGGCGATTACCAGCTGCGCCTCCACGGGGATGAACAAGGCGTTTTATCTTGCATCATGGTGGTACAATAATTGATTTTCATTAGCTTTTATATGGGAGGCCGGCATGGCAAAAAGTTCGATTCGTAAAAAAAGGAAAAAGCAAAGTTCCTCTAACCAAAAAACCTACTCCACCGATTCCTTGATGCTTCGAGGTTTCTTGGGGCTTTTGCTCATTGCCTTTGGGCTTTTGGCCCTGGTGGCCATGTTTGTACAGTTAGAGAGCATTGTTTTTGTTGTGGTTAAAAACTTAATTTACGGCCTGGCCGGCTCCCTGGCCTTTTTACTTCCCTTGTTTTTAATTTGGGCCGGAGGGCTTCTGGCCCTGTCTGCCCGTCAAAAGGCTTCGCCCAGGGATTTAATCCTTTCTTTTTTGATATATCTATGCGCGCTGGCCTTTATTATTATGGTCAGCTACACCTACGACAAAGAAGATCGGACCAACTATTCCCTGATGGATTACATCAGCCGGGTTATTTTTAGAGAAACAAAGGTGCCCAATGCTAAAAACTTCGGCAACTTTTTAAACCAAAGCTATCAGTTGAGCATGGGCACTCATCAGGGCGGCGGCCTTCTTGGCATGCTGGTTGCCTGGCCCTTTTATATGGTTCTTCAGCGGGTAGGCTCTATTATTGTACTGCCCCTTGTCATTATGGGCCTTGCTGTGTGGCTGTTTCAGCTGGATATAGGGGCCCTGATTGACCGGATTCGCTATGGTGCCCCCCAGGATGAACCCCTAAGTTCTGAGGAAGCGGCTTTTCAAGCCGCCCGGGAACAGCTTTGGCAAGAACAGGAGGCCCAGCGCTATATGGCCATGCAGCAGCAACAATACCAGCAGCAAATGCAATACCAGCAGCAAATGCAATACCAGCAGCAACAGTATGAACAGCCCTATCAGCAGCCTCCCTTGATGCCCCCAGCCTACCCCCAGGCTCCAGCAGAAAAAAAACCCAAGTTTTCCCTTTCTGCCTTCACTTCTTTTGTAAGCCACAAGCTATCACCCAAAGCCCAGGAAAATGAGGAAGCCTACATGGCCCAGGAGCAGGGAGGCGGTTTTCAGCCTCCCCCAGCCTATACCGGCCAACCAACAGTAAATTTATATGACGAGGTTATTGCTGCCGATCCCTTTGACCCCTCCCAGGGTACCTATGCCCCGCCACCCAGTTTTGATAAAAAAACAAAAACCCGGGTAACAAAGCCTCTTTCTCCGGCTGGCGGCATCCAGCCGCCCTCTGATCAAAACAGTGGAACATCTTTTGAACCGGCAGCTCCCCTTGTATCAAACTATGCCCCTCCGGCCCCTGTTTTTAAACAAGAGGAATCCACTCTCTCCATCGGACAAGATGATCAAAAGGAAACCAGCGGACCTTTATCCTACTTCCCGGCACCGCCATCCCCCTCCCCCTTGGCTAAAATGAGCGGGGAGGACATTGGAGCCCCTAAGGTATCCCTGCCGGAAAACCTGCCAGAGAAGAAAAAGAAGGAAGTCAAACAGCAAATTGCCTACGCCTATCCTTCCTTTGATATGCTCCACATGCCCAGCCAAAACCAGCTGGATACCTCCAGGGAAGACCAGGCCCGGGCAACTACCCTGGCCGAAACCCTACAGAGCTTTGGCATTGCCGCCCAGGTGCAAAACATCACCCGTGGCCCTGCCATCACCCGCTTTGAACTAGAATTAGCTGCCGGGGTAAATGTAAAGCGCATTACCAGCATCAGCGATAATATCGCCCTTTCCATGGCTTCAAACGGGGTGCGCATTGAAGCCCCTATCCCCGGTAAATCCCTGGTGGGCATCGAGGTGCCCAACAAAGAAATTCAAGCCGTTACCTTACGGGAAGTTCTCCAGTCAAAGGAGATGGGCCAGGCCCAATCCCCCTTGGCTGTGGCTTTAGGCAAAGACATTGCAGGCAAGCCCATTATCTGCGATTTATCCCGTATGCCCCATATTTTAATTGCCGGGGCCACAGGCAGCGGTAAATCCGTTTGCATAAACAGCATTATTAACAGCGTCATCTACCGCTCCACCCCAGAGGAGGTGCGGATGATTTTGATCGACCCCAAGGTGGTGGAGCTCCAAGGCTACAACGGTATTCCCCACTTGATTGTGCCTGTGGTCAGTGACCCCCATAAGGCCGCCGGAGCCCTTTCCTGGGCGGTGGCGGAAATGATGGAGCGCTACCACAAGTTTACGGAAAAAGGGGTTCGCAACATGGCAGGGTACAATGCCGCCCTAGGCCCAGATGAGGAGAAGCTGCCCTTTATATTAGTGGTGATTGACGAATTGGCCGACTTAATGATGGCAGCTAAAAAAGATGTGGAAGAATCCATCTGCCGCCTGGCCCAGTTGGCCCGGGCTGCTGGAATTCACTTAATTGTTGCCACCCAACGCCCATCGGTAGATGTGATTACGGGCCTGATTAAGGCGAACATCCCCTCCCGTATCGCCTTTGCCGTTTCCTCCAATATCGACTCCAGAACCATTTTGGATGCCGTAGGGGCTGAAAAACTCCTGGGTCGGGGGGATATGCTCTACTCTCCCTCCGGGGCCAGAACCCCTACCCGGGTGCAAGGCTGCTTTGTATCCGATGAGGAGGTAAACCGGATTACCCACTTTGTACGGAGCCACAGCCAGGTGGAATACGACCCCACAGTTCTTGAACAGTTGGAACAGGAAGGGGGCGGAAACGGCATGCCTGCATTTGCCGGTGATGGGGGCAGCACAAGCGATGCCAGCGATTTAGACCCCCTTTTGCGCCAGGCCATTGAAATGGCAGTGGAAGACGGGCAAACCTCTATTTCCATGCTCCAAAGGCGGCTGCGCATCGGCTATGCCCGGTCAGGCCGTTTAATTGACGAAATGACCCGCCGGGGCATTATCAGCCAGGCCGCCGGGGCCAAGCCAAGGGAAGTACTCATTACCCGGGATGAGTTGGATGCCCTTGATATTGAATAATTTTGGAGGTTTACAATGGAGAATACCAGCATTTGGGTTAGGGGCATTAAAAACGGGCGGATTGTAAAACAGGTGACGGTGCCCGCCACCTTTGAAGATCCGGTGGAACCCCTTAGGGAGGCTTTAAAGGAGCTGGATTTATCTGCCCCCTTGTGGCTTAATAAGAACCAGCAGGAATGGGAAAATTTTTCCCAAACCCGCTTTTATCCCCAGGATTTTGTAGATTCCCTGCCCTTTGACAGGCTGGAAGTGGAGTACATTAACCCCAAGGCTCCCAAGCGAAAGAGCCAGGATCCCCGAAACGCCGTGGATTAGAGCAAGGCTGCATATCAGAAAGCCAGGCGCTAAAAAACGCCCTGCCGTAAAATAGTGTGATTTTGCTTGCCTTTTATTGATGTGCTTAATGGTTACAGCTTTTTAAAATTATATACCACTAAAAATGCCCGGCGGTAGCTTTTGTTACCGGCCGGGCATTTTTAGCGGTATCCTGTTTTTGCATTTTTGTTAAAAAAATCAAGTTTTTGTTCTTGTTTTTCTCCCATTCCCTCCCTTCTTCTGGCTTCCTCAAACTTTTTTTGTCAAGGCTTTTTTTCATATTGTTAGATTTTTATAACAGTTCTTAACAAGGCTCTCCACATGTGGAAAACTTTTTCTTCCACATGCTTTTTTACTGATTGTTGTTTAAAAGCTGTCTATTTCATGGTTTTTAGCCTTTTTTCTGTGGACAAACCTGTGGAAACTGTGGATAGTTCGTGTTTTTCTGTTCCCGTTCCTTTTTCTTCAATCATCTTGAATATACAGCATGAGTATTCAATCAGCCCTTCTGTAATCCTTTAAAGATGTCGCTTCTATTCCTTATTGATATACAAACTTTGCATGACCATTCACCTTTGCATAGTCTCTTTAAAAAGCGTTCCCCTGTGGATAGTTAAAAAACGAATGTTATAAATTTGCAATGAATTGATTTTTAAAAACTGGCTCATTAAAATAACGCAATGAGCCCCAGAAAAAGAAAAAGACCACTTTTCGGAAGTTCCTTTCTGGCTTTTATTTTCTTCTGTTATTAGGTAGTTACTATCGTGAATCCAATAGTAAAAGGCTCTAACCCCCATAAAAGAACCTGTGGCAAAAAGCTTTCTCTTTCAAACATGGTCTCCCTTGGCTTAATCCAGCAGCGGTTTTCTTTCTTTCCATTTTGCCAATAGATGTTCTCGCTAAAATTTTGCGGCCATAAAAAATCAAAAAGTGTTGCATTCTTTCCAGGTCTTTGCTATAATAATCCATGCGTCTTATAGAAGACGGCCTATGTGCCTGTAGCTCAGCCGGATAGAGTGCCTGGCTACGAACCAGTAGGTCGGGGGTTCGAATCCCTCCAGGCACGCCATATTGTGCGGCTCTGCCGTGTACAAAAAACGCTGATTGTTGTACCATCAGCGTTTTTTGGTACATTAAAATCTTCTAAAGGCCTTTTTAAATTGCATATCCTAGCCGGGGTTGGTATAATATACTTACTGGTAAATATACAACCTTATTGTAAAAGGAGGCTTTATAGATGATGAAGAATCAGTTGCCGGATCCAAAGGATGTTAAAAAAAGTACGAACGAAGAGGCGACAATCCATAGCGATGAGACAATGGTCTGCTCTTCAGAGTTTCCAGAAGGCTGTGTTGAAACGGAAATGGACGTATCCAAAGCCGAAAAAAAAGACAAATAATCAAGTGCCCTCTTCAAAAACGCCGCCCATGCGGTGTTTTTGAATTTGCTGTAAAAGCAGTAAGCAGTGTTATCGTTTTGTGGTATATGCGTATAGGAATATGCTTAAAAACACTGCTTGTTTTAATCGGGGCAGCTTTAATAGACCCATTGATTTTGATAAAAAGCAGGTTTTTCTACCGCTGCTGCTATAAAAAAGTTTGATGTACACAATTGTTAAAAGGCGGTGTCAAAATGCACCTGGTAAAATACAAGGCAAAACATCAAAAGGCTGTTGCTCAATATTATTTAACCGACGACATGCTGTATTATACGGGCAGGCCTCAAGACAGTGTTGCCCTTTCTATAAAAGATGACCGCTATCATTCCATCCTCGCCTTTGACCATGGCCATCTGGTCTCCTTTTTTGTGCTGGATGAGGGGTGCGAAAGGGAACAGTACTGGCATAACCCCAATGCTCTTTTATTCAGGCGCTTTTCAACCGACAGCAACCATACCAAAAAAGGCTACGGAAAAAAAGTTCTCTCCCTGCTTCCAGGCTATGTACGAAAAAACTACCCCCATATTCATCAAATTGTATTGGCTGTAGAGCAGGGAAATACATTAGCAAAGGGCCTCTACTTAAGCCATGGCTTTATCGATACGGGGGTTCGCAGAACAGGAGAAATAGACGAACAGCTGATTTTTGTTTTGAATCTGCTGTAAGTTAAAATAAAAAAATAAAGGCTTTTCAACTGATTATACACGCGCTATTTTTCTAGAAAAACACCATACAAAACAGGGTGTTTCCTAAATTAAAACAGCCCAAAAACTTTTACTGTTCTTGGGCCAAATAGATGATCAGTAGATAGAAGGCTATCTCCCTCAAAGGATTTTTCCCTTATTCAGAGATTTTGTAAAGACTGCCTTCGTTTTTGTTGCCCCGTAAAAACCCAAAAACGATAGGTAAAATACCCAACATAGAAAAAACTCCCGTTAATGCGAGGCTTGAATAATATTCGCTGCCGGTAAGGTATCCTTCTTCCAACAGCAGGGGAAGGATTTTAAAGGCGGTAAAAACATCTGTTTCCAAATATTGCGCTATTGAGATAGCCCAGTCCACGCGGTTGCCTACATAGACCATCAAGGCCATGATGACAAGTGAAATAAAAATACCTTTCCCGCTTAATTTGTGCCCCAAAAGTTCGTAGCCTTTTAATGTTGCAACAGCCATTATCAGACCTGAAAGAAAAGAAACATAGCCTAGCTGGCCCAGCACAACAATAGAAAAAGCACCGATAAGGGAACCTAGCAAAGCA
>CAYFQH010000027.1:0-12973 GCA_964345215.1 uncultured Oscillospiraceae bacterium | reverse complement strand
TAGCTGGCCCAGCACAACAATAGAAAAAGCACCGATAAGGGAACCTAGCAAAGCACCAATAATGCCTGTAAATATATTTTCTTTCCGCTGCTTTTTGCTATGGGCCGCCTCCTCCATTTTGGCGCTTTGCTCATCAAAGCAGCTGGGGCAAAACATTTTTTCACTGCCTTGCATGTTATATACGGCGGTTTTGCCTGTAGCACCACACTGCTGGCAGGCATCCTGGTATTGCTGCTGTAAAAAAGCAGCAGTCAAAGTGTTTATCACCTCCGTCACCGTTTCTCTTGTTTTATTTTTACCCATGCTGTTTGAAATATAAAAACTAACTTTATAGCGGTTTATACTATGAAAATGGATATGCTTAACCCCTTTAAAAATCTCTTTTATTTCTTTAGGGTTTGGCAGCTGGCCGTCTTTTGTAATAAGAGAAAAGCTGATCAAGTAACTTCTGCCGTCAGGTCCCTGTGAAAAAACAACTTAGTAGCCGCCCTTTTTCCCGGATGCAGTTTTTGTTTGTGGGTCAAATAAAAGTTGATTGTCCTGAGCAATGTCTTGAAAAAAATGGTTGTTCATGTAATCCTCCATTGAAATAATATGTAACAAAATATATTATAGCACTAAATATTAAAAAATAATCATTACAAATAGTGAATTACAGTTTAAAAGGTTTTAAATTTTTCCCCCATGCAAATAAACGGTCTTCCCCTTGCTAGAAGGAAGCCCTTTTGGGTATAATATAAATTGGTAAACTAAAAGGAGGAAGACCTGTGAGGAACATCAAAAAAATAGTCAGCCTGCTGTGTTTGTTGGCAGTGGCTTTAACAACCCTATCCCCCGCTTTAGGCCAAGAGGAGTCTGTCGCCCTGTATACGGCAAAGGCTTTAAAGCAAACCATTCTCCGCCAGGAAAAAGACAAGGAAAGCCAAAGCACCGGTACTGTTGCGGAGAGTGAGCGCATCAACATTTATCAGGTAGATCCTACCTGGGTTCTGGTTCAGGGGCAGAAAAGCGGTGCCAAGGGCTATATGTTAAGGGATCGGATATACACTGTTGAGCCTGTTGATCCGGTAAATACTCCTCCTTACGGAGTTGAAAAATTTAAGTACATTGGGGTCACCACGGCACAAACCAAGGTGTATTACGAACCGAATTTGGCAGCCGAATCCTACGTTACGTTGGAACCCGGTGCCCAAATTGCTATTTTAGACATTGCTGATGGCTGGGGGCGGGTAATCCGCTGGCGCAGCTACGCTTATGTTGACATGCGGGCCATTGGTGATTTAGTTCCGGTTTCCTATACCGACAGCCCCATTAGCGGCGAAACCCCTATTGCCGCTTATACCAGTTATTATTCTGTAGCCACACACCAGTCAAACGTTAGCAGGATGCTAAATATTGAAGTGGCCTGCGAAAAACTGAGCGTTGTTTTTGAGCCGGGAGAAGAGCTTGACTTCAACCGGGTTTTAGGCCCTTACAGCAAGGCCAGCGGCTACGAACCGGCCCCTATTTTGGCCGGGGGCACAACCACCCTGGGCTACGGGGGCGGAACCTGTCAGGTGTCATCTACCTTTTATAACGTAGCCCTCCAGCTGCCCGGCATCGAAATTGTAAAAAGGCGCCCTCACGGCCCTTCCGGAGCCAAATACCTTCCCCATGGCATGGATGCGGCTGTTGGCAATGAAAGCATTAACTTAATTGTTAAAAACAACTATTCCTTCCCCATTCGTATTGAGGCCAGCGCCCAAGACGGTGCCCTGTACATTGTGCTTTGGAGGGAAGGATGAGGTATAGCCATATTGAGGAAGGATTTTTTATATCCCGGCCTAACCGCTTTATTGCCAACGTTCAGTTGGGAAATACAATCGAAACTTGTCACGTTAAAAACACAGGCCGCTGCAAAGAAATATTAATACCGGGCGCACGGGTTTTAGTGAACAAGGCTCAAAATCCAAACCGAAAAACGAAGTATGATTTGGTGGCAGCCTATAAAGGTGAAATCCTGATCAACATCGACAGCCAGGCCCCCAATCATGTTTTTTTAGAAGCTGTACAAGATGGAAAACTTTTTAAGGATTATGACGAAATTAGGGGCGAGGTGGTTTTTGAACATTCCCGCTTTGATTTTTGGCTGAAAGACAGGACCGGCCAAGAACATTTTATTGAAGTAAAGGGCGTGACCCTTGAAGTAGGCAACAAGGCCTTTTTTCCCGATGCACCCACTCAGCGGGGCATAAAGCACATTTATGAATTAATGAAGGCCAAAGAGAAGGGCTACAAGGCCCATTTGTATTTTTTAATTCAGCTAAAGGGTGTTTCCTCCTTTTCTCCCAACAACATTACCCACCCGGCCTTTGGCCAGGCCTTGCTTGAGGCGGAAAAAGCCGGGGTTCACATTAGGGCTTATGACTGTGTGACTCAAAAAGACGGGCTTTATATCGACCGGCCGGTGCCGGTGATTTTAACAAAACAGTAAGGATTATACGGCAGATGAAGATAAAAAAGTTATTGTGCATGGTTTTTTTAGTGGTTTTTTTGGGGAGTCCTGTCTCGGTCCAGGGGCAGGAGGAGATTGACAGAATCTCCCCCTTATACCCTACGCCCGATTATGTTCAAGAACTTTTAAACGTAGCCATCCAAGAGCTTGGCTATGAAGAGGGGCGGAACAACTATTCAAAATACGGCCAATGGTTTGGAGACCCCAATGCCCAGTGGTGTGCCGAGTTTTTAGGCTGGTGTGTTGACCAGGTGGACCAGCGCCATAGCCGGCAGCTTTTAAACAAAATCTATCCCTTGTACGGTGCAAGCAATGTTGGCCGGGACTGGTTTATTCAAAAAGGCCGCTACATTGACAAAAAGGGAAATATTGAAGGCTGGGGCTACCAGTGGATTTGGGGGCAGGAGGAACGCCTGTATAAAAACAACTACATTCCCCAACCGGGAGACTGGATGTTTTTTACCTGGAGCCAAGGGCCGGATACAGACCATGTTGCCATGGTTGAATACTGCGCCCTAAACGAAAAAGGGCAAATAATCATTCACGTTATTGAAGGAAACAACCCCAGTGCTGTTGCCCGCAACACTTACCCTCTAACGGACTCAAACATACTGGGTTTTGGCACCCCCATAGAGGTGGCCGGCACCACCATGCGCTTTGGCAATCAAGGGGATTCGGTTACAAAGCTTCAGCAAAAACTATGCGATTTAGGGTACTTGGAGCCCCGTCATATCAGCGGTACCTATAAAAGCAGCACGCGGGAGGCTGTACGGGCATTTCAAGAAGAAAACCCTGCCCTGAAGGCAAACGGCCTGGCTAATATGCAAACCCAAATTGCCCTGGAAGAGGCCTGGATGAAATGGGACTTGAAAGACCTTAGCCAGTTTTTGGTCGAAGACGAATAAAACATTTAAAGGGGATCATAGAATGATAGAAAGTTCGCTAGGTTACCTATTGGCAGGCTATAATATATTTAGCTTTATCCTCATGGGCCTTGATAAGGGCCAAGCCAAACGAGGAGGCCGGCGGGTGCCGGAAAAAACCCTTTTGGGTCTAACCTTTTTAGGCGGCGGTTTGGGTACTTTTTTAGGCAGCCGGGCCTTTCATCACAAAACAAAAAAGGCCCCTTTCCCTATATCGCTGCCTTTAGGAGCAGTGATTACGGTGGTTTTATTTTCTCTCACCCTCATGTAAAAATTGTTACATTCAAAAAACCGGCGTAAGGTTTGTTTTTTAACCTGTTAAAGAACCCTGTTTTCCATTGAGAAAAAGCAGGGTTTCTTGGCCTTTTCTAAACAGAAGTTAAAACTTTAGCAAAAAAGAATTAAATGATTTTTAAGCAAAAAATAAGACAGGATATGTTAATACCCTGTCTTATCACTTATAAAGTTTTTTAGAATATTGGCAGCAGATGAAGAAACGCTACTATTATAATGGGTCGATAGAAATGCTCATTTAGCATAATAAACAATATCCATTCCATCATTGATTTTTGTTTCATCGCCTGTTAATTTATATCCCATTTTTTCATAAAGATGGCAATTCTTCTCTTCTTGTTTAATTGTGTCCAGTGTCCATTTTTTCGCTTGGGGGTATAACTTTTCAACCTGTATAATTGCTTGTTGGGCATATCCTTTCCCTTGAAATTCCGGCAATACAAACATTTGAGAAAGTACGCAACTATTCTCTTCAAATTGGCTGATGCGAATATACCCGATCTTTTCACCCAGTAATTGAATAAAGTAATGATCTATTTGTGGGTATTTAAATCTGGACCTGACTATTTCAAGTGACTCTGCTCCCGGACTTGTTTCATAATCTTGATATTTATCCAAAAGAGCCTTAAAACCGATTAGCTGCATCTCATAAATTTTTTCGCTATCATGAATGTTTGCTTTTAATAATGAAACCACTGTTTTACCCACCTCCTAAAGCATAAAGATCTCCTGCACCCGTATTCTTAATTCTCTTTATGCTACAAAAGCGTAAGATCTTACTTATTCTTTTTCCATAACCTATGTTTCCATTCTGCTCTTTGAGAAGGGGCGAAGGCGCGAGATGCACAGCCCCGTAAAAGCTAATCATAACCGATGCCGTAGTGCAACCGGTTTTGCCCTGTAATGAAGCAACCGGAAAGGGAAGTGGTAATGGATAATAGAGCAATCAGCAGTTTTTTTGATGCCTTATCCTCATTTGGCAACAGGTTCCAACAAAGGCATGGCGTGGACACTGCGTAAATCACCCCTGTCTTCATAGGTGGGGGCTGCCCAGCGTACAGCATTTTTAATCACCTGCTGCACTTGGGGAATATGGTAGGTAGGATAAGTTTCATGCCCCGGCTGGAAGTAGAAAATGCGTCCGTTGCCGCGAATAAAGCAGCAGCCGCTCCTAAAAACCTCGCCGGATTCAAACCAGCTGCAAAAAACCAGCCGGTCCGGAGCGGGGATGTTAAAGCGCTCCCCGTACATTTCCTCCTGGGGTATTTCAAAATAAGGGGGCAAGCCCTTGGCAATGGGGTGCGAGGGTTCAATCACCCACACCCGCTCCTTCTCCCCTTCCTCGTGCCAGCGCAGGGAACAGGTGGTACCCATCAACCGCTGAAATATTTTTGACTCATGAGCCGAGTGAAGAGGAATAAAGCCCATGCCTTGTTGCACACGGCGGGCAACCCGCTCCACCACCTGGTCAGACACCTCCTGGTGGCGTACATGGCCCCACCAAATCAGCACATCCGTATCATCCAGCACCTGCTGGGTGAGGCCGTGCTCTGGTTCCTCCAAAGTAGCCGTACGGATGATCAAGTCCTCCTCGGCTAAAAAGTCGGCAATGGTTTGATGTATCCCCTTAGGGTAAATGGCCTTTGCCTCTTCCTGGTGCTGTTCGTGGTAAAACTCGTTCCAAATGGTTACACGAATAGACATTATCGTCTCCTCCTTCTATCATATTATTCTTCTTATCTACCTTCTATCATACTGGTTTTTTTCGCCTTTGCAAGGGCTTTTTTTGACCCTTTAAATCCTTTTGATTAAGA
This sequence comes from uncultured Oscillospiraceae bacterium, assembly GCA_964345215.1. GTDB lineage: Bacteria > Bacillota > Clostridia > Christensenellales > Aristaeellaceae > CAYFQH01. The sequence goes on along the minus strand of CAYFQH010000027.1, from coordinate 7,448 downwards.
GATAGCCTGCATTGGTTAAAAGCCTAAGGAATAATAAAGGATTGGGGGTATGGCATGCACTATAAAAGGGCAATTCCCTTCCCTCGCTTTAGATTTTTGATTTTTTAATCCTCCGGAGCGCTAAGGTATTGACAGATGACAGATTTTAGCACAAACTGTTTAGAGAAAAAGGAGGAGATGTAGATGGACCAAGCGGTCAAAATAATCAAAGAAGCCGGTAAAATGATGCTGGCCGACGAAGGGGTGCCTGTATTTGAAAAACAGGGCCACGCCAACTTTGTTACCCAAATGGATAAGGATGTTCAGGATTTTTTGATTGCAAACCTTCAAAAAGCCTACCCCAAAGCCAAGTTTTTTGCTGAAGAAAAAGAAAACCAGCGAATGGATGAAGGGGCCTATTTTGTGATCGACCCCATTGACGGCACGTTAAACTATATCTACAAACGCAGCGCTTCGGCCATTTCTGTAGCCTTTGTTCAAAACCGCAAGCCTTTGTGGGGGATTGTGTACGACCCTTATCAAAACAAGCTCTACACCGCCAAAAAGGGAGAAGGTGCCTTTGAAAATGGAAAAAGGATGAAGGTAGGCCAAAACCCTTATGAAAAGGCTCTTACCGCCTTTGGCACCTCCCCTTACAATGCGAATTTGGCCAAGGAAAGCATGCTTTGCGCCTACCGTTTTTTAAGAGAAACAGCAGATTTGCGAAGAAGCGGCTCTGCCGCCATTGACTTGTGCGATATAGCCGGAGGCAGAAGCGATATTTTCTTTGAACTCACTCTCTCCCCCTGGGATTTTGCCGCCGGGGCCTTAATAGTGGAGGAAGCCGGAGGTATTATCACCCAAACCAGCGGCAGCCCCCTTGTATACGACCAAAACTGCAGCTTACTGGCAGCCAGTGCTGTTTGTTATCATCAGGCAAAGGCCGTGTTCCGCCAGCCTAACCCCTGTCAATAAAGGTGTGAAAACAAAATGGAAACAACATTGCTGGGCAAAACCAATATCACCGTTTCCCGCCTTTGTGTAGGAGGCTGCCCTATGGGAGAACATGGCTGGGGTGAAACCAATACCCAGGATTTTTTAGATTTAATCCATAAAGCCCTGGACAGAGGCATTAACTTTTTTGATACAGCCGATACCTATGGCCTTGGTAAAAGCGAAGAAACCCTGGGCAAGGGCCTTAAGGGCCGTCGCAGCCAAGGAGTGATTGCCACCAAGTTTGGGGTGAGGGTAGAAAAAGGCAAGACTTTTTACGACAATAGTCCTTCCTGGATTGAAATTGCCCTTAACAGCAGCTTGCGCCGCCTTGGAACCGATTATATCGACCTGTATCAAATCCATTACTGGGATCAGGTGACCCCCATTGAAAGTATTGTACATAGCCTTGAAAAGGCGAAAAAAGCCGGCAAAATAAGGGCTTACGGGCTGTCCAACATCTTTAAGGAACAAAGGGAAATCATTGCCCCCTTCGCCTCCTTTTTTGACTGTTTGCAAAACGAATATAGCCTGGCCAATCGGGAGCGCGAGGAGGATTTGCGCCTGTACAGCCAAACTTTTAGCTTAACCCCTTTGGTTTGGGGCAGCTTGGGCCAGGGCATTTTAACGGGCAAGTACGACGAAAACAGCTCTTTTGACCAAAACGACCGGAGGAGCCGGGCCATTTATGTTAACTTTCATGGGGAAAAACTGGCTCAAAACCTGGCCATTGTAAAAAAAATGCGTACTATTTCCGAAAAATACCAAAGGCCCCTCTCCGCTGTGGCCCTGCGCTTTATTTTAGACTACCTGCCAAACGCTGTGGTCCTGGCGGGGATGAAAAACATCCAACAGCTTGAGGATAACCGCCTTGCCCTTGAATGGCACCTTGAAGAAGAAGACCTTCATACCCTTGATGAAGTTTCAAAGGCTTAAAATCACAAACACAATAAATACATTTTATTCTTGACAGGGATAATACAAGGGGCTATAATTACGGTAATTTCATACCACACACAAACCTGTGAGAAAGAGTAGTAAGCAAAGACCATTACTTTTAAGGGAGCTGTAGATAGTGGGACCACAGCAGGTAACCTTTGCCCAATGGACTTTCGAGGGTGGCATCAATCTTTGTAAAGGGTAAATGCCAACGGGAACCGCACCTGTTATCAAGGCGGCGCATATGATGGTATGTGAGCAGAGTGGGCTTTGGCCAATTTGAGTGGTACCGCGGTATATTCCGTCTCAAGCAATTGTTGCTTGAGGCGTTTTTATTTTTACAGATCGCGACTGTGAAAACCGCCCCTCATGCCCAAACCACCTGCATCAGAAAGGATGAAAACAAGATGAAAAAAACAAAAAAAATGGTAAAACGGATTGCCCTTTCCCTGATGACTTTATTGTTAGTAATTACCAGTGTATCCTCTGCAGTTGCCGAAAAAACACAATACACCATTACCATTGCCCAGTTTGCCGAACATGGCTCCCTTGATAACTGCCGGGAAGGCTTTATGAAGGGGCTGGCAGAAGAGGGCTTTATAGAAGGGGAAAACCTTACCATCCACTTTCAAAATGCCCAGGCCGATATGGGCATGGCTAACCAAATTGCCGGGGCCCAAGCCGCCGAAAAGCCGGATTTAATGATGGCTATTGCCACCCCCATGGCCCAGGCTGCCTACATTGCCGGCAGCAACAACAAGGTACCCGTTATCTACACCGCCGTAACCGACCCTGTTATGGCCGGCCTGGCCGATGAAAACCAAAAAGCCCCGGGAGAGATCACCGGCACCAGCGATAAGCTTCCCATTAAGGCCCAACTGGAAATGATTAGGGCCATGATGCCCCAGGCTAAAACCATTGGCATTTTATATACCTTAAGCGAGGCCAACAGCGAAAGCGCCATTGCAGAATACCAGGCCCTGGCACCGGATTACGGCTTTGATATTGTAGCCCAAGGCATTGGGGCAGGCAACGAAATTGCCCTGGCCCTGGACACGGTTTTATCCAAGGTGGATTGTATGACCAACTTAACCGACAATACGGTGGTCAGCTACCTGTCGCTGGTGTTAGACCGGGCCAAAGCTAAAAACGTACCCGTGTTCGGCAGCGAAATTGAACAGGTAAAATTGGGCTGCGTGGCCTCGGAAGGGCTGGAATATGTTTCCCTTGGGGCTCAAACAGGGCGAATGGCCGCCAGGGTGCTAAAGGGAGAGCTGGCCAGCAATATCCCCTACGAAATTATTGAAGAAAGCCAGCTATACATTAATACCCAGGCCCTTAACAGCTTTGGCATCACCCTGCCCGAAACCCTGCTTGCACGGGCCCAAGAAGTGGGGGAATAGGCACTACCCTAACAGCAAAAACGAAATTTTAAGAACAGGCAGGCGAAAAAATGGATTTTTTACTTTCCTTAGGGGATAAGCTTTTAAACTTTGGCACCCAGTGGAACACCATTTTGGAACAGGGCTTGATTTATGGTATTATGGCCCTTGGCGTCTATATCACTTACAAAATATTAGACTTTCCCGATTTAACGGTGGATTCCAGCTTTCCCCTTGGGGCGGCGGTTTCGGCCTTGCTCATTACCAAGGGCATGAATCCTTACCTCACCTTGTTTGTGGCTGCCTTGGCGGGTACCCTGGCAGGGCTTGTAACAGGCCTGATCCATGTGAAGGGCCGGGTGAGGGACCTGCTCTCGGGCATTATTACCATGACAGGGCTCTATTCCATTAACCTGCGATTGGCCGGGTCGAACCTGCCTATCTTCCAGTACCAAACCATTTTTTCCTCCCCCTTTGGGGGGAGGCTACCTGTGTGGCTGGCCCCTTATGGCCCCCTACTGGTGATTGTGGTAATTACTTTAATTGTAAAGCTGCTGCTGGATGGTTATATGAGCACCAAGGCAGGGTACCTCCTTCGGGCCGTGGGGGATAATCCCTCCTTGGTTACCTCCCTGGCGAAAGACCGAGGCATCGTTAAAATTCAAGGGCTGATGATTGCCAACGGCCTGGTGGCCTTGGCCGGGGCGGTTTTGTGCCAACAGCAGCAGTTCTTTGAAATCACCATGGGCACAGGCACTATGGTCATGGGACTGGCGGCGGTGATTATCGGTACCAATGTGCTGGGCAGGTTCACCTTTATCAAAAAAACCACCATGGTTTTAATTGGTGCTATCCTTTACAAGGGGGCCATTTCCTTTGCCATTAGCCTTGGGATGAACTCAAAGGATTTAAAGCTGATTACCGCTGGTTTATTTTTAGCCATTTTGCTCATCAGCAACTTTAGAAAGAAGGGAGAAGGGGAAGGTGCTTGAGCTTCAAAACATTCATAAACACTATAACCCGGGCACGGTAAACGAAATGGCCCTTTTTGAAAACTTTTCCCTGACCATTCCTGATGGGCAGTTTGTATCGGTTATTGGCAGTAACGGCTCGGGCAAAACCAGTATGCTCAACATTATTTGCGGCAGTATTCCCATTGAACAAGGGCAGGTGCTGGTTGACGGTCAAGATATTACCAAGGAAAAAGAGTTTAAGCGCTACAGGCACATCGGCCGGGTGTACCAAAACCCCGCCTTGGGCACCAGCCCGGGCATGACCATTTTGGAAAACATGTCCATGGCCGACCACAAGGGCAAAACATTCGGCTTTCAGCGGGGAGCAAACCGCAAAAAACTGCCTGTATATCAGGCCTTGCTGGCCCCCCTGGGCCTAGGCCTTGAAAATAAAATGGATGTAATGGTAGGCTCCTTATCCGGGGGGCAAAGGCAGGCCCTGGCCCTGATTATGACGGCCATGGCCCCGATTTCTTTTTTGATTTTAGATGAGCATACCGCCGCCCTGGACCCCAAAACCGCCCAGCGGATTATGGAAATTACCAATGAGGTTGTTCTTGAAAAAAAGGTTACCACCATTATGGTTACCCATAACCTGCGCTATGCCTTAGAGTATGGTGACAGGCTCCTCATGTTTCACGAAGGCAAGGTGATTTTGGATTTGGCAGGCAACGAAAAAGAAAAAGCAGTGCTGGATGATATTTTGAACATCTTTAACGAAATCAGCATTGAGGCGGGGAATTAGCTGCCTTTTTACTCAGAAGAAAACATTTGCCAAAGCAGACAGCAAAAGGTGCAAAGGCGCTTCATTTCTCCAAAACCCAATGAAGCTGCGTACGGCTTCACAGCGGTATTTAAAGATGGATATGCCAACTTGTAAAACTTAGCCAACATTAAACAAAAAAGCCCGTGTAGCGGAAAATGGCTAAAAAAAGTCTTTTGGGCTTAGATAATAAACCTTTGTGCTCCACTAGCCTTTATAAAAGCAAAGTATGCAAAAAAACAAAACCCCTGCTCTTTTATTTTAAGAACAGGGGTTTTCAAACGGCAATGCTTTCCCCTTTTGAGCGAATCGCCCTTTATGCTTTTCCCTTTTCCGCAACTACGCAAATGGTTTCACTCTTTTTTTGATAGGCTGTGCCCTTAACATCTTCGAAAAACCGAAGGGAGGTAAATCCTTGCTTTTCAAGGGCTTTCGTTAACTCTTCCTTGGTGAAATAGTGCTCCCAAATAAGGTAACAGTTTACTTTCTCTTTCGTAGCAATAATATACTGGGTAGCCTGTGTATTTTGCTTATATAAGTACAGGGCCTTCAGGCACACATGAGGATAAGGGCTTCAAAAGCCTCCCTGAGGGTGGTAGCGATAAGTGGTTTCCTCGGTTTTTCGGCTAAAGTTTTCGGCTGAAAACACATCAAACACTATCCTTCCGCCGGGCTTTAAAGCCCTGTAAGCCTTTTGAAGAAGAAGAGCCCTGTCTTCATCTTCCAGTACCCCGAAATCGCACCAGATCAGGGTGATTGCATCAAAGGCCTCCTGATAATCCATGTCTAAATAATTTTGATAATGATAGGCAATGGCAAAGCCTTTTTGTGCGGCGCTGTTTTTGGCATAATCCACCGATCTTTTTGAAAAATCAATCCCCGTTACCTTGTAGCCCATTTCAGTAAAGCCCTCGGCATAAATCCCCGGTCCACAACCTAAATCCAGCAGGGCGGAGAACTTTTCCGGGGGCAGTATTTCACCTAGCCACTTTAAGGATTCCCTTACAAAGGATTGATTGCGGGTGGCCTCATCGTTTTTGGGGTTCAAGTGGGCGGCCAGCATCCCCTTTGAGATATGTTCATCATCCCAAAACTTGCCTGTGCTTGGGGCATATAAAGGGGGCTTTGTCATATATTCGGTTATTTTTTTAAACATTTGTTTCTCCTTTTCTTTTAGTTCAAAGCCCCTTGCCTGTTCAGTGGTTTGTTTTCTCTTTTTTGCACCTATGTTTGATTTATATAAAGGTAACACCTCACAAAAGAGGGTCGATAAAGGGGCTAACGATTTTTGCGAAAAATAAAAAAAAATCCAAGAACAGCATCGTTATAATGAGCATTTTTTTGATGTTTTACGTAAAAAACTGCCCGTTTATTGTGCCCAAATTGCGACTGTTGCTTAAATCATTTTATCACAACAAGCCCCTCTTAGGTAGGTTTACCCCAATCCTTACCGGCCCTTTTTTATAAACCGCCTTGCCAAGGCCCCTTAAATGACTTATGATACATATATCAATATCTTAATAGCCTGATTTAAGCAGTCCCTCTACTCTTCCTCCCAGCAAAGGATTTGATCATCATGACCACTTATGATCCGCTGATTTCGAGCCTCTACGCCTTTATTCAATCCCTGGCCGTACCACCCCTCGCCCCTCAGTTGGATTTTGCCTTTACCCTCATCAACCGACCAGCCCCTCACAGCCGCCCTAAAAAACGCAAAGAGGGGAACAGCTCCATCACCCTGTTCTTTTATGGCGAAGCCTTGCTGTATGTGGGTTATGCTGGCAAAAAATCCAATGCCCGCTACCTGTCACACTATTATAACCCTAATAGCTCCCCCTCCAACTTGGCTAAAAAACTGCTGGAGGGCCGCCTTTTCGCAGAAGGGTTTTCTTTTGATGAAAAGAACGTCGGCAGCTGGATTCAAAGCAAGTGCCGCCGGGTAGACCTGCTCTTCCCCTCCTCCTTCAGCCCTCAAAGCCTGCAAAAAATCAAACATAGTATCATTGAGGAACTGAGGCCTGTCCTGTAGGGTAAAAATCTGCCCTCATATAAATCCTCCCGCACAAGCAAGCCCTTCCCGCTTAAAACCACGATTCAAAAAAAGCACTGTTCCTTTACAGAAGCAATGCTCAGACTGTCAAAAAACCCCAAACAAAAAGCGTGGGATGCATGAAGACGGCAAGACGCCTTCATATAAAATCGAGACCCAGCGACATGCGCGGTGGGTCTCGGCGATTTTCTTAGGAAAATCGCTACTCTACGGATTCCTCTGCCCGTGAACCCAAGGGTGAACAAGAGGAATCTGCAAGTCCAATAAAATGAAATTCATTTTATTGGGAGGGTGTCGACTTTATCGACACCCTGAAGCACTGTTCCTTT